>CAZSSA010000012.1:28992-33968 GCA_964609375.1 uncultured Verrucomicrobiota bacterium | reverse complement strand
AGACGGGAGTCAGAAGAAGGGAAGTCATATGGATGTAAGCAAGATCGAGACGCCCTGTTATGTGTTGGATGAGGGGAAATTGGAGCAGAACCTTCAGCGACTGGATGAAGTCCAGCGTCGAACGGGAGCGCGGATCCTGCTTGCCCTCAAGGGATTCGCGATGTTCAGCACGTTCCCCATGATCCGTCGTTATTTGCATGGTGTGGCGGCGAGTTCGTTGAATGAGGCGCGCCTGGGTTTTGAGGAATTCGGGCGCGAGGTGCATGTGTATGCTCCGGCCTATCGCGATGATGAGATGAGCGACCTGTTAAGGTATGCCAACCACATGGTTTTCAATTCGTTTCCGCAGTGGCGGCGGTATCAATCGGCGGTGGCGGCCTGTGGCAAACCGGTTAGATGTGGAATCCGCATCAATCCCGAGCACTCGGAAGTGAAGGTTAAATTGTATGATCCCTGTGCGCCGGGTTCGCGATTGGGGATCCCTTTGGCATCGTTTCGAGGTCAGGATTTGGATGGAATATCCGGGTTGCACTTTCACACGTTGTGTGAGTTGAACTCCGATGCATTGGAGCGGACGCTGGCGGTGGTTGAGGAGAAGTTTGGCGGAGTTCTGGCGCGGATGCAGTGGATTAACTTCGGGGGAGGGCATCACATCACGAGACCGGATTACGATGTGGAGCGTCTGTGTCGCGTGATTGAGGGATTCAGGGCGCGGTATCCGCATTTGGATGTTTTTCTCGAGCCGGGCGAGGCGATTGCGCTCAATACGGGTGTACTGGTGACCTCGGTGTTGGACGTGGTTCATAACGCGATGGACATTGCCATTCTTGATACGTCGGCGGCGGCACATATGCCTGATGTGCTGGAGATGCCATATCGGCCCCAGATTATCGGGGCGGGGCAAGCAGGAGAAAAGAAGCATGCCTATCGGCTTGCCGGGTTGAGTTGCCTTGCGGGCGATGTGATAGGCGATTATTCCTTTGATCAACCGCTCAAGGTGGGGGATAAGTTGGTTCTCCTTGATATGGCGCACTATACGATGGTTAAAAACAACACCTTCAATGGCGTTGGGTTGCCCTCCATTGCCATCGTTGATTCCAAATCCGGAGTGGCGCGGGTCGTGCGTCGGTTTGGATACGACGATTACCGGAATCGATTGTCGTAGGGCATTTATTTCTCTGTTCGTAGCAAAACGGAATAGAGTTGAATTATTGTCATTTCTTAGAATTGAGAATACCAATGGTATACCTTGTCTAATTTAGGCACTTTTTCGTGTATTTGTGCTCAAAAAAGCGATTGGATTGCATCCTGCTTATATTCCTATTTGTACGATTAAGCACACTAGGGGTGAAGCATGAAACTACAGTCGAAAGCGTTAGTGATGACGGTGACCTTGGCGACATGGGCGGCGGGAACATTGGCTGGGGTGTATGACACCGTGTCCAAACCGGCAGGATTGACGCGGATTGTGGCAGTGCCTGGGAATTCGTTGCACGCCGTCGCCTTGCAGCCGTATTCCGGCGCTTTGGATGAGTTGCTGGCTGGGCAATTGACGGGCGGGACGTCGGCGACGGAGGCGGACAAGATTTTAAAATGGAATACAACGGCACAGGCGTATGTAGGCGCTTTCAAAGCGGGTGGCACCGGGGATGCAGCCAAGGATGGGAAGTGGTTCTCGGATATCGGGATATGGCAAAAGAGTTCCATGTCGCTTGCGCCCGGCGAGGGCTTTTGGATTGTTAATCGAAGCAGTGTGGCGCAATCGGTGTATGTGGGGGGTCAGGTGATCGAGGATGCGGAGCGGTCGGTGGTGTTGACGCCGGGAATGAATCTGATCAGTTATCCCTTTAGTTCCCGAATTGCCTTGAACAGCACCCAGATGGCAAAGAACGGCGCTTATGCGGATCGTAAGAGCAGTTTATCCGACACGATCAATGATCCTGATGCTGGCGGAACGCAATGGTTGAAGAAGACTGGAAAATCGGCCAGCAATTATGTTTGGTATGAAACCAGCGGGTCCACCTCGGCGAAGGTGCTGACGATGGCGGAGGGCTATTGGTATCAACGGCGGGACAAAGGCGCCTATACCTGGAAGGAAGCCCGGCCTTACGCGTATCCGTTTGGCGTGGTTGCGGGGGCCCCGCAGATTATCAATGTTCAAGGGGGGGCGGGTGGCGCTGTCCTGACGATTAACACGGCAGCATTCCCCAACGGGAGCGTGGATATTTATTATCAGGATGTAGCGGCAGGGGCGGCGCTGGATCTGGTCAAGGGATGGGCTCCGGCGGCGTTGGCGGTGGCGGTACAGAGTCGCCCTGTGGTGACGTGGACGGATGAGGGCTCCGCCGTGCGGCCTCCGGTGACGGCGATCAATACGCGGCTATATCTTGTGGCGCGGGGTGATGTGGATACGGATGGCGACACCTTATCCGACGCCCGCGAAACGCTGGTGGTTGGGACCAATCCCTCCCTGGCGGATACGGATGGCGATGGATATGCCGATGGATGGGAAGTGGAGCAGGGAATGAATCCGCTGGTGAAGAATGTGGTGCCAACAACCAAGATCAAGGCGATGCGAATCAGCCCGGGGTATTTTTATGGTGGCCCGTATAGCGGAATGAATGCCGATGCCGTGGCTGACCTGATTGTCAGAACCTCGGCGAGTTGGGGTTGTAATGCGCTGTACGTTCAGGCGTTAACGTCGACCTATGGAACCTACTGGGCCAGTCCCCAAACAGTTTATCTTGCTCCGGAAGGTGGATTGGGCAAGCAGGATGTCATGCGGAAGTTAATTGCCCGTGCTCATCTCGAAGGGATGAAAGTCTATGCGTGGGTGGAGCTAAATCATGCGAAGACGGCATGGACATCCAATCCGGCGTGGCGGGAGAAAGCGGCGGACGGAACCGATTTTAATCCCGGCTCCTACTTGATTTCCATCTACAATCCCGAGGTGGTGGCCTGGACCAAGGCGGTAGTCAGCGAGATTCTGGATCTCGGGGTCGATGGTATTGATATGGCGGAGAGCGACCTCGGGGTTTGGGGGACAGGGGCGACGTATGATCAGGCGGCCAATGACCGGTACTGGGCGGCATATCCTTCCGGTACGCTTGGCGATGCCAACTGGGTAGCATTCCGGAAGCGAGTGTTGACGGATTGGCATGGGGAGATTGGCAAGTTGACGCACGCGTACGGCAAGGAATTCCATGTGACGTATATGTGGAATGCGTATGACGACGGAACCTTGTGGTCGGAGTCCTATTTGGCGGACCGGGTTGGATTCAGTTTCAACGGGATACTGGAGTTGCCTGCAGAGGCGCGGCCCGATTGCATCGTGGCTGAACTGATGTGGCAATCGCAGGAGGCACGGTATGCGGCGGGGACCTTCTCGGCGGACTGGACGGCGAGTGCGACGGCGCAGTTTGTGAACTTTGTGGCCGGGCGTTCCAAGGCGGTGGCCCATGTGGAAGCCTCGACATCGGTGGGCACCATTACCGTGGCGCCACAACCAGGTGACATTGAGACCAGTCTGGCGCTGGGGCTAAACGGGAGTGATGGCGTGGATATCTACGATTTCGATATCCTTTACCGCACGCTATACACAGTGAACGGTGTGACAGCGACGTGGGGCGCTACGGCGGTATCGAATGTTTTCAACAACGTCACGGCTCCCTGATGCCGTCCAGATTAAAACGCAAACAGTAAGGTGATGTCGTTGACGTTGGTGCCCGTCGGGCCGATGAGGATCAAGTCATTGAGTGCCGCAAAAAATGGATAGGCATCGTTCCTTTTGAGTGAGACGGCGGCATCCAATCCGAGCGAGTCCGCGCGTTGGGCGGATTCTCCGGTGACCACAGCGCCCGCTGATTGGGTGGGTCCATCTTCGCCGTCCGTGGCGAGGGTAATCAGCATGACATTCTTGACGCCAGCCAGCACGGGGACGGCGGCCAGCGCCAATTCCTGATTCCGCCCGCCCTTGCCATGGTTTTTGCACAGGGTGACGGTGGTTTCGCCGCCTGCCAGCAGGCAGAATGGGCGCGGTCCCTGATTGTCAAGCAGGCGGGAAGCCAGTTCAACTCCGACTTGGCGAGCTTCCCCTTGTTGGCGCGTGGTGAGGAGTTTGCCATGGAATCCTTCGTGTTCCGCCTGGGTCAAGGCGGCACGGGCGGCAATCTCATTACTTGCCACAAAGACGTTTTCCACGCGCGCGAAGCTGGGATCGCCGGGTTTGAGGGTTTCCGCGAGTGCCTGTTTGATGGAAGCGGGGATACTGTCATCCAGTTTGTACTTACGGATGATGGCCAGTGCGTCGGTGCTGGTGCTAGGGTCGGGAGCGGTTGGGCCGGAGGCAATCGCTTCGAGGGGGTCCCCCACGACGTCCGAGAGGATCAAGCTGAGGACACGGGCACCCTTGGCGGCGCGGACGATTCCGCCGCCTTTGACTTTATCGAGATGGCGGCGCAGGGTGTTGATTTCGTCAATTCGTGCGCCGCAAGCCAGCAGCGCCGACGTGAGTGCCCGCCAGTCATCGAGTGGAATGCGTGGTGCCGTCATCAATGCGGATCCGCCGCCTGAGAGAAGGCAAATGAGCAGATCATCGGGGGTGAGTTGCCCGACAAAGTGGAGGGCTGCCTGCCCGGCGGTGACGCTGCGGTTATCGGGGACAGGGTGCCCGCCCTCCACGACGGAGTATCGGGTCGGGGCCTGAGGCGGGGCATGCTTGGGGATGGCGAGTCCGCTCGTGAAGGGGATGAGGTCCGCGAGTGCGTCCATCATGGGGATGGCAGCCTTCCCGACGGCGAGGGCGAAGGTACGCGTTGCGTTTGGCACCGGATGATGGGCAAGGGCACGCTTGACAGCGGCACCGGGTTCGACGGCGTTCAATGCGGCGGCGAGGATTCGTAGAACACGGGCATCGTTGAGGCTTTGTGTGGCAAAATCGAATGTGTTCATGCCGGCATGTTATGGGGTTCAGCCTT
>CAZSSA010000012.1:0-28892 GCA_964609375.1 uncultured Verrucomicrobiota bacterium | reverse complement strand
CTTTGTGTGGCAAAATCGAATGTGTTCATGCCGGCATGTTATGGGGTTCAGCCTTGACGGTTGGACTCATGTCCACATGCTATGAAATTCGAGCATTTGTATCAATAAGGTTGATGGCGGGAAGGTGTCACTTGAGGATGGTGTCGATTCGGGTTAGTTCATCCTGGGACAGCGTGGGGCAGGAAAGGGATTTTACATTCTCCTCGAGTTGCGAGACGCGGCTGGCGCCGATGAGGGCGGAGGTTACCCTTTTATCCCGCAGTACCCATTGCAAGGCCATTTGCGCCAGGGATTGGCCGCGGGATTCGGCCATGGCGTTGAGGCGGCGAATTTGGTCGAGCCGTTGCGGTGTGAGCTGGTCGCTTTTCAGAGTTCCGGTTGGTTTGGCGATGCGAGAGTCGGCCGGAATGCCGTGGAGATAGCGATTGGTCAACAGTCCCTTGGCGAGCGGACAAAAGGCGATACACCCAATGCCTTCTTCGGCAAGTGTGTCGAGCAGGCCGCCTTCGACTTCCCGGCTGAACATTGAGTAGCGGGGTTGATGGATAAGGCAGGGGGTCCCCATGTCGCGCAGGAGGGCGGAGGCGGCGTGGGTTTGATCGGGGGAGTAACTGGAAATGCCGGCGTAGAGGGCTTTGCCTTGACGGACGACATGGCTGAGGGCGGCCATGGTTTCCTCGATGGGGGTTTCGGGATCGGGACGGTGTGAATAGAAGATATCCACGTAGTCGAGTTTCATGCGGCGGAGACTCTGGTCGAGACTGGCGATGAGGTATTTGCGCGAGCCCCCGTCGCCGTAGGGGCCGGGCCACATGAGGTAGCCCGCCTTGGTGGAGATGATGAGTTCGTCACGATGGGCGGAAAAGTCCTGGTGCAGGAGACGGCCAAAGGTTTCCTCGGCTGAGCCGGGTGGCGGTCCGTAGTTGTTGGCGAGGTCGAAGTGGGTGATGCCGAGGTCGAAGGCGCGGCGCAATAGGGCCTGGCTGTTTTCGGGATTGTCTACTCCGCCAACGTTCTGCCATAAGCCGAGAGTGATGGCGGGGAGTTTGAGGCCGCTGCGTCCGCAGCGGTTGTAGGTCATGGTGTCGTAACGGGTGGGGGTGGCGGTGTAGGTCATGGGGAAACTCCAGGCTGTTAGACGGTTAGGTTGTTAGGCGGTTAGGAATTCGGAATGTCATACTGGTGGCCAGTGTTTGTTATTGAAAAGGGTGATGCCGTCGGGGGGGAGGGTGGCGAGGATGGCGGATACGGTTTTGGTTTCGCCGGGAAGAAGCAGGGCGGGACGGAGATCGGCGAGGGGTTGCACCACGAAGCGACGCTGTTTCCAGCGGGGATGCGGAAGATCGAGAATGCCGTCGGCCTGCTGGACGGCGTCGGCGTAGAGGATATCGATGTCGATGGTGCGGGGGGCATTGCGGTCGGTGGATCGTGTGCGGCCGAGGGCGGTTTCGATGGCGTGGAGGTGATCGGACAGGGAGCGGAGGTTGATGGTGGCGGGGGCTTCGATGATGATGACGGTGTTGAGGTAGCGAAGGTGGGCGTATTCGGGACGGGCATCGACAGGGTCAGTTTCGTAAAGGGGGGCGATGGCGACGAGTCGGATGTGGGGCCATTGGCCAATCCGGGTTACCGCCTCGCGCAGGGTGGCGAGGCGGTCGCCCAGATTGGAGCCGAGGCTGAGTCCGATTTCCATGGGTATCAGGCTTTGCGGAGGCCGAGGACATCCTGCATATCGTAGAGACCGGGGGCTTGGCCGGTGGTCCAGTTGGCGGCGTGCAGGGCGCCGTTGGCGAAGGCGTCGCGGCTGGAGGCGCGGTGGCTGATTTCCACGCGTTCGCCGTCGGCGGCGAAGAGGACGGTGTGTTCGCCGATGATATCCGCCGCGCGGAGGGCGTGGATGCCAATTTGGCCCTTGGGGCGCTCGCCGCCGAGGCCTTCTCGTCCGAAGACGGCGACATCGCGGAAATTCTGGCCGCGGCCGGCGGCGACGCTTTCGCCGAGGCGGAGGGCGGTGCCGCTGGGGGCATCCTTCTTGTAGCGGTGGTGGGCTTCGGTGATTTCGACATCGTAATCGAGGCCGAGCGCCTTGGATGCTTTTTCGACGAGGGCGAAGAGGAGGTTGACGCCGAGGCTCATGTTGGGGGCCCAGACGATGGGAATGAGCTTGGCTGCTTCATCCACGGATGCGCGCTCCTCGGGGTTGAGGCCGGTGGTGCCGATGACGACGGCCTTCTTGAAAGCGATGGCCTGTTTGAGGGTGACGGGAACGTTCTCGTGGAAGCTGAAGTCAATGATGACATCGGCGGAGCGGGCGGCGGCGGCCAGGTCGTGAGTGATTTTGATGCCGGTCTCACCGCAGCCGGCGGCGTAACCGGCGTCCTTGCCGCAGAGGGGGCTGGCGGCCTGTTCGACGGCGGCGACGAGTTGGATATTGTTCATGAGGCGGGAACACCGCACCAACGCCTGGCCCATGCGGCCGGCGGCTCCGATAATGGCTACCTTTATCATGTGTCTAATCTCCTGTTTGTTATGGGGAGTATTATCCTATTAAGAGCAGTTAAACTACGAAAAACACGGAAAGCGCGAAAGAAAACATTTTGTCAGCGGAGGGTTCAGGGTTCGGGGTTCAGGAGGGGAGCGGGAGTGAGGGGAGCAACTGGAGGAGGGGCTGCCTCGTTCTCCGGATGGGAACTGCCGGGGCGGGCAAAGCATTTGCGGATGGGGGGCTTTCCTGATAAAAGAACCCCCCATGGCAAAGAAAAAAATCGTTTGTGTGATCGGGACGCGGCCGGAAGCGGTCAAGGTGGCACCGGTTGTCCTTGAGTTACGGCGCCGGCCGGAACTTTTTGATACTCATGTTCTTGTCACTGCCCAGCACCGTCAGATGCTGGATCAGATGCTGGCGGTGTTTGATATTGCGCCGGATACGGATCTGGACATCATGCGGGCGAACCAGACACTGGGAGAGGTGTCGTGCCGCGTTTTGCAGGGGATGGAAGGGTATTTCAAAACCAATAAGCCGGACGTGGTGCTGGCCCAGGGCGACACCACCACGGTCATGGCAACGGCCATGGCTTGTTTCTATAGTCACACGGCATTCGGGCATATCGAGGCCGGTCTGAGAACCGGTGATTGCTGGGCCCCGTTCCCGGAGGAATTCAACCGCCGGGTGGCCGGGCTGGTGGCGCGGTATCACTTTGCGCCGACCCGGGGATCCGCGTTGAACGTAAAGCGGGAGGGTATGGATCCGGCCACGATTTATGTGACGGGGAACACGGTGATTGATGCGCTCCAGTATGTGCTCGGGCGGACTCAGCCGCCGAAAACGCCGGTGCCGGCGGGGGCCCCGTATGTGCTGATGACCTGTCATCGCCGCGAGATATTCGGAGCTGGTGTCCGTGAGGTGTTTGAGACGGTACGGGATTTTGCGGTGCGGCATCCGGAATTGTATGTGTGGTATCCGGTCCATCCCAATCCCAATGTCCTGGCGCCGGCACGGGAGATTCTGGGGAAAACGCCGAACATTCTGCTGACGGAGCCGTTGGACTATGTGGCGTTCCTGCATGCCATGAATGGTGCGCTGCTGATGTTGTCGGATTCCGGCGGGGTGCAGGAGGAAGCGCCAGCGTTGAAGAAACCGGTGCTGGTGTTGCGGGATGTGACGGAGAGGCCCGAAGGGGTGGAGGCGGGGACCTGCCTGCTGGTGGGGCCCCATCGTGACCGTATTGAGTCGGCCCTGGAGCGTTTGATTTCGGACAAGGCGATGTATGACCGGATGGCGAATACGCCGAATCCCTATGGGGACGGGAAGTCCTGTCGGCGCATTTCCGATGTTTTGGCTGGTGGCGGCCAGGAGTGGTTGTTGGGGGAGTGAAACCAGGTTGTCAGTAAACGGGAAGGGGAGTCTTCGCGTTAAGTGCCGCCGAGGAAGTCGTAGCTGACCTTCTTTTGGATGGCGACG
Source organism: uncultured Verrucomicrobiota bacterium (assembly GCA_964609375.1). Classification (GTDB taxonomy): domain Bacteria; phylum Verrucomicrobiota; class Kiritimatiellia; order CAIKKV01; family CAITUY01; genus CAZDUS01. The sequence continues at coordinate 24,931 of CAZSSA010000012.1, read as the reverse complement.
ATGCGGTGGATGGCTTGATCGAGTTGGGATTGTTCAATCCGGGAGAGCTGTTGCCAGTTGATGATGTTGTCAAGCGGGCGTCCTTCGCGCAGGCATTCCGCCTGATGATTCAGCCGCAGGCGCAGCAGCAGTTCGTAGGCTGTGGCGATTTCCCGCCAATTCCCTCCGGAAAGCAAGGCGCGTTGCGTGAGTGCCTCAAGCCGGTCGAGCGTGTGGGTTTCGTCGAGATTATGGTGCAAAGCGTAGAGGCGGGCCATGCCGCTGAGCGGCATCATGATGGCCTTCATATCGAGAATATTCAGGGAGGTTTTCCACGGTTGGAGCCGGTGGCGAAGGCGAGTTGCCGGCGGGCGGAATCGGAGCAAATCGCGGGCGAGGAAGGGAAGAAATGCGGGATTTTCCTGCAGGGCCTTGTGCACATATCGGCGCAGGGTTCTGGCCAGCTCCTCTTTCCCATGCACAGGGCGGAAGTCCAGGAACACGGTAAACTCGAGAACCTGCTGTGGTTCCGGCTGGCGAATCCATCCTGATATGTTTTGCTGCCAGAGGGAAAGCGGGGCGCACCATTTGGGGTTGTTGGCCATGACGGCTCCCCGGCAGAAAGGGTAGCCGGCGTCGTTAAGCCAGGAGCAGACCTGTTTGCCCATGTCGAGGAAGTAGTGATTAAGCATTTCCGGGGATGAGTCCTCCCGTGGCGGATCATAGAGGATGCCATTGTCCTGATCGGCGAACAGGGACATTTCCCGTCGACCCTGACTCCCGAGGGCGAGGAAGACATAAGGACAGGGAGCGGGGCCGAGCGCCAATTCCGCCAACTCAAGGAAACGGCGGGTGGCGGCATCCCCGATGGCGGTGATCATGCGGGTGACTTGCCGAGGGTGGGCGCCGCTATCCTGCAACGCACTGACGAGCACGGGGGTCCGGCGGCACCAATGGATGGCTTCCGCGGCCGTTGCCGCTTCTGCGATTTTGCGGGTGAGGACGGCGGCTTCACTGCTGTGAAGCTGCAGGATGTCGCGGCTGTGGAGGATGCCTACGACGGCGCCGCCGTCATCGGTAATGGCCACATGTTCGACGCCCTTGTCCTGCATGAGGAGCAGGGCCTCATAGACCAGGGCGTGGCGGGGGATGGTGATGACAGACTCGCGCATGACGTCACGAACGGGAACCTGTGAATTACCTGTCTCGGCCATGATGCGCGCACGGAGGATCCTGTCGGTAACCATGCCTGCAAGGGTGCCGTGTGCGTCACGGACGAGAGCGGCCTCGGAGTCTTGTGCGGTCATGAGGGCGGCGGCCTCGCTGATGGGGGTGGACGTTGTGCAGAAGGCGGGCGGGTGGCAAAGCTTATCGACCGGATCATGGAGATAGAGAAGGGAAGTCTGGAGCCGTTCGATGAGGGAATCGCGTTCGGTTTCGCGTTGGGCGTCGGCAGAGGTATCGTCGATACGCCCATCGATATAGAGGGGAGTCCCGGCATGGTCCCGTATGAGGCGGGCATCAAGGGTGAGGGTGCGGGCGGGGCCGGAGGCGACGGGGGGGTGAAGGCGCTGGCGGGTGGATCCATCGTGCTCGAGGCGGCGGATGAAGTCGTTGAAAGTTTCGGGATCGGGGAAGGCATCCGCGAGTGACGGAGGATTGTCGACGGGTTGGTCGCCGAGCGAGGGGAGCAGCTGGATGGCGGTGGCGTTGGCTTCAACGATGGAGGCGCGGCGCAGGGCCCGGGCCCGGAAGAGGCCGACAGGCACATTGGCGGCGGCATCGGCGAGGTGATTATCGTTGCTGGTGCCGGTATCGGGTTGGTCGTTGTCCGGTTTCTGGTAAGGGGTAATATCGCGGGCGTGGATGATAAGGCCGTCGCGGTTGGCGTAGGAGATACGGCTGAAGGCGAGAAGGAAGCGGAGGAGACGCCCGTCGCGATGGTGGAGCAAAGCTTCGATGCCGTCAGGGCAATCCGAGCCTTGACGGATCCGATGGATGATAGACCACGTGTGATTGTTTTCCGGGCGGACCGGGATTAGATCGGAGAGATCCAACAATTCAATTTCGCGGGCGGTGTAGCCGAGCCAGCGGAGGAGGGTGGGATTGGCATAGCGGCAGTGGAGGTCGATGAGAAGGAGTGTGCCTTCCCTGGCGGCCTCGACCAGGGTGCGGTAGCGCTCGTTGGCTTCGTGGAGGCCATCCTCGGCATCGCGGCGCTTGCGTTCGAGGTTCAGGCTTTGGCGGATCACGGTCAGGAGCATAAGAGCGATGAGGATGGCGATACCGACGAGGATCCGGTTGAGATGGCGTTCAAAGCGGGCGATCTCGGCTTTGACATCTTCCGTGTAGATACCGGTTCCAATGATCCAGCCCCAGGGTTTAAAGCCGCGGATATACGATTCCTTGGGAACCAGGCGATGGGGATCATCTTTCCATTGCCAGACATAGTTGATGAACCCTTCGTTTTGACGACGGACCAAATTGGCGAATTCAACGAAGATGCGAACTCCGCGCGGATCGCGGAAGTCGGAGACATCGTGTCCCTCCAGCTCGGTGCGGTAAGGATGCATGACGATGGTCGGGTGCATATCCTGGAGCCAGAAATAGTCCTTTCCCTCGCGCCCGTAGCGCAGGGTGGCGATTCGTTTTTTGGCGAGGTCGCGGGTTTGCTCGGGGGTCACCAGGCCGAGGCGTGCCTCCTCCTCGGCTTCGACGAGAATCCCCCAGGCCGAGTTGACCAATTCGCGGATCATTTCCCGTTTTCGATCCATGAGCGACCGTTCAATGGCAGGGAGAACGACATCGACCATCGCCACGGCGAAGAGAATCATGGCGATGATGGCCGGGATGACGATGCGCAAGATGAAGTTAATGTTTCGGGGGCGCAGCAGTGTTGTGCGGTCATCGGGGGGGGGTGAGGAGTGTCGGGCATTGGAGAACACGGCGTCTCGGAAGGGTTTCCAACAGGCTGCCGGCATATCGATGCCGATCGGCGGTTGCCGTCCATCGGGGGTGTGATGGTGGAAGTCGGAACCGGCGCAAATCAGCAGGCCGTGGCGGCTGGCCATGGCGGACAACAAGGCCTGGTCGTCGGGGGAGAAAGAGGAGTAGAGCGCCTCGATGCCGTCGAGGCCGGCGGTTTTGAGGGAGGGAAGCAAGGATTCGAGACGGGCAGGATCCGGCTCGAGAAGGAGCGGGTGGGCGAGGTAGGCGCTACCGCCTGCACGATGGACGAGGGCGATGGCTTCCACGATGTCGAGTTGGCCGCCCTGAATGGATGGATTGGCTTTTGGGGAGACAGGGAGGCGATGGCGGCGGAGTGATTCGGCAATGCTTTCGATGTGGGGTTCCCGGCTGTGGCGGAGGGCGGCGAGGGTTTCCCGTAACTCGGGGTGGTGCGGATCAACTCCGTAGGCGAGCAGATGAGCCTCGCGGTCGTGGAACCGGGTGGTGATTTCCACGCCGGAGAGGCAGCCGATGCCATGGCGGGCGAGTCGTTTCCTGAAGGCGGCAAAACCCTCCATTGTGTCGTGGTCTGTCAGGGCGGCGAAGGCGACACCGCTGACGGCGAGCTGATCAGCCAGCGCCTTGGGCGACAGGGATCCGTCGCTATGGGACGAATGGCAGTGAAAGTCGACTCGTAACGGCGCTGTCATGCCAGATTTTCATTCCCTGGTTGTTCCGTTCGGACAGGAGTCCGCTGTCTTCAGGCGGCGGACCCGGTGGCCGGGGTACGGTTTTTTGTGAGCAAGGAGACCACCACCAGCGTGATAAAACTGAGCGGGATGGAGATGATGCCCGGGTTATTGAACGGGATGGGAGCCGTCGTTGGATCCATGCCGTAGAGCTTGTAGAGTTCCGGCGAGAAAAGAATGAGCAGGAGCGAGGAGAGAATTCCCATGAAGATGGAGGCGACGATGCCCTTGGCCGTGGTCTTCTTCCAGAACAGCAGCATCAGGATGGCGGGAAGGTTGGCGGAAGCGGCAACGGCAAAGGCAAGGCCAACAAGGAAGGTGACGTTCATGCCCTTGAAGAGGATGCCCAGCACGATGGCGAGGGCGCCGATGACGAAGGCGGACAACTTGCCGGCGCGGATTTTGGCGTGGTCATCCATTTTCAGGTTGAGGAAGCGGTCGCAGAAGTCATGGGCAACGGCGCCGGAGGCGGCGACGATCAGGCCGCTGACGGTGCCGAGCACCGTGGCGAAGGCGATGGCCGAGATGACCGAGAACAGCAATTCGCCAAAAGAGCGGGCGAGGAGAGGAGCGGCCATGTTACTGTCGGCCGGGTTAATGACGCCGTTGATGGCGGCGCCGATGCCCATGAAAAGGGTTAGAATGTAGAAGAATCCGATGGAGGCAATGGCCACAATGGTGGACTTGCGGGCGCTGGAAGGGCTTGGCACCGTGTAGTAGCGGATCAGGATGTGAGGCAGGGCGGCGGTGCCGAGGAAGAGAGCGAGCATGAGCGAGAAGAAGTCGATTTTCTCGAGCGGTGTTCCCTGGACCTTGAATTTAAGGCCAGGCCGCATGAAGAGGTTGCCGGGCGTGATGGTGGGGATGTAGGCGGTGATTTTGGCGCCCTCGCTATCAGAGAAGCGAACTTCCTTCCATCGGCGGATTTGAGTGTCCTTGTGCGAGATGGCCGCGAGGAAGCCGACGGGGGAGACGCGCCCGCTGGCGACCGAGGTTTCTCCGCGCAGGCGTTCAACGTTGCCGACGAGACGCAGTGTGTTTTCCTTGGAAGCGGGCGCGCCATTGATGAGGGTTTGGCCGTCAGGCTTGACCACGCTTGTCTGGATTTCCTCCAGGGAGATGCCGTTATTTTTGGAACTGATGAGCCACCAGGATTCCTGGCCCTCGCGGGTCAGACGGGCGAAGGATGCCTTGGCGGTTTTGACCTCCAGGCGTTCAACAACGGTCCATCCGGGCTCGTTTACGGTCAGGGTTCCCGCTGTTTCGGTGGCAGGGAGGGAAGCGTAGGTATGGAAGGGAACGCGACCGCCCTGATCGGGTTGGGTCTGGAACCCGCGGTTGCAGACGGCAATGACCAAAATCGTCGAGAAGACGATCAGGAGCGCGCCCTTGAGGAATTGGACATAGGTGGTGGAGGCCATGCCGGCGGTGGCGACGATTGTGATGACGATGGCGCCGACCATGATAACGCCCCAGTGGTGGGCGAGGCCGAGCAGTGGCTGGACGAGAACACCGGCGCCGACCATTTGCGGAATCAAGTAGCAGATGGAGACGACGAGGGTACTGATGGCGGCGGCGAGTTTGATGCCGCGCGAGTTATACTTTGAGTCAATGGCGTCGGTGAAGGTATATTTCCCGAGGCGTTTCATGGGTTCGGCGACGACAAAGAGGGCAACGATCCAGCCCGCGAGGTAACCGACAGAGTAGAGGAATCCATCGTACCCCATCGTGGCGATCATGCCGCAGATTCCGAGGAAGGAGGCGGCGGAGAGGTAATCGCCAGCGAAGGCGATGCCGTTGACAAACCAGTGGATCTGGCCGCCGGCGGCATAGTAACCGCTGGAGGTTTTGGTCCGGTTGCCGAGGTAGAAGGAAAGGCCAAGGACAAAGAGAACGAAGACAAGAAAGACGATGATAGCCATGTTAGTGTTTCTCCCCGGAATCGTTTTGGTTTTCGAGTTTATGTTCCTGTAGGCGGCACATGGCGTCATAGACGAGGGCCTGCAAGAGGGCGACGATGATAAGTGCAAATCCGTAGACGGTGGCGAGGTTCAATCCGGCGAACACGGTTTTTTCCATAAGCAGAGGGCTTAGCAGGTTGATGGCCACGAATCCGGCATAGAAAAGCGAGTAAGCGAGGACCATCCAGATTCCGACCCGCATTTTGTAATGCTGGGCGGGGTCTTTTCCAACGGGTGCGGCTGGCTGATGCAACATGATAGGGTTCCCTTCTCTTAAGTGTACAAGAAATCGCCCTCTGCGCGGTTCGGGCTCTCGCCTGTAGGTGCCGTCTGGAAAGCGTTTTTCAAGGCTGCACCGTGCCAGAAACGAAATCATATTTCAAGAGTGATGATCAGGCGGATAGGGCAATTGTTGAATTATGCTTGTTTTTCAATGCGTCATGGCGTTAAATCGTCAAAAAAACAACACGAAAGGACTTGATAATGAAGTTGTCATTCGCCCGAACGCTGTCTGCTGTTATCCTTGCCTGCAGTTCTTGTTTTGTTTACGCGGGTCCCAAGCTGGAAATTTCTGAAGACTCTTACCTGCAGGTTGGTTTTTTAGGGCAGGTTCACGCGTCTTATACGGAAGATGCCATTGACAAGGAGGATATTTATCTGCGCCGGGCGCGGCTGATTCTTTCCGGCCAAGTGATGGATGGCGTGAAGTTCTTTGCCGAAACCGATAATGATAATGCCGGGAAGAACGGCACGACGGGGGTCAGCACCGATATTCAAGACGCTTTTGTGGATCTGCGCCTTATGGAAGACCAGTGGGTGGAAGTGGGCCTCATCCTGTTGCCTTTCTCGTTTGAGACAAAATCCTCAGCCGCCAGTTTGCTGGGGCTTGACTACAATAGTGAAGTCATCAAAATGGTGAATACCTTTGTCTGGCGTGATTATGGCGCAGAACTACATGGAAACATTGGCAAGAAGTTTGCCTACCGCGCCGGTATTTTTGACGGTTATGATGATACGGCCAGCACCAAGAATCCTGAAGCGCCGCTTCGGTTTACGGGGCATTTGGCTTTCAACGTCATTGGGGACGTTGAAACAGGATGGTTTTTCACCCAGGAGCGTCTATCCGATAAGCCCTACCTGACGGTTGGCGTGGGTGCTGATCATCAGGACGAAGCCACCCGTGTGATTTCAACGAATGGAACGCCGAATGTGATCACCGATAATGATGCCTATGTGGTGGATTTCCAGTCTGGCTGGATGATGGGGACCTTGGCCGCCACGGTGAACGGCGCCTGGTATAATTGGGACAATGCGACGTTCAAAGGCGATACGGCTTTTGTTGAAGCGGGTCTGCGTCGTGACCAGATCCAGATGACGGGGAAAATCTCCGATCAGAATCCTGACAAGGGTGATTCAAAGCAGGACACCACGGTGGGTCTCAATTATTTCATCAAGAAGCAGAATGTCCGCTGCGGCGTTGAATACCGCTGGGGTGACAACCCTGATCAATACCTTCTCGGCATTCAATTTTTGCTGTAAGGCAAAATTGGCATTCAGGGAATTGAAGCCGGGCGGGAAACGATGGCGCCGACTTGGACGGCCAGGTCTCTTGGGAATCCCCGCCGATTCGGATTCCATGGTGTGCCGGCATGAAACGAAATCCGTGCCAGATGGTTTGATCCGCCACTAACCGGAATGACACGCCACGTCCATTCACCCGGGGTCAACATGAGTTCCTGTTCACGTCGCCCGGCCGGATTATTATCTCCACTGATGGATTCCATGATGCAGGAAGCGGCCGGCTGGTTGGGGTTTAACGTTACGAGACAATAGGCGGTGGAGGTTGTTCCTGCGGGAACAGGGGTCAGTACTGTGGCGTGATCCCGCGCCCATCGGGCGTTGCCGGGTGGGAGCACCTGAGTAACGGGGGGAGTGGCGGCGGAGAGAGCGAGGGGAACGGTGCTGTCTCCTTGCCGTGCAAGGATAGTGGCCAGAAAAGCGTTTCCGGATTCCGAGCGAAGCAGGAGGGTTGTTGTCTCCGCCGGGATTGGGGTTTCAGCGACCCACCAGCCGTCGGTTAACGGAAACCAGGAAAGAGAGGCGTGGGTGGAGGGGGGGAGGCGAAGGGTTAGGGAGGGGGTGGAGGGAGGGGTGACATAGGCAAAGAGGAAGAGGGAGGGGGCGGAAGGGAGAGGAGGGATGGTCAAGGCGAGGTCGTTGGTTTGCGGGACGGGATAGCCGTTAATGGCCATTGGTTTGACAAGGAGGTTGGCGAAGCGGGAGAGGCCCATGTTGCCGCCATCGAAGGTGCGTGTGAACGAGGCCGGAGGGGGGAGCGTGCTTTTGGGTGTGATCCGGAAGAGGTGCAGCGTGAGGCTGTACTGGCGTGAGGAGGAGGGGATGGCACGTTTGGATCCCGAAAGTTTTTTGCCGGAGTATTGTTTTTCCATGACGGGGGTGAAGTCGAAGAAGGCACTGACGGGGTTGGCGTAGGGGGAGAGGAAGTAGGCGGGATGATTCGGGGAATTGAGGATGATGTTGAGCCAGGACTTTTCCGCGCGGCGGTAATCGTTACGTCGGTCGCTATCCAGTGCGAGGAGGGGGATGCCGAAGAAGTGTTCGAAGGGGGCGGCCACGCGGGAGTACTCGGCGAGAAGTATGCCGTTGTTATGCCGGATCTCGTTGGCGAACGGTTTCAGGAATCGGTGGAGTCCGCGGTATTCCGTGGTGCGGTAGAGGATGGCCTTGTGAGCCATCATGGAACCGAGGATGGCCAGGGTAAGCAGGGTGGCGAGGAGGGGTGTGGCGAATTTCCAGCGGAGGCGGTGAGCGGCGGAAGCAGCGAGGCAGATGAGGGCGGCGAGGCAGAGGCTCATGATGGGGGCGGGAACGATCATCAGGCGGCGGGTTTCCATCATGTAGTTATCCATCCAGCCGGTCATGAGGATGCCGGGAGTCATGGCGGCGAGAAAGACCCAGCGCGGGAAGGCACCGGGGGTGGCGGTCCGGGGCAGGGCCAGCAGGATCCAGCCGGTGAGCGCGGCGAGGGTGGCGGGGAGAGAATAGAGGCGGATGAGTCCTTGAATGTCGGTGAGAATGAAATAGCGGGTGGCACCGGCGGGGAGAAAAGGGATGCGGCCGAGATCGTTGCGAAGCATGGCGACAGCCAGGATGAGGAGGGGGATGCCGAAGGCGAAGATCAGTGCGGGCCAGCGGAGGGGGGAGGGGATGGGGTTGGAGTGGGCTCGGAATGACCGCCAGACGCAGATGGCGGAGGCGATCAGAACGAGGGGCCCCACGATCCAGAGGCGGGATAGGAGTGCTTCGAAGTGGGGCTTGAGGGTGTAGCAGTCGGTGATGGTGAAGGACTGGAGGATCAGGGAAGTGACGGCGAGCAGTGCGACGGGGATGACGAGCAGGAAGTCGCGGCGTCCCTGCAGGGCGATTGTGAGCAGGATGGCGAAGGTGGCGATGACACCGTACCAGGCGGTGATGTGGAAGAGGGGGGCGACGGCGAGACAGAGGAGCGCGAGGCAGAGGTTAAGGGATACGCGATCCCTGCGGTTTTCCCAGATGGAGAGGAGCAGTGCCCAGCCGGCAAAGAAAAAGAAAGTGGCGCCCATTTCCGCGCGCGGGGCGCGGGCGTTCCAGATGACGACCGGGCTGAGGCAATAGAGGAGAAAGGTGAGTGGGGCGGCCCAGGGGCGAGAAATCAGCCGGGCGGCGAGGCAGGCGAGGATGAGGGCGGTCATGAGTCCGAGGATGGGGGCCCCATAGAGGGCGGCGCGCGGAGTCAGTTGTGCCGGGGTGCTCAGCATGACTGAGTAGGCGGGCTGGAACCAGGGTCCGATGATGGCTTTTGAGCGGTCATGAATCCAGAGACAGGCGTCTTTGGTGCTGGCGAAGCCCGAATGACCATAAAAGAAATCAGATCGTTCCGAGGGGGGGACCTGGGCAAGGAGGGGGTCGGTGTGGAAAAGTGTTCCGAGCCGGGCGAAGGAGGCGGCGGCATTGAGATAGGCGCCGGGGTCTTCGCCGCCGAAGATATCCTCGTGGGGGCGCAGGAGGAGCAGGGCGGCCAGGAGCAGCAGGAGTGACCAGCTGGCGATGTGGACTGGTTTGGCTGCGGGGTTGCGAATGTGGAGGGAGATGATTCGGATGAGGGCAAGGATGGCCAGTGTCCACAAGAGAAAACCCGCTATTGGAACCACGCGTGATCTCCTATTTTTCCAGTTTTTCGAGGCGTAATTGCAGTTCGGCCATTTTCTGGCTTAGGCGTTTTTGATTCTCGCGCAGACCGGACAGGGCGATGGAGAAGTGGAAGGCCACGAGCAGGAGAAAGGCGAAAACCACGACGGTAATGGCGCTGATATAGGTCATACCTGTTGTTTTGGCCAACCAGCCGACGGCATCGGGATGGACGGCAAAGACCACCAGGATGAGTCCGGTGAAGACCCAGAGCAGGGCGTAACGCACCTCCATGGCAAACCGGCGAACGGCTTCCAGGGTAATCATGAGGACGATAAAGCTAAGCGAGCCCATCACGATGCGCATGCGCAGCGTGAGGGACGCCTGGGAGTTTCCTCGAAAGAGGGAGGGGTTGACGACGGATAACGCCAAGGCGACTCCCACGGCGATCCAGGCGAGGCCGAGGAACCAGCGAGAGCGTTTGCGGATCAACATGCCGGTACCGAGTCCGATGGCCCCAACGCTGATGATGCCGGGGAGCAGGGTGGAAAGGGTCATACAGCCTCCTTGATGGCGTTGTGGCGGGCGAGGTGCGGATCGACGGTGCGGGCACGATCGACCAGAAGCGCCAGACCGACTTTCAGCATATAATAGATGGCGCCCCAGGAGCGGATGGATGATTTGCCACCCTGCCGAGGGCGGAAGCAACAGGCGACTTCCTTGAAGGTGTATCCCTGCCGTCGTAACAAGGCCAGCGATTCGGGTTCCGGATAATCGACGGGGTAGGCGTCCGCGAAGCAATAGACGAGCGGGCGGTTCAGCAGTTGGAAACCGGAGGTGGGATCGGTGACGCGGGCACGGCAGATCAGTGAGAGGATGAAGGCCAGTCCCCGGATTCCTGTGCTGCGCCAGGCGGTGCTGGTGTAGGAACTGCTGTTTTCGTCGATGAAGCGGGAGCCGATGATCAGGTCATAGTTCCCTTCCTGCATGGCGTTGACCAGTTTGGGGATTTCCGAGGGGGGGTGCTGGCCATCGCCGTCGAAGCGCAGGACGTATTGGTAGCCACAGGAGAAGGCATAGCGGAAGCCGGCCTGAACGGCGCCGCCCACGCCGAGATTGCAGGGAAGGTCCAGCACGGCGACGCCAGCTTGACGGGCAACGGCGGCGGTGTGGTCGCGGGAGCAGTCGTTAATGACGGCGATATCGGCGGTTGGGGCGGCGGCCCGGATTTCCGCCAGAAGTGCGGGCAGGGATTCCTCCTCGTTGTAGGCGGGGATGATAATCAACGTCTTCGCTAAGATGTCCTTCATAAGGCGCCAAGATACTTTGGGTGGCGCTCAGGGGCAATAGGGAAGTGAGGCTTAGTGAAGGATTGAGAGTTTGCTGTGTTGGGGTGTTGGGTTTCTGCTATAACGTGAGGCGCGGCGGCACGTTTCCCGCGGAAAGAGCCTATGACCACGGAAAAGACAATGGGTGTGACAGGGAAAGATGACACAGGGAAATTACTCGATGAGTTCCGGGACAGTCTGGAACAGGAGTCGTTTGCAAAACTGGTTCTGGGGTCCTATCAGGGGCCCGAGGCGGGATTGATCAAGCTGATCGTCCGGCCCGTGGTGATCAGGAAGAAAAAGCAACTGAGTTGTCTTTATCATTACCAGACGAAAGACATCACGAAAAACCTTCCGGTGGAGACAGGGGTTGTAACGGTCCGGGGGATTCTTGGTCAATCATTCAAGACGGCCCATTTGTTTACGGCATCGGAGGAGATGCACCTGAAGATTGACCGGCAGGGGATGGCGAGATTGTCGCGAGCCAAGGCGGTTCAGCGGGATCCGGTGTCAGTCGAGCATGATCGCCAGAAGCACCGGCGTCTTGATCCCAGGCGGCCATTTCTGCAAGCGCTGGGGATTACGGATTCGCGTCATGCCGTGCTGCCGTCGATGTCGCACAAGTGGAAACAGATCAACCGGTTCCTGGAAGTGTTTGAGCATGTTTTTGCCGCGTCGGAATTGGCGGAGCGCAAGGCGATTCATGTCGTGGATTTCGGCGCGGGGAAGGGTTATCTGACGTTCGCCATCCATGATTATCTGAGATCGATGCGGGGCATTGAGGCGCAGGTCACGGGCGTGGAATTGAGACCGGAGTTGGTGACGTTTTGCAAAGAAGCAGCGGAGAAGTTGAAGTGCGAGGGGTTGACGTTTCGGCAGGGGAGTTTGGCTGATTACGCCGCGGTGGAAATGGATGTTCTGATTGCCTTACATGCGTGTGACACGGCGACCGATATGGCGATGCATCGGGGTATTCGCGCAGGAGCCTCCATCCTGCTATGCGCGCCGTGTTGCCATCAACAAATCAGACCGCAGATGACGGCGCCGGCCGTGCTCCAGCCGGTATTGAAGCATGGCGTCCATTTGGGGCAGGAGGCGGAGATGGTGACGGACAGCCTGCGTGCGTTGTTACTGGAGTCTGCCGGTTATCAGGTTGGGGTGTTTGAATTCATTTCGCTGGAGCATACGGATAAGAACAAGATGATTTCGGCGGTGAAGCGGGATGTGGCCGCGGATCGTGAAAAGATTTTGCAACAGGTGGAGGCCCTCAAAGCGTTTTACGGGATTCGGGAACAGGCGTTGGAGACGTTGATGCGGGAAGGGTTCAGGGTTCGGGGTTCAGGGTGGGATTGTAAGCAGGAAGAGCCAAAGCAAGAGGGAGATATCAGAAGGCAGGAATCAGAATAAGGAGAAGGCCATGAAGACAGCGGTTGTATGTGGTGCAGGCGGGTTTATTGGCAGTCATTTGGTGAAACGGTTGAAGCGAGAGGGGTACTGGGTGCGCGGAGTGGACATCAAGCGGCCTGAATTCTCGCGGACGGCGGCGGATGAGTTCAAGCTGTTGGATCTGCGGGTGCCGAAGCATTGTGCCAAGGCCATCACGCTGGACAATGGGGTGGCCGATGAAGTGTATCAACTGGCGGCGGACATGGGCGGGATGGGGTTTATTCATTCTGCCGAGACGGAGATCATGCACAACAATGTGCTGATCAACCTGCACATGACGCATGCATCCGCCACGATGGGGGTGAAGCGGTATTTCTATTCCTCATCGGTTTGTGTGTACCGGGATATGAAATTGGGGGAGCCGGAGATGATGGAGGAGGCGGCGATTCCGGCGAATCCCGATAATGAATACGGGTGGGAAAAGTTATACTCCGAGCGTGTGGCGCTGGCCTATGGGCGGCGGCATAAGATGCCGGTGCGGATTGCGCGGTTTCAGAATTGCTACGGGCCGGAGGGGACATGGCGAGGAGGGCGTGAAAAGGCGCCGGCGGCGATTTGCCGCAAGGTGGCCATGGCGAAGGACGGGGATGTGATCGATATCTGGGGGGATGGAAGTGCTGTCAGGTCGTATACCTATGTGGATGACATGGTGGACGGGATTTACCGGTTGATGCACTCGGAGTTGACGGTGCCGGTCAATATTGGTTGCCCGGCGTATTACACGGTGAAGGAGCTGGTGGAGGTTGTGGCGGCGGTGGCGAAGAAGAAGGTTGGGGTGAGGACGGTGCCGGGGCCGGTTGGAGTCATGTCCCGGAATTTCAGCAACGAGAAGATATATTCGATCGGGTGGAAGTCGCAGTTTGACTTGAAGGACGGGATTGCGCAGACCTATCCGTGGATCGTGAAGCAAGTGCGGAAGGCAATGAAGGCTGATGTCAGGCGAGGCGTGGGTTGACGTGGCCGGTGTTCGGGGCGGATAGTTTCTGGAGGTACATCTGGAGTTCCCGGTCATATTCGGTGTCGGCATTCAATCCCATTTCCCGGTAAACACCACGCAGGCGATAATAACTTTCCTCGGCTTCGCGGGCGCTGGTGTAACGGTTTGCGGGGTCGAACTGGAGAAATTTCTTCAAGACCTTCACCAGGCGTTTGCTCTGCTTGATTTGATCCGGCAGGCACTCTTCCATGTGGTCGAGAAGGGTTGTCTTGTACTTGAGCAATTGCTCCTCGCTCATGTCCGTGCATTCGTGAAGGGAATCGCCGCGCAGCATTTCATATCCGACAAGGCCGGTGCTGAACAAATCGGATTGGACCAGGCCGGCTTCCAGACGATGTGTTTCCGGTGACATATAAACCGGACTGCCCAGCACGATGCTGATACTTTCTCCGATTTCCACGGCGCGTCCAAAATCCACAAGTTTTACGGAGCCCATCCGGTCAATCATGATGTTGGAGGGCTTGATATCGGCGTGGAGATAGCCGGCATCATGGAGCACGATGAGGCCGATAAGGACTTTGCGCAGGATATAGAGAGCGACGCCCGGCTGCAGCATGAATCGGCCCTCGTCGAGGCGGAAGAGGGTGGTCATGAAGTGTTGCCATTCCTCGTCTGAGGACTGACTGCGGGCGATGGCCAGATGGGTGCCGCTGAGGAGGTATTGCAGGTCAATGCCGTCGATGGCCGCCATCTGGAGAAAGCCGACGCCGTTGGTCTCGTCGTAGGTTTCGCGGGTGACGAGGTTGTCGCTATGGACGGGCTGGAGTTTGGAGACCTGGCTGGCCAGCCGGCCCATATCGGTCCAGTATTTTTCGGCGCTGGAATAGATGCTCGGGTCGTGGAGTTTCACGGCGTGCCGGGTCAGGCATCCGCGCCCGCCCTGTCGGGTGGCCAGAAAGACGATGCCCTGTCGGCCCTTTCCGAGTTCGCCTTCAAAGTGGTAGGGGATGGGGTAGCGGATGGCGCGGTCCCGGATGATGGCATGATAGCTGCGAACGAGGCGTTGCAGGTCCGGGTCGCTGGTTTTGGGCGGCAATGAGGTATCGAGCACGGTGGCCTGGTTGCCGGAGTCGCGCTTGGTCGCATCAGGGTTGAATAAACTCGTTGTCATGATGGTTCGTGTATTTTTGCTTAAGTGCGGGTAACGGTAGCACATGGCGAAATGGCTGGCAATGGTTACGCACAAAAAAGCGTGTATGTTTTACGGGAAGGGGTTACATTGCAACGTTTGTTGAACGGTGGGAATCGACGCCGGGGCAAGGCGTGAATGTTAAGGGTAACCGGTTTCCCAAATCATGTGGCAAGGGTGGTTTGTATGCAGTGGTTGTTGAAAAAAATTGTTGGGACCAAGAATCAGCGCGATGTCCGCAAACTTCGTCCGCTCGTGGATAAGATCAATGAGCTGGAAGTCCAGTATCAATCCCTGACGGAAGCGCAGTTGAAAGCGAAGACGGCGGAGTTCCGGGAGCGACTGGCCAAGGGGGCAACGCTGGATGATCTATTGTGCGAGGCGTTTGCGACGGTCAAGAACGCCTGCCGCCGCCTGTGCGGAACCCGATTCAGTGTGTGCGAGCATGAATTGACCTGGGACATGGTGCCGTTTGATACCCAGCTTATGGGTGCCATGGTTTTGCATCAGGGGAAGATTGCCGAGATGGCCACGGGCGAAGGCAAGACGCTGGTCGCCACGATGCCGTTGTATCTCAATGCGCTGGCCGGGAAGAATGTGCGGTTGGTGACGGTCAACGATTACCTGGCGCGTCGTGATTCGCAGTGGATGGGGCTGGTGTACCGTTATCTTGGTCTGACCGTGGGCTGCATCCAGAACACGATGAACCCCGAGCAACGCCGGGCGGAATATTCCAAGGATATAACCTACGGGACCAACAGTGAATTCGGGTTCGATTATCTGCGCGACAACGGCATGGCCTGGCGGCCGGAGGAGCAGGTGCAAGGCGGGCATGCCTATGCGATCATTGATGAAATTGACAGCATCCTGATTGATGAGGCGCGGACGCCGTTGATCATTTCCGGGCCGGCGCCGGTCTCCACGCACCAGTTCTACGAACTGAAGCCCCGCGTGGAACGGTTGGTGCGGCGTCAGGCGGAACTGTGCAACCGCCTGATTGTTGATGCGCGCAAGGCGATTGAGGAAAAGAACGACAACGAGGCCATGCGCCGCCTGTACCAGGTGAATCACGGTATGCCCAAGCACAAGCAACTCAAGCATTTACTTGAGGAGCCGCCGGTCCGCCGCCTGTTGGAAAAGGTCGAAGGCATGATGCTTACCGACATGTACAAGCAGGAAGCCCGTGCGCTTCGGGAAGATCTTCTGTTTACCATTGATGAGAAAGGGCATGATGCCACCTTGACAGACAAGGGTTGCGAGGAGATGAGTCCTGCCGATCCGGAGGCGTATGTTCTGCCGGACTTGGTTTCCGCCATGTCGGATGTGGATGGGGACACCTCGTTGTCGGAGCAGGAGCGAGCGAAACGGCGACAGGAGATCCAGGAGAGTTTCTCGTTACGCAGCGAGCGTATTCATAATGTGGACCAGCTCATCCGCGCCTACTGTCTATACGAGAAGAACGACCAATATGTGGTGCAGGATAATCAGGTGCTGATCGTGGACGAGTTCACCGGGCGCATCCTGCCGGGGCGGCGATGGAGCGACGGGCTGCACCAGGCCGTTGAAGCCAAGGAAGGGGTTCGCATTGAGCGGGAGACCCAGACCCTGGCGACCATCACGATCCAGAACTATTTCCGCATGTACACCAAGCTGGCCGGCATGACCGGTACGGCGGAAACCGAGGCGGATGAATTCCATCAGATCTACAAGCTCGACGTGGTGGTGATCCCGACCAACCGGCCGGTGCGTCGATTGGATAACAATGACGTGGTGTTCAAGACCCAGCGTGAAAAATTCAAAGCCATTGTTGATGAGATTGTGGAGTGCAATCAACGCGGGCAGCCGGTGCTGGTGGGCACCATTTCGGTGGAAACGTCCGAGTTGCTGAGCAAGATGCTGTCGCGGACGAAGATTCCGCACAGTGTATTGAACGCCAAGAATCATGAGCGTGAAGCGGATATTGTGACGCGGGCCGGACAGAAGGGGGCGGTGACCATCGCCACCAACATGGCTGGGCGCGGAACGGACATCAAGTTGGGAGAGGGCGTGGTGTGGGTGCCCCGCGACGTGATCATGTCCCAGGTGTCGTTGAATGAAAAACTGGGCAGCGAGACGCTTGGGAAGCAACTGCAGGAGAAACCATGCGGTCTTTATGTGATTGGATCCGAGCGGCACGAATCCCGGCGTATTGACCGCCAGTTGCGCGGCCGATGCGCCCGGCAGGGCGATCCCGGCATGTCGCAGTTCTTTGTATCGCTTGAAGACGACCTGATGCGGTTGTTCGGGTCGGACCGCATTGCCGGATTCATGGAGCGGTTCGGAATGCAGGAAGGCGAAATGCTGGAGCATCCGTTGCTTAACCGCTCCATTGAGACGGCCCAGCGGCGCGTGGAGCAGCAGAATTTTTCCATCCGCAAGCGCACGCTGGAATACGATGATGTGATGAACCGGCAACGGACGATCGTGTATTCCTTCCGCGGGGAAATTGTCAGCAGTCGCGAGACACGGGAGACGCTCTACGACATCATCTACGAAGTGATTGCGAGCCACGTGGATGAACTCCTCAAGGGTGCGCGCGAGGAAGAGTCCGTGGAGGCGTTCCTGGTGTGGGTTCACAGCACCTTCCCGATTTCCGTGAAGCGCGAGGAATTGGTGGTGGACAAGGATGACGCCGGCAAGGCGGCGGACGTCATCTTTGAGAAGGTAAGGCAGGCGTATGAGGTGAAAGTTAGCGGAGATGAGCCGGGCCTGACGCTGGCGGTGGAGCGGCATGTGATGCTGCAGGCGATTGACCAGCACTGGCAGGATTATTTACGCAGCATGGATTCACTCCGGCAGGGAGTTGGCCTGCGGGCGTATGGGCAGCGTGATCCGCTGGTTGAATATAAACGCGAGGCCTTTGACATGTTTGCGACCTTGATGGATGATATTCGCGAGGATATTTGCAGCAAGGTGTTCCGTTCGTCAGGTCAAATTCTTGCGTTTGAGCGGTTTATGCGGCAGTTGCCCAGCCAGGCGGTTCACGATGAGGTATCGGTGCTGGGGCATGGTGGTGGCGACAAAGCGGCCCCCGCCAGGCAGGCGGTCCGGGGTGGAGAAGAAGTGATGCAGGCGGCCATCAAGGCGGCGTCGGCGCCGGCGCCCCGCCAGGTGGTTGAGAAGGTTGGACGCAACGAAGCCTGTCCCTGCGGCAGCGGCAAGAAATACAAGAAATGTTGTGGAGCGGCGCTGGCATGAGGAGTGTCGGTGCAGGAGACTGGCGCCGGTTTGTGACGTGGGGGCATGCCGGCGCGTTGGCGACCGGCCTGTTGCTGGCGGCGGCCTTTCCTCCGTTTGAAGACTGGCAAACCGCCTGGGGAGCGTTGGTTCCCTTATTGCTCGTGCTGTTTCGTCGCGTGGAAAGCTGGCGCGGGGAGGGGCCCCGGGATGCAGGCGGGCTTTCGCGGCTTGTCCGGCAGGCGTTCCGGACGGGATACTTTGCCGGGGCGGTCTTCTGGTTGGTTTCCCTCTCATGGTTGTCGACGTTGTTCAGAACGTCACCTGCTCCAGCCGTTATCATTCTTGCGGGATATCTGGGACTGGTGGCGTATTGTGCGCTGTTCATGGGTGGATTTGCCATGACGGTAACCTGGTGTGCGGCGAGGCTTGGCACAGACAAAGCGTGGAAGACCCTTTTGTTGACGCCAACGACGGTTGTGATCGGGGTTGCCTTTGAATATGGACGCGGGACCATTTTGGGTGGGTTCCCGTGGAACATGCTGGGGGTATCGCAGTTCCGGAATCTCGGGTTGATCCAGTGTGCGGAGTGGACGGGGGTTGAGGGCGTTTCGGCCTTGATCCTGTTGGTGAACACAGGCATTGCCTTAACGATTTTGCGTTATCTTCCGGGCAGGGCGTCGCGGGCCTATCGTCCGCACATTGAACTGTTTCTGGGGATTGCGACGACGGCGTTGATGTTCCGGGTGGGCATGGGAATGATCCGTGCGAATACACCGCCGTTCGGGACGTTGTCGGTGGTGGCGGTTCAGCCGGCGATTCCTCAGGATACAAAGTGGAGCCAGGAGCTGGCCGATTCGAATCACGCCATGCTACGGCGGCTCACTGAAGAGGCGTTTACCGTGGCGCCACCGCCTGATCTCGTGATTTGGCCGGAGACATCCACGCCGTATCCGGTCAACATGGAAGGTGAATCCCAGGATCTGGTCAAGGATTTGACGCGGAATGGCGTTCCGTTGTTGGTGGGATCCATGGTGGTGACCGGCGCCGATGCGTCCATGGAGTGTTTCAACAGCAGTCTGCTCTTTGATGGGACGGGAAAGCAGGTGGGGCGTTACGACAAGCAGCATCTGGTGCCGTTTGGTGAATATATACCCCTGAGCGGGTTTATTCCCGTGCTGGCTCAACTGGCGCCCATGGGTTGGAACTGTACGGCGGGGAAGGAGCCAACGATTTTACGTGCGGGTGATCCTGCCACCCCGTTTTCGGTGTTGATTTGCTTTGAGGACATCATGAGTGGATTGGCAAGGAAAGCGGTGCTGGCCGGAGCGAGGATGCTGGTCAATCAGACCAATGATGCCTGGTTTGACAGGTCCGCGGGGCCAGTTCAGCACATGAGCCACTGTGTATTCCGTGCGATTGAAAACCGGGTGCCCATCGTGCGTGTGGCGAATAGCGGGATATCCTGTCTGATTCAGCCAACCGGACGGATTGAGGGCGCGACGGTCAACAGTCAGAGGGAGGCGCCGGAGTCGCAGGTATGCTCATGGCTTGTTTATGCGCCACCGGGAGAGGCGACTCCCACGGTATACATGCGCTATGGGGATTGGGTGTTTGCGATCCCTTGTGCGATGGCGGGTGGAGTGTGTTTTGTCCTTGCGTTTGCGGCGACAAGACGGAAGATGAGCGCGCCAATTTACAGAGGAGAAAAGGAATGATGATTGACGAAGTACGCGGACGCGTCACCGAGATGCGAAAAAAGACCGAAGAAATGCGAGGTTATCTTTGACGTGGCTGGAAAATCGGCCATGGTAAAGGAATTGGAGGCGCAATCCGCCGCTCCTGGATTTTGGGATGACCAGAACAAGGCGAAGGGCCTGCTCGCCCGCGTCAACGAACTCAAAGCCGTGCTGGGTCCGTTCACGGAAATTGAAAAGTTGCTCGACGATGCCGGGCTCATGATGGAACTGGCAGAGGCCGAATCCGATGCAGAAGGCCAGCAGCATGCGTTGGCCGATGCCACCCGGGATCTTGACCGGGCCGAGGGGGATTTCCGCCAGCTTGAGATGCAATCGCTGCTGAGCGGTAAACTGGACAGGAACAATGCCTACCTCTCCTTGCACGCCGGTGCGGGAGGAACTGAATCCTGCGACTGGGCCGGCATGCTGTTCCGCATGTTCCAGCGTTACTGTTCCATCAAGGGGTTTGAAGTGGAAGTGCTGGATATTCAGCCCGGTGAAGAAGCGGGAATCAAGAATGCGACATTTGCCGTCAAGGGCGCCTATGCCTACGGCTTGATGAAATGTGAACGGGGGACACACCGTCTGGTCCGCATCAGTCCGTTCGACTCCAACAAGCGGAGGCATACATCGTTTGTGTCGCTTGACGTGGTGGCCGAAGTGGATGACGACATTGAGATTGAGATTGCCGAAAGCGATCTCCGCATTGACACCTTCCGGGCCAGCGGGTCTGGTGGTCAGCATGTGAACAAGACCGATTCGGCCATCCGGCTGACGCATTTGGCGACGGGGATTGTGGTGAGTTGCCAGGCGGAGCGGTCGCAGCATTCCAACCGGGCCAAGGCCATGAAGATGCTCAAGTCGAGGCTTTACGAGTTGGAGTTGGACAAGCAGCGCAAGGAGTTGGAACGCTTCTACGGCAAAAAGGGGGAGATTGCCTGGGGAAGCCAAATCCGTTCCTATGTGCTGCAGCCGTACACCATGGTCAAGGATCACCGTACGGACGCGGAAACGAGCCAGGTTCAGAATGTGCTGGATGGTGATTTGGATATGTTCATTGATGCGTATCTCAAAAACGAAAAGGCGAAGCAATAGAACGGGGAAGGGGGAGAACATGCGGAATCCAGAACCCAGAGTCCAGAGGCCAGCATTGAGGAGCATGACGGGGTATGGACGCGGGCAGGCGGCGGGCCGCGGCATCCGGGTCGACGTTGAACTTAACGCGGTCAACCGCAAGCAGCTTGAGGTGCGTGTGAATCTGCCGCGCACGCTAATGGCGGTTGAGTCCCGTGTGGTGGAACAGGTGCAGAAGCGCCTTTCCCGGGGTCAGGTCTCCGGCGGAGTTTCCGTGAATGTCTCGGCGGGTCTGCGCAAGCGGAGCCTGTGTGTGGATGGCAATTTGGCGGCCGCCTATGTGGACGAGTTGCGCAAGATGGCGCATGCCCTTGGATTACCCGATGACCTGAAGGCCGGCGTGCTGCTGAATTTCCCCGAGGTGGTGAGTTATCGCGGCGCGGACCAGGATGTTGATTATGTATGGCCGGTGTTGAAGAAGGCGCTGATCCAGGCATTGGATCAATTGACGGCGATGCGTGCGCGTGAAGGAGTGGCGTTGGCGGATGATATGCGCAAGCGTCTCGGCAAATTGAACGACATGCTTGAGCAGATCCGGAAGGAAGCACCGGGAGTGACCAAGCGTTATCGCCTTGCCCTTGATAGGCGATTGCGAGAAGCCGGGGTCAATGTGCCAGCCAATGATCCACAATTGATGAAGGAATTGGCGTTGTTTGCGGATCGGAGCGACATTGCCGAGGAGATTACGCGGCTGGAGAGCCATCTCAAGCAGGGCATTACGATGCTTTCGTCGGTGGAGCCGGTTGGACGTACGCTTGATTTCCTGGCGCAGGAAATGTTCCGAGAGATCAATACCATCGGGTCCAAGGCCAATGAGGTGCGGATTACAAAGGTGGTCATCCGGTTCAAGACGGAACTCGAACGCGTGCGTGAGCAGGTTCAGAATGTGGAGTAGGGAAGGGCTTCTGGCATGGCCTTGATGGCTGTTCCGGTTCCGCTAACAGTCCGGTCAAGGCCCGAGGCCGTAACGTCGGATGTGCGTTCACTCTTGAGGGGGGATGCCATGAAGAAGAAAGCGATCGCCCTGGTTAATGATTGGGAGAATCCGTTGCTTGTCCAACGCGGGCGGTTGCCGGCGCGGGCTTGGTTTGTGCCGCAGGCGGATAGGGAGGCGGCCGGGACATGGGAACAGGCGGCCTCGGAGCGCACACGGTTGCTGAATGGCGACTGGCAATTCCGTTATTCGGAAACGGTGGCAGAGGCTCCGGCAGGATTCGAGAAGGAATCGTTTGATGCCGGGAAGTGGGCGGTGCTGCCGGTGCCATCTTGCTGGCAGATGCATGGATATGGCCGACCCCACTATACCAACATCAACTATCCCATTCCCCTCGATCCGCCGCGGGTGCCCACGGAGAATCCGACGGGCTGCTACCGACGGGAATTTGACGTGCCCGAATCCTGGAACGACATGCGCGTCTGGCTCCGGTTTGAGGGGGTGGATTCGGCGTATCATGTGTGGGTGAACGGGAGGGAGGCCGGGTTCGGCAAGGGAAGCCGCCTGCCGGCGGAGTTTGACATCACGGATTTTGTCCGGCCGGGTTCCGGCAATATCCTGGCGGTGCGGGTGTACCAGTGGTCCGACGGCACCTATTGCGAGGATCAGGACATGTGGTGGTTGAGCGGGATTTTCCGCGATGTGTCGCTCATTGCCCGCCCGGCACTGCATATTGCCGACGTGCGCATTCGTACGCCTCTGGATGAAGCCTGTGAGGATGGACGGCTTGAGGTGCAGGTGAAGATCCGGAACCACGGGGCCAAGGTGTGCAAGGCGGCGGGGATTGAAATCAGGGCGTCCGCCCTTTTGAAGGCGGCGCGATCGGAAAAGGCCGGCGTCGTACCGGGCGGCGAGGCTGTGGTGGATTTTTCGATTCCGGTGAAGGGGCCCCACCTGTGGTCCGCAGAAGATCCTTTCCTGTATGACGTGCTGGTGACGCTCAAGGGTGACGGCGGCCGGGCTTTGGAAGTCATTCGGCAACGCGTGGGTTTCCGGAAGGTGGAGATCAAGGGCGACCGGTTCCTGGTGAACGGCGTGGCGGTCAAGATGAAGGGCGTGAACCGCCATGAGTCCCATCCGGATACGGGTCGCGTGATGACGATGGAAAATATGCGGAACGATCTGGTGCTGATGAAGCGGCACAACATCAATGCGATCCGGACCTCGCACTATCCCAATGATCCGCGGTTCTATGATTTGTGCGATCAGTTCGGTTTCTATGTGATCGATGAGTGCGACCTGGAAACGCATGGATTCGGGTATCAGCCGGAGGGGCACCCCGGGAATCCCTCCGTGCATCCTGACTGGGAGCGGGCGCTGGTGGATCGCATGGAGCGGATGGTGGAGCGGGATAAGAATCATGCGTGCGTGGTCATGTGGTCCCTCGGCAACGAGTGCCGGTTCGGGGCGAACCATGCGGCGATGGCGAGGCGGGCGAGGGAGTTGGATTCAAGGCCGGTCCATTATGAGCAGGATCAGTCGTTGGAGGTGGCGGATGTTTTCAGCCAGATGTATACGCATGTGGACCAGGTGAAGATTATCGGCGGGGGAACAGAGGAGGAGATCAAGGCGTCGCTCAACCTGAAGGGGTCGGGCTATGCCACCAGGCCGTTTGTTCTTTGCGAATATGCCCATGCGATGGGGAACGGGCCGGGAGGATTGCTGGAGTACTGGGAGGATGCCATCTACAAGCATGACCGGCTCATGGGTGCGTTCGTATGGGAGTGGGCGGACCACGGCCTCCGGCGACGGGCGCCCGACGGGCGCGAGTATTTCGTCTATGGGGGTGATTTTGGTGACGAGCCGAACGACGGCAACTTCGTGTGTGACGGACTCGTGTTTCCGGACCGGACGCCATCGCCCGGATTGATCGAATACAAAAAGATCCTTGAGCCGGTGAAGGTCGAGGCGGTGGATTTGCGCAAGGGGCAGATCCGAGTGATCAACCGCCACGATTTTTCGACGCTGGGTTATTTGGGGTTGGCGTGGTCGGTTACGAAAGACGGGACTGTGGTGCAGAGCGGTGAGCTGGCGTTACCGCGGGTGCCAGCGCGGGGAAGCAAGCTGATGACGGTGCCGATGAAATGGCCCTCCCGGCCCACCGGGGGGT
Source organism: uncultured Verrucomicrobiota bacterium (assembly GCA_964609375.1). Lineage (GTDB taxonomy): Bacteria > Verrucomicrobiota > Kiritimatiellia > CAIKKV01 > CAITUY01 > CAZDUS01. The sequence goes on along the minus strand of CAZSSA010000012.1, from coordinate 1,012 downwards.
CTGTCTATTGTTTCAACCTCTCGTTTGTGCTGAACGAAGATACAGCCTGGGCGCCGGCCGGATTCGAAGTGTCGTGGTCGCAATTCGAGTTACCCGTCAAGGTTCATGCCTCTGCCATGATTGTGAAGGCCCTGCCGCCCCTGGAGATGGAGGAATCGGCCAGCACGGTTGCTCTTCGCGGATCCACCTTCGCGGTTTCGTTCGACAAGGTGCGTGCTGTGTTGTCCGATTGGACGGTGGCGGGCGTCCGGATTGTCAATGGTGGTCCGCGCCTGAACTTCTGGCGGGCACCGACGGACAATGACCGGGGCGGGGGGAGTCGGGACGCGGAGAGCTGGCGGGCGGCCGGCCTGCAGTGGCTGCAGCACCGTGTGGATGGGGTGGTGGTGCGGCGGCTGGGGGATCAGGCGGTGGAGATTACCGCCCGGGTGCGGATTGCGCCGCCGGTGCATGCACACGGGATGGCGTGCGACTACCGCTATGTGATCCATGGCAATGGAGAGTGCCTGTTGGAACTTCATGGCGTTCCGCAAGGGGAGTTGCCTGCGACGATCCCGCGGATTGGCGTCCAGATGACGCTGCCGTGCAACCTGGACCGGGTGGCATGGTTTGGGCGAGGGCCGGGCGAGGGATACCGGGATAGCAAGCAGGCCCAGCGGTTGGGGCGCTGGTCAGTGGGTTTGGATGATCTTTATACGCCCTATATCTATCCGCAGGAAAACGGAAACCGAACGGATGTCCGGTGGGTGGCGCTTACGGATAAACGGGGTGTGGGTCTGGCGGTGATTGGACAGCCCCTGATCAACTTCAGTGCGCACCGGTTCACAACGATGGACTTTGACAAGGCGCGGCACACGGTTGATCTGACGCCTCGCGAGGAGATTACGCTGACGCTGGATCACCAGCATCACGGGCTCGGGAGTGCGAGTTGTGGGCCGGCGCCCTGGGATCCCTATCGGCTTAAACCGGAGGAGTTCCGGTTTGCGATCCGGTTGCGCGCTCTGACCGGCGG
>CAZSSA010000011.1:0-40517 GCA_964609375.1 uncultured Verrucomicrobiota bacterium | reverse complement strand
CAGCCTCCCTATGGCTCCACCGAGGACATCGCCCGCAAGGAGAACCGATGAGGTTCACAAAGATGATTCGACACCGCCGCCCGACAGGCAATCGCCTTGTTGTCATTTTTGCCTCGGTGGCGCTAATCATCGCCTCAGGATTGACCATACGCCATGCCGATGAGGAATTTCGCGACAATCTCCTCCAACAGACACAACTGGCAGCACAGATGCTGAACATTGAGAAAGTGAAAACGCTCACCGGCACAATGGCGGATCTGCACTCTCCGGTATATTCCCAACTCAAGGAACAACTCACGACCGTTCGCTCGGCTACCCCCCAATGCCGATTCGCTTACATCATGGGACGCCATGCCGACGGAACTGTCTTTTTTTTCGTCGACAGCGAGTCAACCACCTCAAAGGACTACTCCCCGCCTGGACAGACTCTTGACAACCCATCGCCGGAATTCCTCCACATATTTGACTCGGGAACAGCCATCACCGAAGGCCCCGTCACGGATCGATGGGGCACATGGATATCATCGCTGGCCCCACTGATCGACCCCAAAACACGTTCCGTAGTGGCCGTGTTCGGTTTGGATGTTGACGCTTATGCGTGGAGATGGAATGTGGTCGCCAAGGCGGCTTTACCCGTGGGTCTTATGCTGGTATCGCTCATCTGTATCACAGCCATGTTCCTCGCCACTCGCGGCGGTATTGCGCCAAAACCGATTCTCCGGCGTCTCTTGCCGCCCCTGGCCATCATTATCCTGCTCCTCGTGGCGGTCACCGCCATCCTTTTGATTCATCAACATCAGCAACAAGAAACCAAGGAGGCCATCTCTAACGCTGCAAATATTCACAATAGCATGAAGATGATGGTTAATCAGAACGCCACCAGCCTCCGCAACGCCGCGCTTTCACTAGCCTCAAACACCTCAGTGCAAAAGGCATTACGCGACAGCGACATGCATCGCCTGTTGACCGAATGGCTTCCTGTACACGAAGTGCTTAGCCGCGAAAACAACATCCCCTCTTTCTGCTTTCTCGATACAAACCGCGTCTGCATTCTGCGACTCCATAACCCGAAAATACGCGGCGACATTTTTAATGACATCATGACGCTTGAATCCGAACGGGCCGGCAAAGCCGTTTTAAGCTCAAAACTCAGCCCGTACGGAACTTTCATCCTCAGCATCGTCCAACCCGTCTTCGACTCCGGAAAAACGGTTGGCTATATTGCCATCACTCTGGAAATCAAGAGTCTGATCCAAACGCTACACCTCCAATCCGGCAACCATATCGTTGTTCTCATCAATAAAAACCTCGCCACCCGTCAGCACTGGGAAAACGGAATGCAGGCAAGGGGCCAATTTCACGATTGGGAACAATTGCCAAGAAGTATTGTGGCCTATTCATCGCAAGGGCGACTCACCGATGCGTTTATTAAGTTGATCAATCAGAATGAGTTGGATAGCCCCGCTCAAAATGAAAAGTGCTTCACCATCAACAGTAATAACCAAGTCTGGCAAATATCAACAATACATCTATACAACGATGGAGGAGAAGCTGTCGGAACCCTCCTGATCATAAAAAATATAACCGTCGATAACGCTTCGTTCATCCACATGATGACCGTCAGTGGAGTGGCGGTCATGGTAATACTGGCGCTACTTCTCAGCACAATCTATGTCTTGCTCCGCAATACCGATGCCAGCATCCGCGGGCAGCAGGAACGACTACGGGAAAGCGAGGAGAAATATCGCCTTCTGATCGAGAATAGCCATGACATTATCTACATGCTGACGACTGAAGGACTCTTCACCTTCGTATCCCCGGCGTGGACGTTGCTACTGGGGCATCCCGTGGATCAAGTTGTCGGCAAATATTTCCCTCAATTGGTACATCCTGACGACATCCCGAATTGCAAGGCATGGATCCAAAAAGTCATTGAGACCGAAGAACGACAGGAAGGCGTTGAATACCGCGTGCGGCATATCGACGGATCCTGGCGCTGGCACACCTCCAGCGCTGTGGCAGTCAGAAATGCCGCCGGCTCGATCATTGGCTTCGAAGGCACCGCTCGCGACATCACAAAGCGCAAACAGGATGAGGAACAAATTCAATCCTTGCTCAAGGAGAGCAATCAGGCGAGGCTCGCCCTGCTGAGCATCCTTGAAGATCAAACCCGCACCGAGGCCGATCGCCAGCGGCTGGCAATGGCCATCGAGCAAGCCACTGAAGTCATCATGATTACCGACACGCAAGGGCTGATTCAATACGTCAATCCGGCCTTTGAAACAGTCAGTGGATATACCCATGAAGAAGCCATCGGCCAAAGCCTGCACATCATGAGCAGTGGACAGCACAGCGAAGCCTTTTATCGGGAACTCTGGGAGACACTGCGCCACGGCATCCCCTGGCAGGGACGATTCGTCAATAAACGAAAGAACGGCATGCTTTATACCGAGGAGGCAACCATCTCCCCGGTCCGCGACTCAACAGGCGCAATTATCAACTATGTCGCCGTTAAGCGCGACATTACCGAGCACTTGACCCTTCACATGCAGTTGGCTCAGGCACAGAAGATGGAATCGATTGGGCGACTGGCAGGCGGCATGGCCCACGACTTCAACAACATGCTTATGGCCATTATCGGATACGCCGACTTGTGCCGGAACGAGTTGCCTGAATCTCATCCCGGTCGATGCTTCCTGGATGAAATCACCCATGCCTCAAATCGCTCAGCCGATCTTACCCGGCAACTTCTGGCGTTCGCACGCCGGCAAACCATCGCACCCAAAATCCTGAATCTGAACGAAACCGTGGCCGACATGCTGAAATTGCTCCGGCGGATTATCGGCGAAGATATCAACCTGCATTGGCAGCCGGGAGCAGCATTGTGGCCTGTAAAACTTGACCCGTCCCAACTCGACCAACTCACCACCAACTTGTGCGTCAACGCCCGTGATGCAATCTCCGGCGTCGGCAACATCACCATCACAACGTCCAACGCCACGATCGATAGCGACTTCTGCGCCAACCACACCGGCTTGATTCCCGGCGATTATGTGCTCATGGTTGTCAGCGATGACGGGTGCGGAATGGAAAAAGAAGTCCGCGACCATATCTTTGAACCCTTCTTCACCACCAAGGATGTCGGCGAAGGAACTGGCCTCGGCCTGGCCACAGTCTACGGTATCGTCAAACAGAACAACGGGTTTATCTACTGCAACAGTGAGCCGAAAAAAGGCACGTCGTTCACACTTTATCTGCCTCGATCCCGCGAAAAGGCAGATGTATCTCCTGTCAGAAACACCGATGACACCCTCATGGGCCGCGGCGAAACAGTGCTGTTGGTGGAAGACGAGGAAATGCCTCGAAAAATCTGTTCCCGCTTCCTGACTAGCCTCGGCTATACAACCCTGGTGGCGGATACACCGGAATCTGCACAAATCATCGCCGCCCAGCACACGGGAAACATTCACCTGCTGCTGACGGATGTCATTATGCCCGGGAAAAATGGATTGGACCTTGCCAAAAACTTGTTGGCTCGTGATCAGAACATGAAATGTCTCTTCATGTCTGGCTATACATCGGATATCATTGCCAGCCATGGCTTGCTGGAACAAGACTTGCAATTCATTCCCAAACCCTTCTCACGCAGCGATCTTGCCCGTAAACTTCGTAATGCGCTGGACTCGCCAAGACCCAGTCTCACTTGGTCCTGCAAAGCAAAGGATTGAACGATGAGGCCCATCTGAAGGATGACGGCTGATGACAAAACCGCTGGCTCAGGAGAAAACATGATTCACCTCTTGATTGTTCTTGCCGCTACCGTTGGCATCGCCACTTGTTGCACGGCTGCCGTACGACCTCCTGCCGTGGCGGGAATGTTTTATGAATCCTCACCGTTTGCCCTCGACCGGCAAATCGAAACATTGCTCAAGAAGGCGCCCCTCACTACCCCCTCTGGAATGCTGATGGCCGCTGTCGTTCCCCATGCCGGATACGTCTTTTCCGGGCAATGCGCGGCCAGCCTGTATTCACTGGTGGTCAGCGGACAATACGACCGGGTATTCATCCTCTGCCCCGCCCATCATGTTGCCCTGCGCGGAGTCTCACTGCCTGCCCCTTCCCTTTCCGCTTATGCTACCCCGCTTGGCAATGTCACTATTGATCAAGCAGCTTGCGAAGCGCTCCGTCAGCAGAAAGGCTTCGTCACAAGTCCAGCCGCAGAAATCAATGAGCACGCCATTGAAGTCCAATTGCCTTTCCTTCAGAAAACGGCTCGGACATTCAAACTGGTGCCATTGATCTGCGGCGCCATCGATCCTGCGGATATTGACGCCATAAGCGATGCCTTGATTCCCTATCTGGATGGGCGGACACTCGTCATGGCATCCTCCGACTTCACCCACTACGGCCCCAACTACCAGTTTACACCGTTCACCGAAAACGCCATGCCCCGCCTGCAGCAATGGCTCTCTGAAGCAAGCAGTCAAATTGCCGCCCTGGATTATTCAGGCTTCAACAAACATTGCATGGCAACCCATGATACCATCTGCGGCGAAATCCCTATCAAAATCCTGATGAATACCTTGCGACGGAGCGGAATGTCCTTGTCGGGAAAGGTTACAAACATGGCAACATCAGGAGAAATAACACGGAATCATGAAAATTCCGTTTTTTATGCAGCAATAGCCTTTTTCACCAAGGCACCGCCAAGCACCGGAGTAAAACATCAAACAAGAATATCGGAGGGTACATCAGTGAAAGAACATCGCAGCGGAACATGGTCACCAGGATTGAGCGACACCGAAAAAACAACTCTCTTCGCTATTGCAAGGGACACCTTGAAATGGTGCGTTGCAGGGGGACGGGGACGGTTTGATTTCGCTCCCTACACGATCACACCCCTGATGAAAACCAATATGGCCACGTTCGTAACGTTGAAAATCCATAGACAACTTCGAGGCTGCATTGGCTCGCTGACACCCGTCAGCGCCTTGTATATGTCTGTTCACGAGAATGCAGTCAATGCCGCCATGCGAGATCCTCGATTTAGCCCTGTTGCATCCAATGAGCTATCAGGCATCACCGTGGACGTATCGGTCTTGAGCCCCATCACGGATATTGACTCCCCCGCCGCCTTCAAAATCGGACAGCAGGGAATCATCCTGGAAAAGGGATTCCATAGGGCGGTTTACCTGCCGGAGGTAGCAACCGAACAAGGATGGTCGGTGGAGGAAACACTCTCGTCATTAAGCATTAAGGCCGGCCTTGATCCCGATGCATGGAAAGCCGGGGCAACATTCAAGGTGTTTGAGAGCGTGGTACTGTCGGAATGAGCAAAGGCGCCAGTTTCAGGGATGCCATCATTCCTGTCTCCATGATGTGCCTGGGGATCTACACCCTCCTGGCACAAATGCTGGTAACACGCGAGTTGGTCATCCTGTGCCTCGGAAATGAACTGACTATCGGCGTTGTGTTTTCGGTTTGGCTTTTGTTAATGGGGATCGGCGCGCGTCTGACCAGCAGTCCCGGTAACTCAACGACATCCCCGGCCAACCCCGGCGGCATTGGATTACTCTTCCTCTGGCTCGCCGCGGCGTTGCCGATCGTGCTCACGATGTTGAGAATGGGCGCCGGCTTGATTCGTCCTCCGGGTGAATTTCCAAGTCTGTTCCGTGTCGCCGGCACCGCAGTTGTGGCGCTTATCCCCATCTGCATTCCCGCCGGCATGATGTTCCCCCTCGGGTGCGCGGCATTTCATCGCCGGCATGATGCACGCAGCATCAGCCGCATCTATGCGGCGGAGGCACTGGGAAGCTTTGTCGCTGGAATTATTTTTTCGTTCCTTTTAATTGATCATTTCAGTACCGCTCAAAACGCACTCCTGGCAACCACCGTGAGCCTCGCTGGCGCCATGTTCAACAACGCCTCCATGGCCGGCACCTCATTCTTAAAACGAGGGACAACAGTTTTCCTTTTAACGCTGGCCGTTTTTTTATTGCCCTCGCCTTGGTTAGCCATGGTGGACAAGAAAAGTTCGGCATGGCGCTGGGAGGCCCTGGGCGTCACCCGCGCATCAACGAAGGGCCAGCCGGCAGTCGCCTTCAAGGACAGCATCGATACCCGGTATCAAAATCTCACGCTGGTGGAAGCATCAGGACTTTTCACCCTGTATGGCGACGGACAGATAATGTTCTCATTTCCCGATGCAATCACGTGCGAGAGATCGGTGAATTTCATCATGGCGCAACACCCTGATGCCCGGCGACTATTGCTTATTGGAGGGAATCCGGCAGGCCACCTTCCCTTCCTGCTTGCCCACCCCTTGCAGGAAGTTGTTCATGTCGAAAGAGATCCATCCATTGATGACCTCATTCAACACAGCGCGCTCATGCTCATTCATAAAACAGATCGTGACACCAGGTTGACGCATGTTTACGAAGACGGACCGCGATATGTGAAACAATGTAAAACGCGTTTTGACGCCATCCTGGTTCATTCACCAGAACCCACAACCAGCGGCTTGAATCGTTTCTATACCCGCGAATTTTACCAGGATCTCAGGGCCATCCTTGCCCCCGGCGGCTTTATACACACGTCGGTGGAAGCCTCAGAACGGCTGCAAAGGGATGCTTCACAAATGGCCGGCTCCATTTACCGGACACTATCATCGGTATTCCCTGTCGTGAAAATAACAGCGGGATCTCCCATACAATTTTTTGCTTCCGATCGGGAGAGTCGGTTGACGGACGACCGCCTTGAGTTATACCGGCGCAGCGAATCTGCAAAGGTATCACGACTGACGTTCCGACCCATCTATTTCCTGGATTCGGAGGAGTGGGATCCCGGAAAGGTCGCGTTAACAAGAAGTCGATTGCAGGCAACCGACGCACCGATCAATACGATTCACCGCCCCGTATCCTGCCGTTACACACTGCTGCTATGGAGCCAGTACAGCCATTCCGGATTGGAACGCGGCCTGCGATGGCTGGAGCGATGCCAGTCATGGATGCTTATGGCGATCATCACGGGAATAGGCGCCATCGGCATCATCTCGGGCCGCATCACCAGCCACCGATATCCTTTCGCCGTCACCCGATTCGCCATTTCCAACACCATGGCGGCAACGGGATTTGGAAGCGTGGCATTGGAATTAACCCTGCTATATACATTCCAGGGGGTTTATGGATATATCTATGGATGGATGGGGTTTATGGTAGGATTGTTTATGCTTGGAACCGTGCTCGGAGCCTGGCAGATCCGATGCGTTGAACGGAGTTCGCTGATCACGGTAAGACGAATCGTCATCGCTTGCCTCATGCTGTCACTGGTTCTGGCATTGGCGGCCTGGGCAGTCGTGACGCACAACTCTCCACCCAAATGGTTTCTCTGCAGCCTGATGCTGGCCACAGGCATTGTCTCCGGAATGCAATTTGTCACCATCAGCCGTTTATTTATCATCACGGGAATCCCTCCGGAAACATCGGCCGGACGGATATGGCTTGCTGATTATGCGGGCTCCGCCATGGGCGGATTAATCGGCGGAGTCGTCCTCCCCGTCATCTTTGGCATACCGGAGACCTGCATCCTTCTTGCCGTTGTGCTCAGCGTCAGTCTTGCGCTTTTCATGGCAATCCCAATGAACATAGCCCTCATGCCCATAAACCGGGAATGACCGCTCCACAATACGCACACGTGCCCCTCGAAAGATGCTGTTCAAGAATCCGGAAACCATATCGCTTGATTACAGCCTTCTTGCATGACGGACAAAACGTATCTTCACCATCCATGCCCGGCTGATTTCCGCAATAAACAAAATGGCACCCCTCTTTCATGGCGATGGCCCGCGCATTTAACAACGTTTCGCCGGGAGTCGGCGGCAGGTTTTTTAAACGATACAAGGGGGAATAACGAGTAAAGTGAAGCGGCACATCCGGTCCAAGCTCCTTTACAATCCAGGCGGCCATGCGCTGAATATCCTGCCCATTGTCATTCAGCGTGGGGATCACCAGATTGACAATCTCATACCACACGCCAGATGATGATAGTCGTCTAAGCATATCCAAAATGGGCTGGAGCGAACCGTCGCAAATCCTCTGGTAAAAAGAATCCGTAAACGCCTTGAGATCAATTTTGATCGCCTTCACCAACGGAAAAAGCGCCCGTTGGGGTGCTTCATTGATAAATCCATTGGAAATGACAATGCTTCCCAAGCCCCGTTCCTTGGCGGCACGGGCACAATCACTCATATACTCATAAAAAATGGTCGGCTCACTATAGGTAAAGGCAAGCGTCTTCGCCCCCGCACTAATGGCCATTCCGACAATATCATCCGGACTCCGATACGGAACCGGGACGTCATCCGGAGACGCTTGGGAAATGTCGAAATTTTGACAGAATTTGCAATGCATGTTGCAGCCAACCGTGGCAATCGAGAATGCCTTTGTCCCCGGATATACATGAAAAAACGGTTTCTTTTCAATGGGGTCCACGTTTGTCGCACAAGCTTTCCCGTAAACCAACGTATAGTATTTCCCATCGTGATTTTCACGAACACGGCAATATCCCCGCAACCCATTCGTCACACGACATCGGCGCGGACAAAGTTCGCACTGAACACTTCCTTCTCCATCCGTTTTGTAGAACCGGGCCTCATGGCCTGGAATCGGCGATGGAACCGGCGCCGCCACAGCACGACACCAGGGACATGCCACCGTAGCAACCCCCATCGCCATGAAAGTCCGCCGGCTAATCGGCTCTATGTCAGGCTTCATCATGCCACTGAGTATATCAAACCCATGATTAGCGGAGAGGAAAAAACAGCCCGGCACCGCGTCGAAAGAAATATTTGCCCCAAGTGTTCAGGGTGATAGACTGCAAGCAGGTTACAAAAGACATTGAAGGAGTCCACCGTAATGAAAACATTTCTTCTGATAATATCGGCGTCAGTTCTCTTGGTAAGTCAGACCCATGCCGGCTACCAGATTACCATGAAATCAACCACGGAGGCGGACAAACAGCCCCGGAACTCGAATGCTCAGAACGTCAACACCACCCTCCGCATGACGACAGCAGACGACAAGGCGCGTATTGACTTTGTCGAGGGAGAGATGCCTGGCGCAAATGATGGCGGTTACCTGGTCACCAAAGATTCAGGCAAGACATTCTATATGGTGTCACCCAGGGAAAAGACCTACATGAAGTGGGACATGGAAGCCATGATGGGGATGGCTGGCACCGTGGGCAATATGATGAAAATGAAAGTTAGTGATCCCAAAGTCGAAAAACTGATGGATGAGGCCGGTCAGCCTATCCTCGGTTACCCCACGCGGCATTACAAATTCCGCACCTCTTACCGCATGTCCATGTCTGTCATGGGATTCAAGAACGAGATGACAATCCATAAGGAGGACGAAACCTGGACAACCACCAAACTGAATATAGCCGCGATCGGCGCATGGTTCAACAAGGCCCCCAAGACTCAGAATGCGGAAATGGACAAATTGATCGAAGCCAGCAAGGGAATGATGTCCGGCGTTCCACTTAAAATGCTATCGGTCCAGACCAGCACAGACAGCCAAGGCAAAGCCACCGTATCCCGCACCAGTATGAATGTCACCGAGATCAAGAATGTCAGTGATGTATCCGTCGATATCCCGGCGGATTACAAGGAAATGGATCTGTTTGGCGCTGCTAATGACCAGGATGCCTCCGAAAGCAAACAATCCAGGAGCCAACATAAGCCATCTGCACCTAAGTTTGACTTAGGCAACATGATGAAAAAAGCAATGGAATCGGTGGAGTAATATCCTTCGTCAACTCGGCATATGGCAATCCGTCTATTTCCGTGAATTGAACGGACCTCGTCCACGCCAGTACTGGACCAAGGCCAATAATACAAATCCTTCTCCGGAATCAACAATGACAGGAATCGGACTCAAGGAAGGCGTCGTCAAACTTGCACCCTACTCCAGAGTTTGGAAACGCAAGTTCAGCGCTGAAAAAAGACGGCTAGCCGGCAAACTCGAATCGCACAGATATCTGATCGAACACATCGGCAGCACTGCCATTCCCGGATTGGATGCCAAACCTATTATCGATATGGCTATCCAGACCCCTTCCTTCCGATCCCTCAAGACTTGGATCACCCTGCTGGAGTCCGCAGGCTATCATTATAAAGGAGAGTTTGGACTGCCTGGTCGACATTTCTTCGTCCGGGGCTCCCCGGCAACCCATCACCTTCACTTGGTCACACCAGACACCCGTCATTGGAATGACTGGATCCTCTTTCGCGATTTCCTCCGCACCCATCCGTCCGCCGCCGAATACTACAGTCAGACGAAACAAAAACTTGCCCGCCGGTTTGCCAACAATCGGAACGCCTACACACTCGCAAAAACCCCCTTGGTAAAAAAATTGATGCGCCTCGCCCAAAAATGGCAACAACAGGGGTGACCCACTCCCATGCCAGTCACTCATCAGTCTCCTGCTATTCGCTCCAAAACCGTGGCCTTCAAAACGATCGGCTGCCGGCTTAATCAGGCAGAAACCGCCGCCATCACCGGCCGCTTTACCGCCGCCGGCTATACCCCCGTCGACTTTGGAGCCCCCTGCGACGTAGCGGTTATCCACGGCTGCGCCATCACCCAGGCCGCTGAAAGCGAAAGCCTCCAGTCCGCTCGTCGCGCTAAACGGGCCAACCCCGACGCCATTGTCATCCTCACCGGATGCCCCGTCGAAACCATGGAAGGCTCTCTCATCGAAAACACCGCTGATCTGATCATCGGGCAAAGCGGAAAAATGGCTCTCCCTCACCTGCTTCACTCGCTTCACCCTGATCGATTCCCTTCGCCACCGCCCAATACCGCAAACGCCGCTCCCTTCTTCGAAACCAAACGCGCCTTCATTAAGATTCAAGATGGTTGCGATTTTAAGTGCGCCTACTGCATTGTGCCTGCCGCCCGCGGCCTCCCTCATAGTCGCCCTTTGCCTGACATCGTCAAGGAAGCACGCCATGCCGCCTGCACGGGCTTCCGCGAACTCATCCTGACCGGAGCCAACCTCGGTCGCTATCAAAACGCCAGCGATACGCTTGCAACCCTGCTTCCCGCCATTGAATCCATCCCGGAAGTCGGGCGATTCCGGCTTGGCTCCGTGGAATTGACGACCGCTGAAAAGATAATCATGCAATTTATGGGCACGTCATTAAAACTTTGTCGCTTCCTCCACCTCCCACTGCAAAGCGGTGATGATCGCATTCTGGCATCCATGGGGCGCCGCTACAACTCCGACACCTTCCACCGGGTGCTTGCCGACATAGCCTCTTACCTTCCCGGCGTTGGCCTCGGAACCGATGTCATCGTGGGGTTCCCGGGTGAGGATGATAGCGCGTTTGAGAACACCCTGCGCTTGGTCCATGCTCTTCCCTTCAGCAACATCCACGTTTTCCCCTATAGTCGGCGACCGGGCACTCGTGCCGACGCCATGCCGCACCAGGTTCACGATGCTGTCAAAAAAGAACGTGTCGGAATTCTGATGGACATCGCGAAATCCAAACGGGCTCAGTTCGCTCAAACGTTTCAAGGGCGAGATGCCGCCATTCTTGTCGAAAAGATTGATGCAAGTGGCGTAGCCTGGGGATGGACAGCGGAATATCTTGACGCCAAGGTAAATGCCCCCGATGCCAGGATTGGAGACCTGGTTAACTTTACGGTCGACCGAATATCGAATTCCCAACTAATGGGTTCTGCCCATTCAACCCAAAAGCCAGCCGCATGACAACGCCCACCCACAACTTGTTCACCAGACACCACGCTTGGTTCCTTATCATTGGCATCACCATTCTGGCCACCCCTTGCCTCGCACTCGACCCTCCCGCGTGGATGGAAATTAAATCCCAGCACTTCCGGGTCCTGCACACGGGCGACCAAGCCTTCGCCGAAAAAGTATCACGCCACGCCGAACAATTTTATCAAACCATCACCACCGATCTTGGATTCACACGGTTCAAAGGGTTCTGGTTGTGGGAGAACCGGGCTCGCATCATCATCTATCCCACAGCCAAAGACTTCAGGACGCAATCCAATGCCCCGGCATGGGCCATCGGACGGGCAAGTGCGTCCCGCCACGAAATAGCAGGCTCTCGAGACGACGAGGAACATTTCCTTAAAAGCGTTCTGCCGCACGAAATGGCGCATCTCATTCTGGCAGAATTCATTGGGCCTGAACGTCTCCCTCATTGGCTGGCAGAAGGGGTCGCTCAATGGGAACAGACAGGTCGCGGACAAGCCTTGCTTATGGCGCATGAGCCCGAATGCATTCCTCTGGAAACACTTCTCACGATGGACATCCGGAAAGAAAACCGATCAGAATACGTAAAACTATATTATGCCGAGTGCGCCAGTCTTGTCAGTTTCCTGATCACTCAGCACGGAAGCGATAAGTTTGGCCGGTTCTGCAGGGCATTACGGGACGGGAAGTCTACGACTGAGGCACTGGCCTCAATTTACCCTGACATTGCCACTTCCCTGAAGACGTTGGAATCAGCATGGCTTAATGCCCAAAAAAATGCCCAAAAAACATCAAAATAACTCTGTACATTACGCCCCCCCCTCTCTACAATTCGTACCCAAAGTTGGTTGACGACAACTGAAACGGTGACGTGAACAGCATGATCCCCCATCAGTGATTCGATCTTCCTCTTGCAAGGGTTTCAAGGAGAAGCCCCTTTCTATGGGATCCGGAAAGTGTATAGCGTGGATCCAGTAATGGGATAAGCAAACGGAGAGTCAAGAGATGGGTAAGAAACTGTATGTGGGTAACTTGGATTACAGCGTCACAACGGATGTGTTGGAGCGCATGTTTTCCGCTTATGGCAAGGTCGCCAGTGCTGACATCATCACCGATCGTATGACAGGTCGCGCCAAGGGGTTCGGATTTGTCGAGATGGGAACAGATGAAGAAGCCCAGGCGGCGATCGCCGCGCTGAACGGCCATGACCTGGAAGGTCGCGCCATGATCGTCAACGAAGCTCGCCCGATGGCCCCTCGTGAAGGCGGCGGTGGCGGCAGCCGTGGCGGCTTTGGCGGCGGTGGCGGCGGCGGACGCGGTGGGGATTTCGGTGGCGGCCGTGGTGGCAGTCGTGGTGGCAGCGGCGGTAGCCGTGGCGGCTTCGGCGGCGGCGGACGTCGCTAAGCTTATCGCATCCATTACCCGGCGTTAACGCCAGGTAATCCGGATCAATCAGGGCACGCGCGCATTGGCGAGCGTGCCCTGACCTTTTTATGAAACAGCCCGATAAATTCTGGAAAACAAAATCGCGGCAGGACTTGACCCGCTCGGAATGGGATTCGCTCTGCGCCCGCTGCGGACGTTGCTGCGTCATTAAATTTATTACCCCGGCCTCACGCCAAGCGCAATACACAAACCTGGCCTGCCGCCACCTCAGCATTCATACCGCCCAGTGCCGCTGTTATCAGCATCGCAAACAACGAGTCCCCGAATGCATTGACCTCTATGGCGCCCCCAAAGCCACCTTCAAGTGGCTTCCGAAAAGCTGCGCTTATCGGCTATGGATGGAGGGCGGCGACTTGCCGTCATGGCACCCTTTGATAACGGGTAATTCAAAATCCACCGTCAAGGCAGGCATGTCTATTGCCGGGCACGTGATCCCGGAAGGCGATTCCCTATTGCCGTATCAATCAGGTTCGCAAGCCAAACCAACATCGACACAACAAAAGGCCAACCAATCGCCCCCAGCGACGGTGCGTCTCCAGCGCCCTTGCTGAAATCAGCCGTCGTGTACAACAGCTTGATGACGCCAAAAAATCGCCACAGCAACCAACCAAAGGCCCCGCTAAACAGAAGCGCATATCCAACTCCAGCCACCCAGCGGCGTTGAACCAATTGCCCGGCACCAGGATAAACCAAGGCCGACAAGAAAACCGGCCCCACCCCTGCCCACTTTGATGGGGTTGTCCCGGGCACCGCTCCTCGTGTACTCGCCGTCTTTTCAGGTCGTGTGTTCATGATTGTATTCACAACTTTACAGTGCTTTACTTCTACGTTTCGCAAGATTAACGGAAACCTGCATGAACACAAACCCGAAATGCCTGTTTATCTTTCTGGCAATGGTCATTCCAAGCATGGCATTGGCCAGTCTGGACCACCTGCGACAATCCGTGGTCAAAATTCACGTCACCGTGCAACGGGATGACTTTCAACAACCCTGGCAGGCAGGTAGCGCCGGTGGCGGCAATGGATCCGGCTATATACTACCCGGCAAACGCATCCTCACCAATGCCCATGTCGTCTCCGATACGCGCTTTATCGAGGTCCAACGCGAAGGCGACACGCGTCGTTATCCCGCCAAAGTCGCCTTCGCCGCTCATGATTGCGATCTCGCCATACTGGAAGTCATCGATCCCCGATTCTTCGAAAACTCTCGCCCCCTGGCACTGGGCACTTCCCTCCCCGGCCTGAACGACGAGGTCCTTGTCCTCGGCTACCCAATGGGTGGAGACCGCCTTTCGCTCACCAAAGGCGTCGTATCACGGATCGACTATGGTCTCTATACGCATAGCACCGTGGATTCACATCTCGTCCTCCAAGTCGATGCCGCCATAAACCCCGGTAATAGCGGCGGTCCAGTCCTCTTCAAGAGCAAGGTCATTGGCCTCGCCTTTCAGGGCATCATGGGCTCCCAAAGCATCGGCTATTCAATCCCTCTGCCAGTCATCCAGCACTTTCTCGACGACGTCCGCGACGGCACCTATGACGGCTATCCGGAACTCGGCGTTCAAGATCTCGAACTGACAAATCCAGCCATGCGAAAAGACCTCCGCTTAACCGACCGTCAAACAGGAGTTGTCGTCACGTATGTTGATCCTTTCGGCGCCGCCAATGGCCTCCTTTTGGATCGTGATGTGCTGACGGCCATAGACGGAGTCTCCATCGCCAACGATGGCTCGACTTCCTACGATGGCAACACCGTGGAATATACCGAACTGGTTGAACGCAAACAGTGCGGCGACAAGGTTGTGTTCTCCATTATCCGGAACGGGGAGCCCAGGCAAATCGCCGTCCCGCTCAAGAAAATAACCGATCAATTCATCTTTCGCCAAACCTATGACCTGAAACCAGAATACTGGATCGTCGGCGGGCTCGCATTCTCCCCTCTTAGCCGTGGTTATCTCCTCACTCTTGGATCCGAAATCAACACACCGTCTGCACAGCAGTTGCTTTATTACTCGGAGTTCGCCAAAATGGACGAACTGTATAAGGGTCGCAACTCGTTCATCGTCCTCATCACTCGCCTCCCACACCCGGTTAACACCTATTGTGATGGATTCATTAATCAGATTATTCATTCCATCAACGGCAAAACCATCCGATCAATGCCCGACATTCCAGTCGCACTTGCAACCCCATCAAACGGTTTTCATGTCATTACGTTCGAAGGTCACGATAACCCTCTGATTCTCGATGCCGCCGCCGCTGAACTGGCGGATAAGGAAATCCTGAACCGTTACAATATTCCTTCCGGCGGATATGTGCGTATGGAGAACCGGCCATGACTCGCTATACCCTGATGTTCCTCACCCTGACCCTTTGGTTAACACTCAATGCAGCCGGTTTCACCAACGGATTCGAGAATGGTATCGTTGAAGTTCTCGTCACTGCCCAACGCCAGGACCCTCGCCTGCCATGGCGAAACGAACGCCCCTCCTTGCGATCCAGTTATGGCGTCGTAATCGCACCGGGTCGAATTGTCACCACCGAGGATACCGTCCGTAATGCCACACTCGTGGAAATCCGCCGCCCGGGTCAACCAAACAAAATCACAGCCAGGATCATCAAGGCGGATCCGCGTATCAACGCCGCCCTTCTCAAAATACCACAGGAATTTGAATCCACTTTCATCCCTGTCCTCTGGGACGGAAAAACCACACGAAACGCCAAAGTCACCTTGGCTCAATTCGACGATGCCGGACAAATCCAGACCGGGGAAGGCCGCATCACCGAGACCGCCGTGTCTCCCCTCCCCACTTTACCTCACTCCGTGTTGACATTCAGCATCCTGTCCGATTTGAAACTGGATCGATCCGGTGCGCCAGTCTTTATCGATAACCGTCTGGTCGGCATTGCCATCCGCTATGATGTCACAAGCCAGATTACCCAGGCGCTTCCCGCCTTTCTCCTCAAACGCTTCGTGGACGACGCTTCGACTCCTCCCTATAGCGGATTTGCCGCCGCTGGAGTGTTCTGGACACCTCTCATTGATCCTTCAAAACGCCGTTTCTACGGCATGAAGGACAATGATATTGGCATTCTGGTATTAAAACTCATACCGGAATCAGGCGCTTCCAAGGTGCTTGCACCTGGCGACATCATCCTCCGCTGGGATGGCAGCGACATCGATTCACAGGGCTACTACCTCGATCCTGACTTTGGCCGGCTGGCCTTCTCACACCTCATTGCCAAGCGGCAGCCCGGCGACACCATCATCTGCTCCATCCTGAGGGATCGCCAACACATCAATGTCGAAGTCATCCTGGATGCCTTTAACGACTCCCGCTCGCTCATCCCCCAAAACGTCGAAGGACTTCCGGCGGAGTATCTTGTTGAAGGCGGCCTCCTCCTTCGTGAGTTGACGGCGGATTATTTAATGTCCACCGGAAACCGATGGATGATTTCCAATAACCCGCGCCTTGTGAACCTTTTCCTGACGCATGCCCAATTCCCTGACAAACCCGGCGACCGGGTCGTCATTCTGGCAGGCGTCCTGCCAGATGATATTAATAAAGGATATCAGCGCCTTCGCGATGACATCGTCACCAAGGTCAATAGCCAACCGGTTTCCTCACTGAAAGATGTTTTTGCCATTCGTCGACGTGATGGCGGCATCTCCCGAATCACAATCAAAAACATGGGTACGGACATCGTTCTGGATTCGGACGATCTCGAAGCCGCCAATCAGCGCATTGCCGGACGCTATCGCATTCACAGCTTGATGTCTGAGCGACCTTAACGGGCACAGTGACCTGCTCATTGCCGAAGCGTAAAGTGTCCAGCGCTTCTCTTATCTTGCCGACGCAAGCGCCCGAGCGACCGCCTCATAGACGGAATCTGCAGAAATGGCATCCAGGGCCGCCTTCCCGACCGCGGAACGACGTGGAACGTCACGCCCTCGATGGATGCCGGGCGCCATCAAAACACAGTGCCCATTTCCCATCGGCCCGGTTACTTCGGGATCGGTCGCCCCGTAAAGCGCCACAACCCGGGTCCCAACAGCAGCCGCCAAATGCATTCCGCCACTATCATTCGCAACAACAACTCGGCATAGCGACAGCAATCCGGCCAACGCGGCCAGCGTCGTCATTCCCGCCATGTTGATCGCCCCTGCTCCAATTTGACCCGCAATACGTTCACATGACTCCCGATCCAACGGTGCCCCTAGTAAAACTATCCGGCATCCCCGCCCCGCCAAACGGCGCCCGACTTCGGCAAACCTCTCTTCCGGCCAACACTTCGAGGGTCCACGTGCCGCCCCCGGGAACATGGCCACCAGCAGCGCCGCTTCCCCCTCCGGCAGTTGCAGCCGACTCATCATGTCTTGGCGGTCCTGTTCGTCTGGTTTTATCAAAACCTCTTCACGCTTCGGACCAGCTGCAATCCCGAATAAGTCATACGCTTCTTGGGATTGATGAGGGGTCCCCGATATTACAACCGGAATACTTTCCGTTAACATCCACCGCCGCTGATGCCCCGTAAAACCACGTCGTCCAGGCACCTTGGCCAAATAAGGAATCAATGCCGCCCGGAATGAATTGGGAACCACATAGGCAAAGTCAAATTGCCCGGCCTTGACCGCCTTAACAGCCTTGATGCTGCCACGAATGCCCGTCGTCAGGACAATGACTTCGTCGACACCGCTACACATCCTCCAGACCGATGCCACGGCAGGCTTGGCCAGCACTGCCAGATGAAGCACCCCGGCTTGTCGGCGCAAGTCAAGAAGCGCTGGCATCATCATAATGCTGTCGCCAAGCCAGCTTGGACTGACGACAAGTATCTTTTCTCGGCGCAATGATCGACAAGCGCCTTTACTGGAAGCAAATTCGCGAGATACAGGCATGAAAATCCTCTGTTCCGGACAGCAATTCAATATCCACCCGCAGGAAATAAACAGGAACATCCGTACGGTCAAGTCTCGGAAACCGAACAGCATCTTTTTCCGTGGTGATAATCGCCTCTGCTCCCTCATTTTTGGCCCGGTTTATGGCATCAATAATCTGTTGCTGGGTATAACGGTGATGATCCGCATACCGGATACGTCCCAACACGTTGGCTCCCAACGACTCCAAACTGCTTTCAAAACCCTCCGGCGCCGCAATTCCCGAGAAGGCAATCACAGGCATACCTTTCAAATACGCCAACTCATCCCGTACCGTCGTGAAGACATTCTTGAGATACCTCGGCTTATGCGCACATTCAATGATTTCAGCCTTCGCATTGAAGCGGCGGATTTCCGCCTTTAGCCCGCTGTTGTCCGTTCCGTTGCACTTGGTAATGAAAACATAGTCCGCCTTGCTTAAACTCCTGATGGACTCCCGTAATATCCCCCGGGGCAGGACAAACCCATTGCCAAACGGATTCTTACTATCCACCAACACGACATCGACACGATGCTTCATGTAGAGATACTGGAACCCATCATCAAGAATCAACGTATCACATCCCAGGCGGTTTATTGCATACCGTCCGCTCTTGACGCGATCCTTGTCCACCAAAACGGCAACATCAGGAAGGTTCGATGCCAACATATACGGTTCATCGCCGCCCATCGCGGAATCCAGCAACAAGGTTTCACCATCCGAAACAATCCGTGGCGGAGTGCGCTTTTCGCGCATAAGCACCTTGTCGCCCAAGCGCTTTATTAGTGGCGGCTCCTCTTTCTTGTAACCACGGCTCAGGATGGCCACCTTGCGCCCCTTCTGCTGCAGCGTCCGGGCAAATACTTCCACAACAGGCGTCTTTCCGGTTCCCCCGACCGTCAGATTGCCAATGCTGATAACCTGGCATCCCAACGTATGATGCCTCAGAATCCCGTTGCGGTACAAACTGCTGCGCAGGCGCATTACCCCTTTATAAGCATGCGAAAGCTGTTTCAAAAACCACAAAAACAACAGAATCCGCCGATCTCTGATGCGCGAAACATCCTTTCGCTGAATCAGATCTATCAGGTATTTTTCAATTTGCTCACGCCGCCCGTTTTTCACCTTCAACTCCGTCAACATCGGTCATCAACTCGATTCACGGCCCCGAGGACATTCAGGTTCATGTTGCCATCGGATTGCAGACTGAGTCAAGCTACTCCACAGGCTGTCCACAGGCTTGATTTATTGTCATCGATCAGCACAATGGACGCATGCCTTGGATTTCAGATTCCAGTGAGGGTTCCATCATCACTATTCACGCTGCCCCTCGGGCGACACGGAACCAAATTCAAGGCATCCATGGCGATGCCCTCAAAATCCGCCTTCAGGCCCCTCCTGTGGATGGCAAGGCCAACAAGGAATTGTTGTCCTTCCTTGCCAAGGCGCTGGGCATTCCCAAAGGCCAACTCGAACTTCTGCATGGTGATACTTGCCGCCACAAGCGCATCCTCGTCAGAAATCTTACCGCCCAAACGGCCCGGATCCGCTTGAATATCGTAGACGCGGCGTCCTGCCGCGCAATAGAATAATGACCGGCATTGAAATAGGCATGATTAACAACATGAAAAACTTCCTTTTACTGATAGTGGTTCTGTGGGCAACGTCATCATGGGGCGCAAACTTTGTAATCACCGTCAGCATGGATGGCGCGGGGGCCGGCTATCTGCAATCCCTGATGGAGGAAGGCAAGCTGCCCGCCCTCCAGCAACTAATGAATCAGGGAGCTTGCACAACAAATGCACGTTCCGATTATAGCATCACCGTAACACTACCCAACCATGCCACGATGCTCACCAGTCGGCCAATTACCGGGGATGGAGGTCACGCATGGATCAGTAATACCAGTCCATCCAAGGGAACCACGCTACACTCTAACAAAGGCGAATATGTGGCCAGTGCCTTCGATGTCGCCCACGATAACGGACGCCGCACTGGACTATGGACAACCAAATCCAAATTCGCCCTCTTTGCCATTTCCTATGATGCTGAACACGGCGCCTTCGATACCATCGGAACCGACAACGGACGCAACAAAGTGGATGTCTTTTGTCGGGCGAAGAAGGCTACTGAACTGACCGATAACTTTATTGAACTGATGGCCACCAACCCTTGCCATTACTCGTTCATTCATTTCGGCGATACTGATTCAGCAGGTCATGAGTTCGGATGGGGAAGCAAAGACTATCGCTCGGCTCTCATCGCTCAGGACACATGCGTTGGGCGCATCATGCAATTGATGACCAACCACCCTGCAATGAAGAATCATTCCACGCTGATCATAACGGCAGACCATGGGGGCACTGGAATTGGCCATGGCGACAGCACGGATCCCCTGAACTATACCATCCCCTTCTGTGTCTGGGGGGCGGGAGTCTCCCCTGGCGATCTATACACGTTGAATGCCGGAATCAGAGCTCTATCAGGAAGCGAACGACCCGACTACTCAGCACTGCCGCAGCCTGTTCGTAATGGTGATGCCGGCAATCTCGGACTGAGCCTCCTCGGGCTCGGCCCCATTCCCAATTCATCCATCAACAATAAGCAGGACCTGCAGGTCGCCCCGACTCCAACTCATGCCACCCAATAGCCGCACCCCCGCCTCATCACTACATCCTCATAAAAGCGGGACTCATGAAACGGCAATGGATATCACCAAGCTCAGGTCAGGCCGCCGCCCTGCGCACCTTGGGATCTTTTCGCAATCGAACACTCTTTGGGGTTACCTCTACGAGCTCATCCTGATTGATGTACGCAATACAATCCTCCAGACTCATGTGAGTGGGAGGCGTAAGAATGATATTCTCATCCGAGCCGGCCGCACGGATATTGGTAAGCTGTTTGCCTTTCGCGGGATTCACGGTCAGATCGTTGTCTCTGCAATGCTCGCCAACAATCTGGCCTTTTTGAATCCTCACCCCTGGACCCATGAATAGCTTGCCGCGCTTCTGGAGATTAAAAAGCGCATATGACACAGTGGAACAGTTCTCCATGGAAACCATCACCCCATTCCTCCGCTTGCGCATTTCACCCGCAAATGGGCCGTACTCCAGGAAGATATAGGTCAACACCCCCATCCCTTTGGTGTCAGACATGAACTCGGACTTGAATCCCAGCAATCCCCGTGTAGGAATCCGGTATTTGAGCCGGGACATACCCGTCCCCTTCTCCATCTCAAGAAGAATTCCCTTGCGACCACCAAGTTTCTCAATCACCGTGCCCATGTATTCCTCGGCCACATCAATGGTCAGTTCCTCGTAGGGCTCACGAATCTCGCCGTTCTCTTCACGATAAATAACATTGGGACAACTGACCTGAAATTCATATCCCTCACGACGCATCTTTTCGATCAGGATCGACAGATGCAGTTCTCCGCGTCCGGAAACTTTGTGCCCGGAACCGTCTCCTAGCACTTCGACCTCCAAAGCCACATCATACAAGGCTTCCCGCTTCAGCCGGTCAGCAACATGAATGGAGGTCACAAACGTTCCTTCGGTGCCGGCAAAGGGCGAGTTGTTGGGAATGAAATTCATGGCCAGCGTGGGCGGATCAACAGGGATCGCCATCGCCGGACGAGGAAACTCGGGATCAGTATATGTATCGCCGATGGCCACCGTATCCAAGCCGGCAACGGCAACAACCTCACCCAGCCCGGCCTCTTCCGTCTCCACTTTTTGATTACAATTAAATCGATAGAGCTTGGTAATCCGTGTCGGGGCCATCTTACCGGACATATTGGCCACCACCACAGGCATGCCGGTTTTAATGGATCCGGAAGTGATCTTCCCAATACCTAGCCGCCCCATAAATGGCGAATGATCAATGGAACTCACTTGCAACTGAAGAGGCGCATCAGGATCACCGCTCGGCTTCGGCACAAATTTGATGATCGCATCGAGAATAGGGCGCATGTCAGTACCCTGTTGATGGGGATCATCAGACGCAAACCCGCCTGTGGCCGAAGCATAAATCGTATGGAAATCAAGGGCCGCATCGTGTGCATTCAACTTTACGAATAAATCAAACACATGATTGACAACCCAGTCAATCCGCGCCGCCGGTTTATCAATCTTGTTCACAACCACAATCACGGGAATATTCCTGGCGAGCACCTTCTTTAGAACGAAAAACGTCTGTGGCATTGGCCCTTCCTGAGCATCAACCAATAATAATGCACCATCAGCCATCTGCAGCACCCGCTCAACCTGCCCTCCAAAGTCAGCATGCCCGGGTGTATCAATGATATTGATCGTATGATCACCGTACTGGAACGATCCATTCTTGGAGGCAATCGTAATACCCCGTTCGCGCTCAAGGTCCATGGAGTCCATCATCCGTTCAGCAACAGCCTGATTTTCGCGGAACATCCCACTCTGCTGGAACAGTCTGTCAACAAGGGTGGTTTTACCGTGATCAACATGAGCAACGATGGCTACGTTGCGAATAAGGTCGGGACGATGCATAGGGTCTTTCAGGAAACCGCCGGCAGAAGGTTAAGTTGACTCACCAGCGGGCAGGGATACTACTTAACCATAAAGATACTGTCAAATGGCGTTCATGC
The DNA here is from genome assembly GCA_964609375.1 of uncultured Verrucomicrobiota bacterium. Taxonomy (GTDB): domain Bacteria; phylum Verrucomicrobiota; class Kiritimatiellia; order CAIKKV01; family CAITUY01; genus CAZDUS01. The sequence goes on along the minus strand of CAZSSA010000011.1, from coordinate 17,744 downwards.
CATTACGGTCACTGAAATTGTTTGGCGAAATCAGAGAATTGACCCCTAAGTCGCGCCAGCTCATCATCAAGTATCGTCATTTTCGCCTCTAGCGCTGCTATTCGCTCATTCTCAGCCATGACACTGAGGCGGGAAGGTTCAACAAAGGCATCACCCGTCTCCACCTCCGTTGCAAGCGATCCGCCAAGCAAGTGGGTATAGCGCTCTTCCCGCTGCCCGGACCGTCGCGGTGACACAGCGACCAGTGCCCCACCCGGCCAAACCATCAACTGTTGCAGAACGGACTGAACTTCCGCTGTATCCGTGATCCCCCATAGGCGTCCGGCATGGGTTCGTAGTTCCCCTGCCGTCTGCGGGCCACGCAACATCAACTCGCACAACACCGCCACTTGCAACGGCACCAATGGATATACATCCTCGAGATGATGACGATACTTTGGCGCTCGGCTTCCAGCCATGGTCACCGACCATGCCAGCCGCCGGTCTCGCAACAAGTCCAGTGCCCTAACGGCATCTTCACCGGACATCTGCATCACGGGATCGCGGTTCGATTTCTGATTGCACGCCGCTATCAGGGCATTCAGCGTCATCGGATAATACTCAGGCGTAGAGAGCGACTTCTCGATCAGACAAGCCAACACCCTGATTTCATTCGGACTCAATACCGCTTCCATGGCATTCCCTCCCTTGACACAGCGGATGATACGCCCTAACCCTCCGTCTGGCAATCGAAGGGAATTATTCCGCAAGCCATGCGCCTGACCGGGCAATTTACTGCCGCACCGCCAACCACCCGCAAATCCATCGCCCTGTCACAGTCCCCATCCAATCCATGGCAAGATCAGCCCACTCAAAGGCGCGTCCTGCACTCGGGAGTAGAGACTGCAAACATTCGGTAGCAAGGCCATGGACAATCAGCACCACCACAACAGCAATCCCCCGCCAACCATTACCCCATTGATCAGGAAGGGCCCACCGGACCATTGCCGCCAATAATGCAAAAATCACCAGATGAACGATTTTGTCCTGCATGAAAACAATCTGCATGTCCGGCAATTTCTTGGCAGGCAGGAATAACATCACATTCACCATCGCCCAGACGGCCATGGTTAGAAACCAGCGTACCCCTGAATGAACATTCAGCCAGGCCAGACGCATAGACATCGAGCTCGCTATAGATCTATCGCCTCTTATTTGCATGTCTTGAGTCGAAAACGAGGGGCTCTGGGATGGTGCCGGAGAAGGGACTTGAACCCCTATGCCCTTGCGGGCGGTAGATTTTGAGTCTACTAGTTTTTGTCATATCGTGGCCTTTTTAACATATCGCGTGTTTTTGTAGTGGACATCCCGCCTTTTTTCCCCTATCCTTGCGTTATCAACAGTAAGGATAGGAAACGATATGAAAACAGTAAAGGGATACCTAGTCAAGCGCGGCAAGACGTTTTACGCCCAATGGCAATTCCAGGGGAAACGGTATGCCCAAACCACCCACAAGACAGACAAGGGAGAAGCTAAGACAGAACTGGCCCGGATCATTGCCCCGTTTCTGAGTGGTGATGAAAAGCGGGTGATGGAGGCCGTACGCGGGCGGATCGAGACGGCGGAGAAGGCCCTTGCATTGATCGACGAAATTGATAACCCCGCCTTGCTTCTCACCGATGCCTGGGGGGCTTTTCTTGCATCCTCGAAGCGCCCGGACACCGGGGCGGCAACGCTGGCAAAGTACGAAATCCAGTGGGGGCGGTTTTGGCAATGGATGAAAACACACCACCCCGAGGTGAGGGCGCTTCGAGAAGTTACGCCGGATATAGCGGAGCAATTCGCGGCATGGCTTACCAGTGAAGGCCGGTCCCCTAACACGCTCAACAAGTATCTGAATTTATTGGGGCTTGTATTTCGCACGGTTAAGGTTAAGGCCCGGATCACCGAGATCGTATGGGACGAGATCACGCGGAAGAAACTAGTGACGCACGGACGGCGGGAATTGACATTGGAGGAATTGAAGAAAGTATGCACGGCGGCAACAGGCGACCTCCGCCTATTGCTCGCCATTGGGCTCTATTCAGGATTGCGGCTGGGTGATTGCGCCACATTGCGGTGGGCGGAGTGCGACCTTATACGCGGAAGGATAACGCGGATCCCGAACAAGACCGGACGGCGAAGCCCCCAGCCTGTTATAATCCCCATCCACCCTACCCTTGCGGCAATGCTGAACGAAACTCCCAAGGCGGACCGGGCCGGATATGTGCTACCACGCATATCCCAAGACTACACCCGACACGCTTCGTATGTGACCGACCGGGTGCAAGCCCTGTTCAACAAGTGCGGAATTGAAACACGCCGCACTATTAAGGGGCGGAATATTTCTCAAGTGGAAGTTGGCTTTCACTCCCTCCGCCATAGCTTTGTGAGTATGTGCGCGGAGAATGGTGTGCCCCTTGCCGTCGTTCAGGCCCTTGTCGGGCACACGAACCCGGCGATGACCCGGCACTATCAGCACACGGGCGAGGCCGCCGCCGTGGCCGCCGTGGCCGCCCTGCCCTCTATGACCGGCGACGCTATCAAGGCCCTGCCCGCCGCCGGATCGCCCCACCAGTTAGACGCTGGCGCCGTCCGGGCGATTGCGGAGCGGCTGACGGCGCGGACGTGGAAGTCTGTCCGGGATGAACTGTTGGCAATGACGGAAGGGGGCGCACAATGACCCCAAAACCCTTCTGGACAACCAAGACCGTCAAGGGGCGGCAATACATTTACATGGAGTGGCGGTCCCGGATCGCCGGGAAGGTGCGGAGTAAGAGCGCGTATATCTTACCGACCGCACTATGGGAGCGGGCATTGAAACTTTCGGCGCGGCGGTGCGCGGGACTGAACGGGGACCCCCGGTCTTACATGGCGACAATCTTGGGGGTAGCCTTAAACGAGGCGAGCGAAACGATGGAACGGCGCTTGTTGCGGGCGGCATTCGCACGACTGGCCCGAGCCCGTGGGTTGCCAGTAAGGAAAACCATAAGACGCTACACCCCGGCTAAGCCTGCGCGCCCGAGGCTCTCGTGGGTGGAGGCTATGGAAAACGCCGCCGACCTGGCAGAGAAACGGGCCGACCTGGCCAAAGCGGAGTTAATCCGGCGCTTAATCCCGGCGCGTCACCGCTGATTTTTTTTACAAGGCCGTTATCACTACACGCCAAATTCATAAACAACACAACCACAAAGGCTTGATAATTGTGAATCGTCGTTTCTGTTGTTTTAGTTGATGCCTGAGCTATCTATGGCGCGTGTATGTGACGCAAAGAGCGAAACGGCGCGCCAATATGAAAGGCACGACATGACAACCGCTGAAACCGTAACACTTCTTGTTCAATCACTCCCGGCCTCTGATAAAGCCCGCCTGCTGAAATCATTGCGGGAAAGCCCGGCCCCCGCTGTGGAGGCCCCGCGTATACTCAAGGCTCCTGATGTGGCGGCACGTTTACACTGTACCCCCCGGACCGTGTACGGGCTGGCCGCACAAGGGCACCTCCGCCGGATTACATTACCTGGACGGACGCGCGGTTGTGGGTTCTTGGAATCCGAGGTTTCACAACTTATGAGCGGGAGGGGCTGACACCATGAAAGCCCAAACCGCCCAACAAACAACTTCCACGGACACCCTCGAACCGCTTCCGGGCGGTGGCGGGGAGAGGGCTGTCTGTGGTCCTTCTTTTTTCCGCTCACGACCTGAGGCAATCCCCGATGCGTTGCGGACAATTCCCCAGTGGCTAGCCTATCGGGCCGTGCCCGTGCCGAAAACCGACGGCTCGCAAAAACTGAACAAAATCCCGGTGGACCCGAAAACGGGGCGCAATGGCAAGAGCAACGACCCGGCGACCTGGGGCACGTTTGCGGAGGCCGTTGGGTTTATCGGACGGCAGGCCCCCGGCTGGCTGGGGGGTCTTGGATTCGCCTTTACCAGCGATGCGGAGGTTTCCGCCATAGACCTAGATCACTGTCTTGATGAGGCAGGCGAACTTCTCCCCGAGGCGGCGGAGTTAGTGGCAGCATTCAATTCATGGACGGAAATGTCTCCGAGTGGTAGCGGAGTGCATATCTGGATCAAGGGCACGCTCGAAGGCGTTACAAGCGCGAAGTATCCTCCCGGTGCGGTGGGCTTCCCGTTCGGTGTTGAGATATTCTGTGATCGGTTTTTTATGACCGTGACGGGGATCACACCCGAGGGGTCCACCAAGAACATCGAAGACCGGCAAGCTGTCCTGACAGACCTCTACGACCGGCTGGAGGCGGCGAAGCTGGCGACGGCAACCCAGGCGACCGCCCCCTCCACCACACCGGAGGATGTTGACCGTTTCGAGGAAACCGTGATTCGCGGGAAGCTGGCTTCCCTGAAACCCGGCCCCCGCCAAGTGGCAACAGGCACGAAGGGCGACGCCGGGCACAAGTGGATCCTCACATGCCCCTGGGCAGACCAACACACCGGCGGCGCGGATGAAGCGGGCGTCATGTGGTTTGAGGGGCGACCGTCATTCAAGTGTCTGCATACGCATTGTGCGGCCCGGCACTACGAACACCTTGCGGCAAAATATGACCTCCCACAACCGTCATTCGTGGATGAGTTTAACGCGCGGCATGGGGTGTGCCGTGTCGGCTCGCAAACCGTGATTGTGACCGAGGAGGGTGATGAGGTTACATTCTCGAAACCAGAGGCGTGGGCGACGTTCTACGCGAATCGAACACAGACGGTAAAGACCGGCAACAAGACCGTAGTTGTGAAACTCTGGCCGGCGTGGATGCAGCACGAACAGCGGCGGACATACGCACGCGTAGTGTTTGCCCCGAACCGCAAGACGGAATCAGCCATTTACAATCTGTGGCGCGGATTCGGTGTTGCCCCGAGGCCGGGGGATTGGTCTCTGATGTACAACCATCTGCTGGACGTCATTTGCGACGGCAACGACCGGCATTTCGACTACTTGATGCAGTGGTGCGCGCGGGCGGTTCAGGAGCCCGGAGGGGACCGTCCCGGGGTGGCCGTCGTACTTCGCGGGAAGCAGGGTGTTGGCAAGGGGATGTTCGCCCAGCATTTCGGGCAGTTATTCGGGCGGCATTTCCTTCACCTCATCCATGACACCCACCTCATCGGGCGGTTCAACTCGATCCTGCGGGGGAAAATTGTTGTGTTCGCGGATGAAGCCGTTTTTGCAGGCGACCCCAAAGCCGCCAATGTTCTGAAAGGCTTGATCACAGAGCGATGGACGCCCACCGAGTCAAAGGGCATTGATCCCGTCGTGACGGAGTCGCACATGAACCTCATCATGGCGTCAAATAGCTCGCACGTCGTACAAGCCGACCCGGACGCCCGCCGCCTGTTTGTCCTGGATGTTGCGGACATTCACCGGCAGGATTCAGCATACTTCGCGGCGTTGCAGAATCAAATGGACACCGGCGGGCGGGAAGCGTGGATGTATGACCTTCTGCACCACCCGTGGCAGGACGTCAATCTCCGCACACCTCCGCGAACCGACGCATTGATGAATCAGAAATTGCAGTCGCTCGACCCGGTCCGGGGGTACTGGCAAAGCTGCCTCGATGACGGGGCCGTCCATCTGGCGGATGCCGACCTTAGGTCAATCGCCCCGGAGGAATGGCCCGAGCAGGCGCAAGCCGACGAGGTCCACCAAGGCTATCTGGCATTTTGCCGGAGGTTGTCGAAGCGGCACACCGTCGCGTCAAACGTGTTTTGGCGTCAGTTGCGGGAGTACACCGGATTGCCTTTTGAACTGGGACGCCCGAAGGCAGGCAACCGCAAGCGGACTTACGCGCTACCCGACATCGAAGTCGCACGCGCTGCCTGGGCCCGTCGTATGGAGGGCTCTTGATGCACGCAATGTCCACAATAGCGATTTATTGCGGACACGGTTTGACCCGCATAAACATTGACTGTGTCCACAATGTCCACAATGTCCACAATAAAATTGAAATCAGGGAGAAACGGTGAAGGGTACCCTAAACGGCGGGGGTACCTACCCCCCAAAGCCCCTAGAAACGATTTACGAAAATATTGTGGACATTGCGGACATTGTGGACAGACCCGCATAAACATTGATCGAAACCGTGTCCACAATAACAAGACGATGCTGTCCATTGCGGACAGAGAAAGGCAAGCCAAGATGAACGACCAGAACGAGACCCCCACCCCGGCAACCGAGGCCACCCCGGCGGCCCTACCCATACCGGCAACGATGCCCCCTCGAATATCCTTCGCCCGAGCCAAGAGGGAATCCCCGCACTACGTTTTGACACTTCAACCAAAGCGACGCCGGGGGCGGCCCTGGGTCCGCGTGACGTGCGGGAAAACTCAGTTGATGACCTGACTGGTTATATGAGCCTACCGGGAAAATTTTGTCACAAGTGCCCCCACGATGGAAAAGGGAACGACGAGTGTTTGAACTGTCGGGGATTCGCTGAAATCGTTAAGGGCGCGAATGGTACGGGCGATGTTTCTTTTGATAACGGGTGCGAAATGTATGTCCCCCACGAACAGGAACACGCTGAAATCCGTTTCCATGATGAAGTGATCCCTGAGCCCGAGGCATTGCTTCAAGACGTGCCCGGTCCGATTGTTGAAAAGCTTATTCGCTTCATGAGGCAATGGCTCACGATATCCCCCGCCGCCCGTGACGTTATTTCAAGACGGATGACGGGCGGCACATTGCGCGAAATCGGCGCGGCGCGAAACACAAGCGGCCAGGCCTCGCACAAGCTTGTTAAGCAGGCCCTTCAGCGGTGCCCGGCCCTCGGGGCGGTGGTGGGGCAAGGTACTCCGGCGGCTCCTACTCAAAGGGCAGGTGACGAGAGCCCGAGGCTTTTCGCACAAGGCAGTTTCACAACCACAGAACACAACGCCGGGGAGGTTGATTTATGAAGCTGTATTCCTCGAAGCGCCTGGCCCTGGAATTGGGAGTGGCCCCCGGACAAATTCGGCGCTGGCAAAAGGCCGGGATGCCCTACCGGGCGGTGCCTGTGACGGACGAGGACGGTGTGACCCGCCGGACCTACTTGCACGATTTGACGGAGTGCTGGCGCTGGCTGTGTGACACTGGCAAGGCTCGAGTGACCGGGATCCCAGAAATGACGCGGGTGCTTTCCGGCGGGCTCTCTGGTGCCCCCCTGGATGCTTTCACAAACGGATACTTGATGGGTCAGTACGGCGCGGCGGAATGGTTGGCGACAACACCGAATGAGTTTGACGAATTGAGATTTACCTATCTGGCCCAGATCACACCATCGGAGGGCGAATGATCCCGACGCCCCCGAGCGGTTTGAGAATCGAGGCGCCGTATGTGGTGCCCCGCCCAATGTGGATGGGGTGGCGGCCAAGGCGGGCGGCGGTAGTGAACGAACGATTTACCGGGCGCATGGTGCGGCCGGATTTACAAAAAAAGAAAGTGACGGTGCAGATATGAGTATGGTTGCAGATTTGGAAGCGGCGCGGGCGCGTTGCGTGGAATTGGAAAAAGAGGTCGCGACGTTGAAGGCGGCGGCGCGGACGGCGGCCCCGGCGGTGCCGGTTTCAAAGACGCCCCTATGGGATCGGTTCAACGCTATGACCGACCCAGCGGAGCGGACCCGGTTTTACAACGCGAACGAGGCCGCGTTGAAAAGTGAGATGAAATCCAACACGGAAAGGAACGGCTAACATGACGGCAAGCAAGAAAACGACGGCGGCGGAAAAGACAATCTCTGAACTTCTGGCGAGACTCGCAAAGGCACGGACGGCGCTTGACGATGCCTTTGAACGTGACGAAGACGGCGAGCGGATCCCCACCCTGGCGGCGACCGTTTCCGTGATTGAACGGCGGCTTGTGGCGGCTGAGAAGGCCCGGCATGATTGCCAGGTGGCGGACGCCGTTGCAGAAATTGAAAGGCTTACGACCGAACACGCGACGGTTTTGAAAACGTATCACGACAAAAAGGCAAAGTATGAAGCGGACACAATCGCCATGTACGAGAAAGAGTCCATCGGGCGAAAGATCGCAAAAGATCGAAAATACGCCCCGGCATGGCTGACAAAACTCCGCCGGGAAAGGCATGATGCGTTTGCCCGCTTGATGGAGGCTTTCAATGCTCTCCACCAGATCGAACCGGGCGAGGCCAAGCGGCGCGGTTTTCAGCGGATTGATGATTGCCCGCTCCCGACGGCCCCAGCCCGCGTAATCGAATATTGAGATTTGGCGACCGGCGGACATGCTCCCGCCGGAAAGGCCGCCCCGTCCCCACCTCACCGGCTGGGGGCGGGCTTTTTGTGCCCGGATGCCCCAGGCGGCCCGACCGGCAACAGGCGCGGGTGTTGGGATACGCAGTAGTCTCGAAGTCTACAAGGGGGAATTACGCAGTAGCCCAAAAGTCTACCGGATAGGGTGTAGTGTTTATGTAGTGCTTATGGAAGTGAAACGGGGTGAAACGCCATGCAGGCGAGGGAAAGAGAAAAAACACCCATGAAAGACAAAAACACCGTTATTTCTTAGGAAACTCGCGTGTTTTAAGGGGGTTTTGTATGGTGCCGGAGAAGGGACTTGAACCCCTATGCCCTTGCGGGCGGTAGATTTTGAGTCTACTGCGTCTGCCATTTCGCCACTCCGGCATGAATGGAAGGCGCTTTATATATCATTCACCCTTCCTTCTCAATCCCAATCTTTAACTCATCACTCGCAACAAATAAAAATAATTGTTGTCCATCCCTCCCATGGACTATCATGGAGTCAGTCGCACATTAAACAGGAGGATTCCATCATGTCACGTTATTCTCATTACCTGAAGGGTTCACTAGTCATTCTCACCATCGCCGTTTTGAGCACCGGATGCCGTGCTTTCCGGGCCTCCACAAAAGAAGTGGATGTTGCCACCGCCAAACCCATGGATACTGGCTATGATTACAGCGATTTACGCTGGCTTGGCAACAGTGTGGGCACAGACATCTCGTCTTGGAAAACATTGGATCAGGGCGGCAAAAAGCCAATTCTCGTTGTGATGGGCATTCAGAACCGCACCACACGCCATATCGACACAAAGGCCATCACCGACACGATCCGCACCGTGGTCATCAACAATGGCAAGGCCGATTTCGTGAATGAAACCCGCCGGGATGACATGATGAAAGAACAGGGTTATCAAATCGCCAACTGTACCACCGAAACCCGCGTGGCTATCGGCCGTCAATTGGGCGCACGCTACATGCTGACCGGCTCCCTGATTGAAATCAAGAAGGAGGAACCCCGTCAAGTCCGCCTCTCCAAGGGCGAAGAAGTCTACTACCAGCTCACCATCGAAATTACAGACCTTGAGACTAGCCTGATTGCATGGACAACCCAGAAAGAACGTGCACGTGGCGGAAGCAAACCCGTTTTGGGCTGGTAACCTTCCCTGCGCGTTATGCCCATGACTTGGCGCCCAAGCCTCCTCCTCATTGCAGGACTTGCCCTGTGGATCGGCACCGGTTGCGCCACGGTACCCCTCGATCGCGCGTTGGGCAATTTCAACAGGGGAAATCTGGAGGCGGCCGATACGGATCTTGCCTCTATTCCTGATGGGCCCGATGCTGTTCGTTTCCTGATGGAACGCGGCATGATCCGGCATCTCAAGCACGACTACAACGGCAGTATCGAGGATTTTGCACGTGCCATCAAACTGGAAGAATCCCTCGAAACCCACAGCGTCACCAAGGCCGGAGCCAGTATGGTCGTCAACGACTCTGCTCTGGCATTCCGGGGCCTCCCCTTTGAACGCACTTACCTCCATGTCTTTCAGGCCCGCAACTACCTTGCCAAAGGGCTTTGGGACGATGCTGGCGTCGAAGCTCGGAACATCATTTACCGCCAGGAGCATCTTAACGGATTCCCGGATGACGCCTACAGCCGTTATCTCGCAGGATTATGCCTGGCCATGTCCGGTGACGACTCAGGCGCCGCCTATCAATTTCGGATAGCCGATTCTCTCGCCCCTTCATTGACTATCGACAATGCCACTGGCGTGATGACGACGGGCGATCAAACTAATTCTCTTCCCATGCCTCAGCCAACAAAATGGGAACTGATCTGCCTCGTCGACATGGATGGCTTCGGTCCATCGGGAACCGCCGAGATATATGCCAACGGGAACTTCCTCGGCTCCACCCATCGATTAACTGATCTTTCAGAAATTGCCTCGCTCAGCCGGGAAAAAACCGCCTCCCGCCGTATGGCAAAAACGGTCGCTCGCATCGCCTTGAAGGAAGGCATAGCCTCCGCTGTGGCTTTGCACAACGAAGACCTTGGCGATTTGATAAGACTTCTTCTGTTTGCCGTTGAAATCCCTGATGAACGTTCATGGAAAACGCTTCCGGATCAACTCGCTATTGCGAGAGTCCCCTGCCCTCCCGACTTGAAATCATTCGACGTGGTCTTCAGGAATCGTTACCGGGGGGGGCCAAGCCGGATTACCATCTCAGGACCCCTTGTGCGCAGGAATCATACTTATTTTGCTTTCTGCCGAAACTACCCCTGATCCGGGTTAGAACAACATGCTGATCAAACCGTAAAGGACAAAAGCAGCTATGACAGCCATGACAATCGCTTTGTTCCGCTGAATACGACGCTCCTGTCGCAACGGTCTGACGGAATGCAACCCGCCGGTCACAAAATAATTCACAAACCGCTGATCAGCTGACGCCTTCGGTATTATCGCGTCGTAGTTCGTCCCATCCATTTCGACTCCAGGGGCTTGCGAACCAGAGGGTTCAGGACGACCCATTGACTTTTCAAACAGGTCTTCCCGAGGCACAAGTCGCTCACTCGTGGCTTCCCGCGGACTTTCCTGTTCCACCGACAGCTGCTTCAGCTTACGCAACGCCTTGATTCGGTCGGGGTTGTCAATCAGTTCGGAGGCAGCTCGGATCTCGTTTTTTACACGAGACATCTCGCGCTTTACGTCATTTAAGCGTTCCTGCAGTCTCTGATTCGTTCGCACTCTCCGCTGCATAACCTTCTGCACCCCGGATAAAGCAATTATTTTGCTACCACCAGAATTATGATCGCGACGACTATGGCGACAATCAGCGGCGTACTCACAGCAAGGCCAATCTTGACCCAATCAGCAAATCCTCGCGATGTCGACGCCTCGTCATCAATGGCGGCAGCCTGCGGACGCGACTCGTCGAACAACTTAACCGGACCTCCCAAGGCTTCAACAGCCGCTTGGCCTTTCACAAAATCCTTCCGGATGACGTCAATTTGCACAACCGCCTTGTTCAACTCATCCCGAAATCCATCATCCGGCCAGTCCGCATCATTCATCCGCCTCAATTCCTCCAAGCACTCTCCGAACCGGGCACGAACACTGGAATATATCTCCACCTGTCGCGAAGCATGATCTTCCATCTTTTCCAGCGATACAATGCTTTCGGAGAGACGCTGCAGCATCTCCTGCTTGCCCTGTTCGTATTGATCCTGTTTCTCGATCAACGCCTCGAGCGCGTGCTGCTCCCTCGCCAATTCACTCTGGTGCCGCTGCATACGCTCCACCCCCACCTTTGCCGTGGCAATTTGAGAACTCACCTCTTCCCGATGGCGGGCCATCCGGGTCAAATTCAAGTCAGAAAGAGGGCGCGCCGGAAACTCATCCGTTTTCACAGCCCCCACCACATCAGTTGCCTGTCCCAATGGCGCAGTACGGATGGCGGCACGACGCTGCAAATCATCATCGAAAAAATTGGTTCCAGCCATATTACCCTCCTAAATATATGATTTCACGTTATCACTCAACCCGACCCCATTCAAGCCCTTACTCCGGGACGATTAACACTTGGCCCACTCTGACATCTTCAGGCATCCTGAGAAGGTTTCGGTTGGCCTCATAAATATCACGCCACCGATTTTGATCACCATACACCCTGTCCGCAAGACGCCGAAGAGTGTCGTTTTTTTGAACCGTGACTGTCCTCACCGCCGACTTCATGCTGTCCACCGGCTTCTTCCTGCCACCAGTCTCATCTTGCACCGGGTTCGCCAATTTCCCGTGTCGAGCCTGCAACGTATTGATCATCATCTGCGATCGGGTCAACCGAGTCTCCAAATTGGCAATCTTGACCTTTAGTTCGGCGTTCTCGCGATCAAGTGCCACCACCCGTTTTACCACGGCGGGTTCATTGGTGAAAACCGTCCCCACCAACGACACTGTTGCAGCGTGAATACGAGAGGTGATCATTTTGCGTTTTTCGGTATCCGGCCGGAGTTCCAGATAGCGCTGATAATGATACACAGCTCGCAAACAATCCCCATGCGGGCGGTCCAACAGCATGGCGATCCCAAGATGGGCGCGCGCCATATCGGGATGTTTTTCAAGCAATACTCCGTAAATCCGCACAGCTCCATCCATATTCCCCGCCCGCACAAGCTCGCTCGCTTTAACCATCATGGGATGCTCCATCTCATCATCATCCGCATTTTGAACCGCCTTGGAACATCCGGTCGCATAGACCATGAGGAGCACCCAAACCACCCGCATAACACCCTTCATGACAGCCTCCCCTGTAATAGCTCATGAGCAACCTTGTAAACCGACTCCGGACTGATCGCCCGCATGCAGTCGGCTACCCCTCCCCGGCACGATCGTCGAAAACATGGGCGACACACCACTCCCCCTGTCAGTACCCGATGCCCCTGCCCGTATGGCCCAGTCCGCGCTGGATCCGTCGGCCCAAACATCGCCACAACCGGCACATTAACTGCCGCCGCCATGTGAATGGGCCCCGAATCATTGGCTAAAACCAGGTCCATCGTTTTCATCCACCCGCCCATTTCCACCAGGCTCGTGCGTCCAGCAAGATTGACTATCCGGCTACAGGCATGTCCAGACTCCAAGGCGTGTTGAATGGTGATACACGTTGAACGATCCTTATCCCCCCCCATCAAATATATAGAGGTGTCATCATGGTGCGCCAGGAGATGCGCAACCTCGGCATAATACTCCACGGGCCAGTTCTTGCTGCCCCACCGTGAAGAAGGCAGCACAGCCACCCGCGGCCTGGCGGACAATATCTCAACGTCCGGAAACACGACGGGAAACTCAGCCGGCAATACCGGCAAACCAAGCAGCCGGACCACATCCATCGCCTCATCAACAACATGCCGGGGTTGATCGCTCTTACTGACGACCCGATCATACAGCAAATGGCTCCCTTCCCGGTGAAACGCCGGCCCAATGACCTGATCCGCCCTGGCAAGCTTCGACACCATCGCGCTTTTTAATAGCCCTTGCAGGTCAATCACATGATCGTAGCGTGCAGACCTGATCGACTGAAGAAACAAGCCAAAATTCTGGACCAGCCTGTGGCGAGGGAATGGGATTACTTTGTTGACATCAGGAAAGCACCTTACCAAGTCTGCATATTCCGGCTGCGTCACCCAGTCAATCTCAGCATCCAGCCCGACACGCAAGGCATGAACCACCGGTAGCGCATGAAAAATATCGCCTAGTGAACTAAGTTTGACAATCAATAGGCGTTTTGGCGTCATATTCTCCTCCTGTCCTAAACCCGCTCTCTACCGGATCTTGCGACGATCCGATTCCTCTCGGTCCTTGATCCTCGCCATTTCTGCACGCATTTCCGACTCCAGGGCCGCTATTTTTTTAGCGTCTCCACCTTCACGTGCCTCAGCCAATTTCTTGCCGTACAAAATCTCAACTTCAGCAAGCTTTGCTTTAGCTCTTGCCCCAATATCGGCAAGCGCGGCCTTCTGTTCGGCTGTCAATTGAGATATGCCTTCACCCCGTCTGGCCATCCTCTCCATGGCAAGATCAAATGAGCTCTTAAGTCCTTTTGATTCCTCAGTCATAGCAATACTCCCTCATTTACAATACTGTTGCAGCCCTTGTCCTCTCGGCACTCCTCACGGTCAACGCATTTCCGCGGTCCCTGTTTAAAGGATGGCTTGATTTCTGGAAAGATAAAACTCTACTCAATCCCCGCCATGACCCTCAAGACAACCCTCCCGACTACCTCCAAGCTCGACACATCCAACTTATCAAGTGTGTCTGCAGAAGTATGCCAATACTCATTCCCACCCGGACTTGATCCATACCGGAAATCTATAATATTTACGGCTGGGATTCCGGCATCCAGAAAAGGCTGATGATCATCCAATATGCCCCAGTGACACAGGAAAAACCTTTCTCTTACCCCTTCAACACGGGCCGCATCGAAAACAGCCGACATTAAAGCCGGGGACCCGTTTCTCGGGATAGTCACCGTCAGATCCCGATCCCCCACCATGTCCAGAAGAATAAAGGCCTTCACCCGGCTCGCTTCACCATTCGCCACCAGTTGACGCGCCAAATGCCGACTTCCATGCAAACCATCAATGGCTCCATATTCCTTCCTGCATTCTTCGCCATCAAAAAAAACAGCCCATATCTCCGGTCTGCCCGAGCTTCTCTCTCGGTGGAGCGTCGCTTGCCGCCGCCCGCGGGTCTCGGCGCGCGATAACCCTGCTGATATTCCCGTGCCAGTCAGATCACCAGCCAATGCCTTCATCAACCCCAACACAACGCCCACCCCGGAACCGGAATCATTGGCTCCGGCAAAATCCTCACTGATCCCCGTCTTGGTATCAAAATGGGCCGCTATAATAACAATATGATTGGTGTCCCCGGGAATCCGACCCATCACATTATGAAAGATGCCGGTCCCGCCTGGAACAGCATCAGCAAACGAATCAAGGCGCGCGTCAACACCGATGGCAGCAAGTCGATCACGCAAATATACCGCCGCCCGCCATGCCATGGGACTTCCTGCCGGTTTGGGGCCAAGGTTTACAAAGGCGGAACACTCTTGATAAGCAGCCGCTCCATCGAAAGGCGGCACCATAACGGGCCTCGGTACCGATTGATCATCCCGCATGCAGCCAGTCAGACAAAGCGCCGCCATACAGAAAACCAGAGCAAGCAGACCCCTGACCATAATACGGACACCTCTACGCCGTAATAAAACCAGTATCAGAGCCAGAACGCTCACGACATTTCGCGCATTCCAAGCGTATCAAGAATCCTGTCCAACTCATCATTGGAATAGAAATCAATCTGGATGACACCCTTGACTTTGCGCCCATTGGCCAGCGTGCGGCACGGATGAACATGCACGCCGGTCCCGAAATGCTGGTGCAATTTGTCCGTCAGGTAAGTCAAATGACTGGAGGGAATGTCTTCTTTCGACTCCTTGCGCTTCCGGGGCACATGGCGGATATGCTCCACCACCTTCTCAAGCTCCCGGACCGACATCCCGTCCCGCACAACCCGCTCGGCAAGCCGGCATTGCTCCACGTCGGCAGGCACCCCCACCAAAACCTTGGCATGTCCTGCCGAAAGCAATCCCTCGGACACAAATTTCTTCACTAATGCAGGAAGGCTCAGGAGCCTCAAGGCATTAGCCACGGAAGCGCGCGCCTTATTGACCCGCTGGGCTATTTCGTCCTGGGTCAGATTGAACTTATCCGCCAGCACCTGATACCCTTCAGCCTCCTCAAGAACATTCAGGTCGCTGCGCTGTAGGTTTTCGATCAAGGCAATTTCCAACGCCTCGTGATCCGATGCTTCCCGGACAATCGACGGCACGCTGGTCAGCCCTGCAGCCTGCGCCGCACGCCACCGTCGCTCGCCTGCTATCAACTCGTAACCATCCTCCACCTTCCGGACCAGCAAAGGTTCCAACACCCCGTGCTGTTTCACAGAAGCAACCAACTCCTCAAGCGCCTCTTTGACGAAAACACGACGGGGCTGCCAGGGGTTCGGGCGAATAGACGACACCTCCACCTGGAAATAGCCACTGCTCGGACTCGCCACCGGAACTTGCTCCGATGGAGTATCACGAATCAATGCGTTAAGACCGCGGCCTAATCCATGCTTTGAAGCCATTATCCAACCCTCCCTGCCAACCCGTCATTTCACCATTCCTACTTGCGCGCAAACAACTGTCCGGAACGCGTCCGCGGGTCCATCGTCCCACGCATGCCGGGCGCCGCCTTGGACTCGTCATCCTCGGACTTCGCCGCATCAGCGGCACCGGGCGCCGTCTCCATATCCAGCGACATTTCACCGGAACTGTTCTCGGATGCCATGATTTCCATCTTGCCAACCAATGTCACGCCTTCCTCGACAACCAAACGCTTGGCCTTGATATCGCCCGCCACCTTGGCGCTCCCCTTGAGTTCAATCCGCTCCTTGGCCGTGATATTGCCCTTGATCAACCCCATCACTACAATCGAGTTCCCGGCCATGTTCCCCTTGACCGCCGAGGTCTTTTCCACCAGCACGTCACCAGCCGTCGTCACGTCACCATTGACCTTGCCGCCCAGACGAATTCCGCCCGTGCATTTGATCGAACCATTGATTTCAACATCCTCAGCGATCACTGTCTTGATATCTTCCATTGTCTTCTCCATTGCTTTTTCCTTACGGTTTGACGCCAATGTCCTCATCAGCGCTCTTCGTTATTACGGATACATTCCCGCCCGCATCAACCCTGCCGTTTCCGGCATCCCAAACAGCAAATTCATATTCTGTAACGCAGACCCTGCCTGCCCCTTCATCAGGTTGTCGATATGCGAAATCACTCGCAATTTGCGCGTTCTCCCATCCACATCAACAATCAGATTACAGAAATTCGTGCCGCGTACGTGCATCGATCCGATGGCCGCATTCCGGTCAAACACCCGGACAAACGCACTCCCCTTGTAGAAATCCTTATAGAGTGCAATCACGTCCTCAACCTTGGTGTCAGCCGTCAATTGCCCATACAGACTCGACATGATGCCTCGGCATACCGGCACCACCTGCGCGGTAAACGTTACACGCACCTCCTTGCCGGCCTGCAAACTCAATTCACGTTCAATTTCACAAACGTGCTGATGTCCCGCCAGTTTATAGACATTCATATGATCATATCGTGACGGATAATGGAATGTCGCATTGGGCTTCTTCCCCGCACCCGACACTCCAGTCTTACAGTCACAAATCACGCTGAACGGCTCCACCAACCCGTGCTTAACCGCCGGTGATAACCCCAGGATGCAACTCACGGCAAAACAACCGGGATTACCGACAATTTTCCGCTTTTGATCGATCTTCCCTCGGTGCAATTCTGCCAACCCATAGACACCCTGGGTCAACAGATCGGGCGCTGTATGCTCAGGCTCGCGGCCGATCCGCCGCGCATATTCCGCATAGCTGTCCACCGTGTTGAAACGAAAATCACCGCTATAGTCGATCAACTTCGCACCACTGGCAAGAATGCCAGAGGCCAGTTTCATACCCACACCATCGGGCGTGGACGTGAACACCACATCTACCTCCTGCTGGGCTGCCGGATCAGTCGGATCAAGAATCGGCATATCGCAAAACCCGGTCAAGTGAGGATAAACTTTGCTTATCGGGGCCCCCACGTCGACCATGTCCACAAGACAGGCGATTTTTGCGTCCGGATGCCCCGTCAACAGTTCAATAATACCAACGCCGCCGTAACCGCCGGCACCAATCACTTTGGCTCGAATCACGTGTTTCTCCTTGCTCATAATTACCGCGTACCTTAGTCACCCCCTCAGGGTGTGTCAAGATGAGGCGTGACCTCAGATTACATACTTGCGACCCCCCCACCTCCTACCCTATCATCACACCCACTTTCACGCCCCGGTAGCTCAGCTGGACAGAGCAACGGTTTCCTAA
>CAZSSA010000010.1:30433-41002 GCA_964609375.1 uncultured Verrucomicrobiota bacterium | reverse complement strand
ATCACATTTCGTTTTCAGGGATGAACTGATAACGCAAGTATGTTATTGAGTACTGTTGACATCAATGGAAGAGACTGTGGAAATGAATGGAGTCCTGATTTCATGAGAGCTGTGATATTTGACATGGACGGGGTTTTGACTGATTCGGAGCCGCTGATCTGCGCGGCGGCGATGGAGATGTTCCGGGAGCGCGGCGTGGTGGTGCGGCCCGAGGATTTCCATCCGTTCGTGGGAACCGGCGAGAACCGTTATCTCGGAGGGGTAGCGGAGAAATACGGGGTAGCTCTGGATATCGTCGAGGCCAAGGCACGCACCTATGAACTCTACCTGGCCATGGTGACGAAACGGCTGGAGTGCTTTCCGGGCGCGGTTGAACTGGTGCGGAAATGCCAGGCGGCGGGGTTGGCTTGTGCGGTCGCCTCCAGTGCCGACCGCATCAAGATTGAGGCCAATTTGAATAAGATCGGATTGCCATCCGCCACTTGGCAGGCCGTCGTGACGGCTGAGGATGTGGAGCGTCGCAAGCCTGATCCCGCCATCTTCCTTCTGGCGGCCCAACGACTTGGCGTTCAGCCTTCCGAATGCACGGTGGTGGAAGATGCCGTCAATGGGATCGCCGCCGCGAAAGCGGCAGGGATGCGTTGCGTGGCGGTGGCATCAACCTTTCCCGCCTTGCAGCTCGTTCAGGCGGATCTCATACGTCCCTCCATCGGCGCCGTTACTTTGCAGGATTTGGGATGAGCGCTTGAGTCTCCGCGCGCGGTTGAATTCATCGATATCGCCAGCACGTTCCCGATAGCTTTGCAATTTGACTCATTTGATATTAAATTACGGTCGACTTGGTCAAAATATAATCAGAGATTGTCAAATCACAAGGGGACAGGTCCGTGGATTTCGATTACTGTGATGGCATTGAATGACGCGCTATGAATACTTCATTGGATGACAATGCTATCGATGTTGTTGTGGCGGGATATCTCGGTGTGGATATCACGCCGGGTTTTTCCCGGACGCGCGAGCCGGAGGCATTTCAGGAACTATTCCGGCCAGGCAAGTTGATTGAAACGGAAGGGTTGGATTTCTCCCTGGGCGGCGTCGTGGCCAATACCGGCCTGGCCATGCGGAAATTTGGACAGCGTGTCGCGTTGATGGGGTGTGTGGGATGCGACGCATTGGGGGATCTTGTCGTGGCCCGGCTTGAGCGCGAGGGTGGGGCGGGCGGGATCCGCCGCAACCCGCGGGCGAGTACTGCCTACGGGATCGTCATTGCGCCCCCGGGGCTGGATCGTGTTTTTTTCGAGGATCCGGGATGCAACCGTGTGTTCAGTGCCGACGATATCGATGATGACGTGGTGGCCCGCGGACGGCTCTTTCACTTTGGGTATCCTCCCTTGATGGAGTCGCTTTGGGCGCATGGCGGAGGCGGGTTGCGGTTGCTCTTGGAGCGTGTGCGCCGGCGGGGAGTGGCTGTTTCGCTGGACATGAGCTTGCCGGATCCTGCCAGCCCGGCGGGGAAGGCCGACTGGCGGGTCATTCTGGACGATACGCTCCCGCTGGTGGATATCTTCGTTCCGAGCATCGAGGAGCTTCTGTTCATGCTCGAGCCGGAACTGTATAAGCGATATCTTGGCGCCGCCGTTGATACGGACATCATCGAGGCGATTCCTCGTGAGTGCTACAAGCGTCTGGCGGATCGGGTGTTGTCATCGGGAGTTAAAGTTGTGCTTATCAAGGCCGGGCACCGGGGAGCCTATCTGCAGGCCGGCGGCCGAGGGGTGGCGGGGGGGGGCACGGCGCTTCAACTTCCTGCGCACACAGGGTGTGACGGTGGCGTGTGGATCCCGCCCGAGCCTGTTGATCGGGTGCGCTTCCGCAATGCCTGCGGCGCCGGCGATTGCGCTGTGGCGGGTTTCCTGACGGCTTTGTTGAAGGGTGAGACTCTGGTGGATGCCGCTCAATTCGCCATGATGGCGGGGCGCGACAACCTGTATGGGCCGGATGCCGTGTCGGGACTTTCCAATTGGGACGGCATGGTGGCTGAACGTGGACACCGCAACCTGAAAGGGGTGCATCATGGATGACAAGGGTTCGACGATACACATCGGCTGGAGCACCCAGGATATCACTCCGGCCAAACCGGTGGAACTGATCGGGCAGTACTATCAGAGGGTTTCGCAAGGTGTGCGTGATCCGCTCGCCGTTACCGCGCTGGCAATCGAGCAGAAGGATCATGGCCCGGCGGGTCAGGTTATCATGGTTTCGCTGGATGCCCTTTTCGTGACGCGCGATTTCCTTGAGGATATCCGGAAGGGGATCCGTGGTATCCTTCCCGGGCTGGATCCCCGTCAAGTGTTCTTGAGCGCCACCCATATCCACAGCGGGGCCTTTTGGTCAGCGCCTTTCCGATGGTGGTCTCCCGCACCCCAGACGGTGAGTCCGGACGAGGTGCGTTCCCATCTGCTCGAGCGTACGCTGCTTGCCATCGAAAGAGCATGGAACAGCAGGACATCCGGGGGCATCAGCGATGCTCAAGCCCTGGCTGTAACCGGGTTCTGCCGCCGGACCCTTCACCGCCATGGGGGGGCGACCATGTATGGCGACACGGCCAGGAATGATTTTATCGGCATTGAGGCTGGCAATGATCCTGTCGTTCGAATGCTGTTCACCTGGGATGCGCAGGAAACATTGACCGGTGTCGTCGTCAATGTCGCCTGTCCTGCGCAGGTCATGGAGTCGCAATATATGGTCTCGGCGGATTTCTTCGGGGAACTCCGGGCCCGTCTCAAGGCGGCATACGGGCCGCAGGTTCATGTCCTTGCCCAGATTGGCGCCGCCGGTGACCAGTCGCCGCGGAATCTCCCGGCTCAACGTACTGATGAGGTGAACTACTGGATGGAAGCGGGTCTGGTTGCCATTGGTCGTCGTCTGGAACAGGCCGTGTCGGAAGCCTATGGGTCGGCTCGACAGCGCATCCAGCGTCATCCGGTGGTTCGTCATGCCGTGCTGGATATCGATCTTCCGGTGCGGCGTGCGGGGGAGCAAGAATACCGGCAGGCCCTTAGCGAGGTACGGCGGTTGTCGCAGGCCTATCGCGATGTTGACAGCGCGGTTCTGGACTTGTTTACCCGGTTCCTGGCCGATGTTCGCGAAGGCGAGAAGACCAAGCCGTATGGCCCCTTCGACAACAAGGAGTTGGAATTCGTTCAGTTGGAGAATGCGCGTGCCGTGATTGATCGTTTTGAGAACCAGGATAAGGCCCCTGTGTTTCCCGTTGAACTCCACGCCGTGCGGCTCGGGGACTGTGCCTTTGTGACCAACCCCTTTGAGCTTTATCTCGACTACGGGCAGATGATCCAGGCCCGGAGCCGGGCGGCACGGACCTTTTGTGTCCAGCTTGCCTGTGACGGAGGCGGGTATCTGCCCACGGAACGTACCTTGGCGGCGGGGGGATATGGCTCGCTGATCATCAATGGCCGTGTGGGGCCGGACGGGGGACAGGCCCTCGTTGATGCGAGTGTCAAGGTTATCGATCAACTCTGGAGTGAATAATATGATGAAACATCCGACGGTTGGGTTTGTTGGGTTTGGGGAAGTCAATACACCGCGCGAGTTTATTGACAAGCGCTGCCTTGAGGCGGTCCGATTACTGCAACAGCAGGGGGTGGATCTGGTGCAGACAGCCCCGGTCAGCGATGATCCCGCGGGCGAGCAGGCGGCGAGGGCGGTAAGGGAACTGAAGGCGGGAGGCGATGTTGACGTGCTGGTGGCGTGCGTGGCGGGCTGGATCCCGTCCTGGGCTGTGTTTGCGGTGCTCGAAGCCTTCAAGCACAAGCCGATCCTGCTCTGGGGGTTGACCGGGTGGCAGGAGGGTGGCCGTTTCATCACCACCGCCGACCAGGCTGGCACCACGGCGCTTCGCAAGCCGATGGCCGACATGGGCTACACGTTCAAGTATGTGGTGACCTACCGGGGACAGCCGGCGCGAATGGAGGCGATCATGAGCTATATCCGTGCCGCGCAGGCCGCCGCACAGTTGAAGACCGCCAAGATCGGCATGGCTGGCTACCGTGACATGCGTCTTTATGGAACGATGTATGACGGCGTATCGCTCAAGGCTCAACTTGGGCCTGAAATAGAACATTTTGAGCTGCTGGAATTGGTTCAGCGAATGGATAAGGTTGACCACACGGAGGTGGGGCGGTTGGCCGCGGATGTCCGGAAACGCTGGACCTTCATCAAGGAGCCCAAACCCGGCACGCTTGAGCAATCGGTTTCGCTATTCCTGGCGATCCGCGGCATCATCAACGAGCGTGGCTATCAGGGGTTTTCATACAACGATGTTGATGGTATCAAGAAACTGCTCGGGTTCGCGCCGGCGGGAGCGATGACGCTGTTGCATGACGAAATGGACATCTCCTCGGTTCCGGAAAACGACAGTTTGGGCGCGGTGACCCAGTTGATCGTACGCCTTCTGACCGGACAGGTTGCTGCTTATCTGGAATTCTATGAATTTCTGGAGAATGGCGCCTTGATGGGGGTTCCCGACTACGTGCCGGCCGCGATTGTGGATGGCAAGGTGACGGTCATGCCCAATGCGTTCGGCAACTTCGGGGAGGGGCTGCTGAATGTCTCCAAACTCAAGACGGGATTGGTGACGCTGACCCGGCTTGGGTACGCCGAAGGACGGTATTGCATGCATATGACGACGGCCGAAGCCCGGACACCGCGCCAGTGGGAAGAGGCTGGTTGGGCTCCTCCTGCCCCGCCACTGCCGAGTCTGGAGTTGATTTTCGACTACCCCGTTGAGGATTTCGTGCAGAATGTGATGAGCCAGCATTATATCATTTCCTATGGTGACAACCGGGCGGCGCTAACAGACCTCTGCTCGATCCTTGGTATCGCTGTTACCCGGCTAGGCAATAACATAATTAGGAGAGACGAATGAAGATCGATCATGTGGCGGTTCAGCTTTGGACATTGCGGGACTATCTCAAAACTCCTGCCGATGTGGCCCTCGCGTTGAAGAGGGTTAAGACGATAGGATATCAGGCTGTCCAGGTATCAGGCATGGGGCCTATTTCCGAGGCGGAGCTTAATTTGATTTTGGACGGGGAGGGGTTGGTTTGCTGTGCCACCCATGAGAGTGGGGCTTCCATTCTGAATGAGACCGGAAAGGTGATCGAGCGGCTCAGGAAACTCAAGTGCCGATACACGGCCTATCCTTATCCCGACGGAGTGGATTTGAGTAGGACGGCCAATGTCATCGCCTTAGCCAAACAGCTGGATGTGGCGGGGGGTGCGATGCGTGCGGCGGGTCAGGTGCTGACCTATCACAACCATGCCGTGGAATTCCAGAAAGTGGATGGGAAGTGCGTGTTGGATCTGATCTATGCCCATACCAGCCGGGAGAACCTGCAGGGGGAGCCTGATACCTACTGGATCCAGGCCGGCGGTCAGAATCCCGTCGATTGGTGCCGGAAACTGCAGGGCCGCTTGCCGTTGTTGCACCTGAAGGATTACGCCGTGGTCAATAACGCGCCGGTGTTTGCCGAAGTCGGCAGCGGGAATCTGGATATTCCGGCAATTATCAAGGCGGCGGAGGTGGCGGGGTGCGAGTGGTTCATGGTGGAGCAGGATAACTGCTACGGGCAGGATCCGTTTAAGGCGCTGGAAACCAGCTTCCGTTATTTGCAGACCTTGGCGACCTGAAAAGGCGGGAGCCGAATGGATGGATTGGACCGGGTTCCTGGAAGTCAGGGGATCGGTGGCACATCCGCTCGGCGACGGGGGTTGTGCCGTGGACCACGCCGCTCATGGAAGACAATCGAATTTCATAATGATTAGTCGAAAGCTGATGTATACAGAATATAGATGCCGTTTTATTATTTTTGCCTTCAAGCGATTTTAGCAAATACACAGGAGGCGATCATGATGGACGGACGGGATATTCGATTAGGGCGGCTGTTTGGCGATGCTGGCAAGGCGGTGGTGGTGGCGTGTGATCACGGGATGTTCGACGGCCCGCACGCGGGCATGGAGGATATTCCCGCGATGCTCGAGCGGGTTGGCGACGGGCCGGATGCGATCCTGCTCTCCCCGGGCATGCTGCCCAGGGCCTCGGCGTTCTTCGGGCGGCGCGCCGCCCCGGTGGCGATCACCCGCCTGAACTTCAACACGGTCTTCTGTTTCCAGTGGGGCTACAAGGAATCAGTACTCTCCAATCTCTATCAGCCCGAGGACGCCGCGCGCAATGGCGCCGATGCGGTGCTGGTCTGTCTCACGCTCAAGACCGGCAGCGAGGCTGTGGATGCCCGCAATGCCGAACTCTTCGCCGACCTGTGCCTGAAGGCGCATCGGCTGGGCCTGCCGGTGATGGGCGAGTATTTTCCCCATAGCCACCTCACCAAGTCGCCTGACGAGTTCCACGCGGAAATTCTCGTCGGCTGCCGAATGCTGGCCGAACTGGGTGCCGATTGCATCAAGACATTTTATACGAACCGCTTCACCGAGGTCACCTCCAAATGCCCTGTGCCGATCCTGGGCCTGGGTGCCGAGAAGACGCCAACGGACCTGGATGCCCTGAACCTTGCGGAAAAGGAAATCCGCGATGGAGCCGGTGGCGTTGTCTTTGGCCGTAACGCGGTGCAGGCCTCGAAACCCAAGGCATTCGTGGCCGCCCTGCAGGATGTGGTCAAGCGCGGCGCCAAGGCGGTTGAAGCCTGCCGCGCCCATGGCCTGACCGGGGTCTGAACGCGATTACCCGAAATGAATGTGGCGAATCAATCACGTGCCTGCCTGATCGGGCTTGATCTTGGCACCAGCGCCATCAAGGGCGTGCTGACCGATACCGGCGGCGTGGTGCTGGCCGAGGCCGGAGCGGAGTCCCGCTTTATCCATCCCCATGAGGGTTGGGTGGAGGTGGACCCGGAACAGCACTACCGGAACGTGTGTGGCGTGATCCGTGAGCTGGTCGCCGCCGCCCCCGTTGCGCCGGCCGCCCTGGCCATGGCCGCCGCCTCGGGTAATACCCTGCTGACCGGCACCGACGGCGTGCCGCTGATGAACATCATCAACTGGATGGATCACCGCGCCGAGCAGCATCCGCCCGCCGCCCTGGCCGGCCTCACCTCGGCGGAGGTCACCCAGGTCACCGGCTGGCCTTGTGTCACCAGCTTTCCGATGGGACATCTGGCGTGGCTGCGGGAGAACCGACCCGACCTTTACCGCCGCGCCGGGCGGTACGGCATGGATACCGATTGGGTGCTGTGGCGTCTTACCGGCCGCTGGCTGATGGACCATTCCACCGCCACCACCTTTCACCTGCAGGAACAAATGTCCCGCGCTTACCACGAGCCGTTTCTCAAGCGGCTTGGCCTTTCGTGCGAAAAGCTCCCGGCACTGGTCTGTTCCGGTGTGGCCGCCGGACCACTGACGGAGCAGGCGCAGCGCGACACGGGCCTTTCCGGACGGACTACCGTTGTCACCGGCTGTTTTGACCATCCCGCCGCCGCGCGTGCCGTTGGCGTGGTCGAGCCGGGGCAGCTTATGCTCTCCTGCGGCACCTCGTGGGTTGGATTTGCCCCCTGTCTGGACCGGCGGCTCATCCTCGAGGCGGGGATGTTGTGTGACCCCTTCCTTGCCTACGAGGGCGGACCGTGGGGCGGTATCTTCTCCGTGCCGTACATCGGCCGCACCATCGACTGGTATATTGAGAACGTCATCGCCCCGGGTGAGCCCGACCGGCTACGCGTTTTCGACGAGTTGGCGGCGCAGGCCGATCCCGGTGCAGGCGGGCTGGAGATTGACCTTTGCGAACCGCCGCAGAAGATGGCCGGTGACCGCCGGAACATCAGCCGCGCCATCATGGAAGGCGCCGCACGGCTGCTGAACAACAAGATCCTCGCCTTGAAAACCCACGGGTTACGCTACGACAGCGCCGTGATGGTCGGTGGTCCGGCCAATAGCCCGGTCTGGCCGGGGATTGTCAGCCAAACCACTGGACTGAAGATGACGACGGCGGGGCGGTCCGCCGGCGCGCGCGGAGCCGCGCTGCTGGCCGGCATCGGGTGCGGTGCCTATCGGAATGAACGGGATGCATGGGAGCGTGCGGGAGGTGTGTATGACGGTTGATGTGACGGAGGCGGATCGGCGGATTTACGAACTCGAACTGAAGGGGTTTCTTCCCGCGCGGATTTTCGACGCCCATGTCCACATGCTGGACCGCACGTGCCTGCGGCCCGGCTACCAGTACCCGCCGCGCAGCATCATGGCGAAGGTTGGCGGCGTGTTCACGATGGAGCAGTGTCAGGCGTGGGCGCGGGCGATCCTGCCGGACCAGGAGTACCACTCGAACAGCTTCGGCAACCCCAGCTTCGACTCCGATTTGGATGCGTCGGCGGCCTATTCCGGACGGATCGCGGACAACCGGCGTTCGTTTGCCATGGCGTTGGTGGCACCGCGCGACTCGCGCGAGGCGGTGATTCGCCGCGTCGAGAAGAACCGGCTGATCGGCTACAAGCCGTACCTCGACTTTGTGGAAGGGAAAGGCAAGGCGGACATCACGATCCACGATATGCTGCCCGCTCCGCAGATGGAGGCGGCTGACGAGCGCGGGCTGGCCATTACGCTGCACATCCCGCGCCCGGGGCGCCTGGCCGACCCGGTCAACCAGGCCCAGATGGTCGAAATCTGCCGGCGCTACCCGCGTGCGAAGATTATCTTCGCGCACATCGGTCGCGCCTACTATCTGCAGAACATCATCGGCATGTTGGAGGGCATCGCCGCCTGTCCGAATGCCTATGTCGATACCGCCATGGTCAATCACGAGGGCGTGCTGGAACACACCTTCCGCCACTTCCCGCGCGACCGTATCCTGTTCGGCTCGGACGCTCCGGTGGCGTGCCTGCATGGCAAGTCGGTGGAGATCAACAACCAGTACGCCTACCTGATGGCGGAGGACTATGAGATCGGGACGTCCATCGTTGATGACCGTCACGCGGTCACGTTCACCACCTTCTTCCACGAGCAACTGCGTGGCATCAAGCTGGCGGCGGAGCGCGCCGGCTTGTCACGGTCTGAGATCGAGGATTTCTTCTTCAATAATGCCCACCGCCTGTTTTCGGGGGTGGCCGAACGCAACTACGGAAAGGGTCCAGCATGATGACTTCCCCTCGTCCCAAAGTCGGTTTTCTGCCTTTTTACCTGAAACTCTACGACGACCTGATGCCCGCCTGCCGGGCGGGATTCGACGGTTTCGTCAAGCGTATTGCCGACGGGCTTGAGGCGCGTGGGCTGGAGGTGCAAACCGCGCCGGTCTGCCGTGTGGCCGACGAATTCAAGGCCGTCATCGGCCAGTTCGAGGCTGCCGGGGTCGAGTGCATCGTCACGGTGCATCTTGCCTATTCGCCCTCGCTGGAGGCGATTGATGCCTGCCTGAAGACGAAGCTTCCCATCGTCATCCTTGA
The DNA here is from genome assembly GCA_964609375.1 of uncultured Verrucomicrobiota bacterium. Taxonomy (GTDB): domain Bacteria; phylum Verrucomicrobiota; class Kiritimatiellia; order CAIKKV01; family CAITUY01; genus CAZDUS01. The sequence goes on along the minus strand of CAZSSA010000010.1, from coordinate 31,538 downwards.
CACCACGATGGATGCCGATTTCGGGGTCGGCGCCCATGCCGACCGCATCATGTACAACCACGGTGTGCATGGGGTGATGGACTTTGCCTCCATGCTGCGCCGGCACCGGCGTGATTTTGAGATTGTTGCCGGCCACGACGCCGATCCGACCCTGCTGGACCGGACGGCGGATCTGGTGTGCGCCGCCGTGGGGGCGAAGTCCCTGCGCGGGAGCCGCATCCTGCGTGTTGGCGATGCTTTTGCCGGCATGGGTGACTTTGCCGTGGCCGAGGACTTGCTGGCCTCCAAGCTGGGCGTCAGCGTCAGGCAGGTCGGGCTCGAGATGCTTGACGCGGCGATCAGCAAGGTGACCGACGCCGAGGTGGAGCAAGAGGTTGCGGAGGATCGCCGGCGTTACGCCTGCGAGCTTTCCGCCGAGGCCCATGCGCGCTCCGTGCGCGTCGGGCTGGGGCTGCGCCGGATCTTGGACGAGGGCGGCTACCGCGGGCTAAGCGTCAACTTCCAGGCCTTCAACCGCGGCGACCGGCCGGCCAACACCATGCCATTCTTCGAGATCTCCAAGGCTATGGGGCGGGGGCTCGGCTATGCCGGGGAGGGCGACGTGTTGACTGCCTCGCTGGTTGGTGCCCTGGCCCGCGCCTTCGGCGCCGTGACCTTCACCGAAATCTTCTGCGCCGACTGGGCCGGCAACAGTCTGTTCCTTTCGCATATGGGCGAGATCAGTCCGACGGTGGCCGGTGAGCGCCCGCGCGTCATTGCCAAGCCATTCTTCGGCGGCGGCTCGCTGGATCCGGCCATCCTGACCTGCGTCGCCAAGCCCGGCCCTGCCGTATTCGTCAATCTTGTCCCCGGCCCGGACGACACCTTCTCGTTGATCGTCGCCCCCGTCGAGGTACTGGCCGAGGATGCCTCGCTCGATCCGGCCATGCGTGACGTGGTGCGCACCTGGGTTCGGCCGGGCGTTCCGGTGGCGCTGTTCCTGGAGTCCTATTCCCGGGCGGGCGGCACACATCACAGCGCGTTGGTTCTCGGCGACCGCGCCGATGCCGTTGCTGCCTTTGGTCGCCAATGCGGTCTTGACGTCGTGAGGATTTAAAAGGCGGGC
>CAZSSA010000010.1:5577-30333 GCA_964609375.1 uncultured Verrucomicrobiota bacterium | reverse complement strand
TGCTGCCTTTGGTCGCCAATGCGGTCTTGACGTCGTGAGGATTTAAAAGGCGGGCCTGCAGCGGGCTGCCGGAAACCGAATCACGGCGGGTCACGGCTGTCCCCCCCCCCTTCTGTCGAAAATCGCCAAACCCGGAGTACGCCCTCTGATTCGAATGCTTCAGGAAAGGGGTTGATCAATACTTGCTTATTTGGCAATATGGCCAAGTATTGAAACGTTAGCAGGAGAGAGTTATGGGAAGTCGGCGACAGGCGTTATACCTTGAGAGAGCCAGGATCATGAAGGCATTGGCACATCCCGCCCGCTTAAGGATTGTGGATGAGTTGAAAGCCGGACCGCGATGTGTTTGCGAGATTCGGGAGTGGGTGGGGTCGGATATGTCGACGGTATCCAAGCATCTCTCGGTTCTCAAAAATGCCGGCATTGTCCAGGATGAGAAGCGCGGGGTGCAGGTTTTCTATAGTTTGAAATGTCCCTGTGTGGCGGATTTTTTTGCCTGTGCGGAGTCGGTGATGCGCTCGACAGCGGAATCGCACCGGCGTCTGGTTGGCGATGGCGGGGGCTGACAACGGGAGGGAAGCAGTGAAAAGATACTTTCTATGGGTCGGATTGGGACTCGCTGCGTGGGGGGTGTTGTATCGAAGCCTTGCGTCCGTTGCCGCATGGCTTACCTATGCGCTCCTTGGCTTGAAGGCAGGATCGTCTTTGGCGACCAGTGTGGAATTCTTTATTTTCGAAACACCCAAGGTGCTGATGCTGCTTGCCTTGGTTGTCTTTGGTGTAGGCATTCTTCGTTCCTTTTTTACGCCCGAGCGGACGCGCCGTATACTCGCGGGCAAGCGCGAATCCGTTGGGAATGTTCTGGCGGCCTTGCTGGGTATTGTGACTCCGTTTTGCTCCTGTTCCGCTGTTCCCCTTTTTATTGGGTTTGTAACGGCAGGTGTGCCGCTGGGCGTAACGCTCTCCTTTCTGATCTCCGCGCCCATGGTGAATGAAATCGCACTTGTCCTATTGTTCGGTATGTTTGGCTGGAAGGTCGCCGCCATCTATCTGGGCATGGGGCTGATGATTGCCATGGTGGCCGGCTGGATCATTGGGCGCTTGAAAATGGAACGACATGTTGAGGACTGGGTCTATGCAACCGGATCGACAGCGGGCATTGATGAAGGACAACTGGTTTGGGCGGATCGCGTCCGGATGGGCGTCGATGCGGTGCGGGATATTGTCGGGAAAGTGTGGCTTTATGTGCTGATTGGTATTGGTGTGGGTGCGGGGATCCATGGGTATGTTCCTGAGAATTTCATGGCCTCCATCATGGGCAAGGGGGCGTGGTGGTCTGTGCCGCTGGCGGTAGTCATTGGCGTGCCGATGTATTCCAATGCGGCGGGCATTATCCCGATCGTGCAGGCCTTGCTGGGGAAGGGGGCGGCGCTGGGGACCGTACTGGCCTTCATGATGGCGGTGATTGCGCTATCCCTGCCGGAGGCGATCATTCTCCGTAAAGTGCTCAAACCCCGGCTGGTTGCCGTGTTCTTTGGTGTGGTGGCGATAGGAATCATGGCGGTGGGATATCTGTTTAACGCGATGATGTGAAGGAAAAAGGCAAATTCATGAAGAGAATCCAGATATTGGGAACGGGTTGTTCGAAGTGCAAAACACTGCTGGTCAATACGGAGGAGGCGGTTAAGGGGTTGGGCATCGAGGCGACGATCGAGAAGGTCGAGAAGATTCAGGAGATCATGAAATTCGCCGTGATGACCACGCCGGCGCTGGTAGTGGACGGGGTGGTGAAGAGCGCCGGGAAGGTGCTGGGGATTGATGAGGTTAAGAAATATTTGGGGTAAGCGGTTCTCGACAAGGTGCGACGAACGCAAAGAGAGGGATGAATGAAAGAATCGGAAAAACATAACGGCCATGGCTACGACTGCGGGTGCGGTGCAGGAAGTTGCCGTAGCGGGCGGGGCAAGTGGATCTGGATTATCGTGACATTGGCTGTGGCAGGGGTGCTGATCGCCAAGAACGATGGGAAGAAGCCAGTGACGGCGGGCAAAGCGCCTGTCGCCATGGCGGCGCCCGTAACCAACGCCGTCATCCTGGAAGCGGCTCCGGTGTTAAAAGCGTTGCCCCGGTTGGTGGATCTTGGCGCGGGGAGATGTGTTCCCTGCAAGATGATGGCGCCCATTCTGGAAGACCTGAAAAAGTCCTATGCCGGAAAGATGGATGTTGAGTTCATTGATGTGTGGGAGAATCCGGAGGCGGGGAAGAAGGTCGGGATCAACGTGATCCCGACGCAGATCTTCTATGACGCGCAAGGCAAGGAACTGTTCCGGCACGAGGGGTTTTTCGGCAAGGAGGACATCCTTGCCAAGTGGAAAGAACTGGGAGTGGAGTTGGCGCAGAATCCAGAAGCCAGGAGTCAGAATCCAGAATGATCGAAAGCCTTTTTACAGGCCTGTCACGAGCCGTTGAGGGATCGGATGGAGTCGCGCTAGGGGCAGCCTTTGTGTGGGGCGTGCTCAGTATTTTGCTGAGTCCCTGTCATTTGGCGAGCATTCCGCTGATTGTGGGATTCATCGATCAGCAGGGCCGGATCACGACCCGGCGGGCGTTCACGATCTCCCTTCTTTTCTCGGTCGGCATTCTGATCACCATTGGTGTGATCGGGGCGATCACGGCGGCCGCCGGGCGGATGCTGGGTGATGTCGGACGCTGGGGTAATTATGCGGTGGCTGTTGTTTTCCTTGTGGTGGGGCTCTACTTGCTCGACGCCCTTCGATTGCCATTGCCGGACGCCGCCAATCCGGAGATGAAGCGCAAGGGGATGCTGGCGGCGTTTATCCTTGGTTTGGTCTTTGGTATAGCGCTTGGTCCCTGCACCTTTGCCTTCATGGCGCCCATGTTGGCGGTGTCGTTCAAGCTGGCGGCGACGAATCTCCCGTACGGGATTCTCCTGCTCGTGTTTTACGGGGTGGGGCACTGTGCGGTGATTGTCCTGGCAGGCACCTTTACGGAGGTTGTTCAGCATTACCTCAATTGGAGCGAGACATCCCGGGGGGCGGTGATCTTGAAAAAAGTGTGCGGGGCGCTGGTGCTTCTCGGTGGACTCTATCTGATCTACACGGCGAGATAGTGGCGTGAAAAGAAAGGGGATTCATGATGAGCAGAGATGGGAAAAGTGACGGTGAGCGTAAGTTGACGAATGTGTTTGAGCGATATCTGACGGTCTGGGTGGCGCTGTGCATTGTGGGCGGGATTGTGCTGGGGAAACTGGCCCCGGGACTGGCCAGAACGCTGGATGGCATGGCCGTCTATGTCAATGACGCCCCGGTGGTGTCTATTCCCATTGCGATCTGCCTCTTCTTCATGATGTATCCCATCATGGTCAAGATCGATTTCGCGTCGGTGGTCAAGGCCGGCAAGAGCGGGAAACCGGTTTGGCTGACGTTATTTGTCAATTGGGCCATCAAGCCCTTTACCATGTATGGCATTGCGCTGCTGTTTCTGGGGGTTCTGTTCCGTGGCCTGATTGGGGCCGAGGCGACCGATCTTGTTAAAATGCCCTTTGGGCTCGATCTTGCCGTGGGGGCAACGCATGGGGCTGGGACGGTGGTGTGGCATGAGGGCGTCAAGATGCTGCAGGTTCCGTTGTGGCGTAGTTATTTTGCCGGGTGTATTCTTCTGGGCATTGCGCCTTGCACGGCGATGGTGCTGGTATGGGGGTATCTGGCGCGCGGCAATGACGGGTTGACCCTGATCATGGTGGCCATCAATTCGCTCTCCATGCTTTTGCTTTATGGAGTGCTGGGAGGGTTCCTGTTGGGCGTCGGGCGTTTGCCGGTGCCCTGGCAGGCGTTGTTACTCTCCATCGCGATCTATGTGGCCCTGCCGCTGGTGTGCGGATATCTGTCGCGCAAGTGGATCATCCAGGCCAAGGGCGAGACCTGGTTCAGGGAGAAGTTCCTGCACGTGTTGACTCCCATCACGATCATTGCCCTGCTGACCACGTTGGTGCTGTTGTTCAGTTTCAAGGGAGAGACGATTCTGGCCAATCCGCTGACCATTCTCTGGATTGCGATTCCGCTGTTCATTCAGACGATGCTGATATTCTGGTTGGGGTATGGGTGGGCGAAGTGGCTCAAGTTGCCCTATTGTGATGCGGCTCCTGCGGCCATGATTGGCGCCTCGAACCACTTCGAGGTGGCGATTGCCACGGCGACGATGTTGTTCGGGTTGTCATCGGGTGCTGCGCTGGCGACGGTGGTCGGGGTGCTGATTGAAGTGCCGGTGATGTTATGGCTGGTGAAGATATGCCTGAGGACGCAGGGGTGGTTCAGGCAAGAAGGAGGCGTGACGTGAAGACCCTGAAGGTTCTTTTCCTTTGCACGGGGAATTCCTGTCGAAGTCAGATGGCGGAGGGGTGGGCGCGTGCGCTCAAGGGGGATGTGATTGAGGCCTACTCAGCGGGGATTGAGACGCATGGGCTCAATCCGCTGGCCGTGAAGGTCATGGCCGAAGTGGGGGTGGACATTAGCGGGCAAAGATCCAAGAAGGTGGATGAACTGGATACGGTGGACTTCGACTACGTTGTGACGGTTTGCGGGCATGCGAATGAGACCTGTCCGATGTGGTTGAGAGGCAAGGCGAAGGTGATTCATGTCGGTTTCGACGATCCCCCGACGCTGGCGCGGGGGGCGAAGTCGGAGGAGGAAGCCCTGGGGCACTATCGGCGCGTGAGGGATGAGATCAGGAGGGTTGTGGAGCGGCTCGGCAGGGACGAGTTGCTCCTGATCAATTCTGATCCGGTTCTCAGTTCGCGAAGATGGCCAGGATGATGCCCGCGGCCACGACGGAGCCGATTTGACCGGCGACATTGGCGCCGAGCGCATGCATCAGCAGGAAATTGTGAGGGTCTGCCTCCAGGCCGAGTTTATTGGAGACACGTGCGGCCATGGGGAAGGCTGAGACGCCTGCAGAACCAATCAGTGGATTGATAGGATTCTTCTTGCTGAAGACGTTCATCAGTTTGGCGAACAGAACCCCTCCCGCGGTTCCCAGCGAAAAGGCCAGCAACCCCAGGATGAGGATGCCAAACGTGTTGATTTGCATGAATTTATCCGCCGCCATCTGCATGCCGACGCCGAGGCCCAGAAAGACGGTGGCGATGTTCATCAGTTCATTCTGCAAGGTCTTCGAAATGCGTTCGATGACGCCGCTTTCCTTGATGAAATTGCCAAAGGCAAAACAGCCCATCAACGGGAGGGCAGAGGGAAGAAATAAAGTACATAACATCAAGACCAGCAGCGGAAAGACGGCCTTCTCGAGTTTGCTCACCGGGCGAACCTGGCGCATGACGATCCGTCGTTCTGCTGGAGTTGTCAACAGGCGCATGATGGGGGGTTGGATCAGCGGTACCAGGGCCATGTAGGAATAGGCGGCTACCGCAATGGATCCCATCAGGTGGGGCGCAAACTTGGCGGCCACATAAATCGAGGTGGGGCCGTCAGCGCCACCAATGATGGCAATCGAGCAGGCCTCCTTGATGGTAAATTCAAATCCGGGCAATGCATTGAGCGCCACCACCCCTAACAGTGTCCCAAACACTCCAAACTGGGCGGCGGCGCCGAGGATGGCCACACGCGGACAGGCCAGCAGGGGGCCGAAATCAGAAAGCGCCCCAATGCCCATGAACACAATCAGCGGCAACAGTTCGTTCTCGATCCCGTACTTGAAGATAATTCCCAGTAACCCGTGCTCCGAACCCATCCCCGCGAAAGGCACGTTGACCAGAATGGTTCCGAACCCGATGGGGACGAGTAGCAACGGTTCAAAGTCCTTGACGACGCCCAGATACAGGAGCAGGCACCCAGCCAGCACCATGACCAGGGATTTCCAGCCCGTTCCGGCCATAAATCCGTAGATCCCCGTGGTTTTTAAAACACTGATCATGCCCCGGGAGATGGAGATCTGTTCTGTGTCCGCAGCGGCGGCTGGCTGACTGCCGATATCCTTGCTGGAGACGCTTGTTGCTGGCGTGTCGCCGGCGCTTGCCCATGTGGAGTGAATGGCGCCCAGGAGGCCAAAGCAAACGAGACCAATGGCCGTCAGGAAAACGATCTTCTTCATTTTTGATTGCATGATGCCCTCCCGTTCACTCGATCACAGCCAAGGTCTGTTCCGCCTTCACCGAGGTTCCGGCGTTGACTTTATAAGTGATGGTTCCGGCCCGGCGGGATTTGACTTCCAATTGCATCTTCATGGCTTCCATGACAATCACCGTGGTGCCCGCCTCGATCTGTTCGCCATCCTCGCACGTCAACTTAACGATATCGCCCGGCATGGGAGCAAGCACGGTCTCGGCCTGCGCTCCTGATGTGGGTGCGGACTCCTTGCCCGGTGAGTCCGAAGTCCGGTTTTCCTTTACCACCATTGCATAGGAGGTGCCGTTAACCTCAACCGCCCGAGCCCCATCCTTGCCGGGTCGAGTGTTGACCGCATAATCTTTTCCGTTCACGGTCACGACGTAGCGGCCACGACTTTCCGCCGGGGGTGCGGCGGTCTTGACGGCAGGAGCTGTTGATTCGAAGGTTACCGGGCCCTTGTGGCGTTTCGCGAAGAACGACAAGGCGACCTGGGGGAACATGGCATAGGTCAGGACATCCTCCACGGAGACGTGCGGCACCTGTAGTTTGCCCTTGAGATCTTCCTCGATTTTGCCAAGTTCGTTCGGGATATCATCCGCCGGACGGCCCGTGATGGGCATATCCAACTTAAGTTCCTCGAGCGCTTTCTTGACCAGTTTGGGGTCCGGCTCTGCCGGTGTGCGGCCATAGCGGCCAACCAAAAGATCCTTTGACTCAGCGGTCAGCCGTTCGTAGCGCCCGAACAACACATTAAACAGTGCCTGTGAACCGACAATTTGAGAGGTTGGCGTCACCAGCGGGGGATAGCCGAAATCCTTCTGGACATGGGCGACCTCGTCGAGGACGGCATCCAGTTTGCCGAGGGCGTTTTGTTCGCGCAACTGGCTTTCAAGGTTCGAGAGCATCCCGCCCGGTACCTGTGCGGTGAGGATACGGGTATCCGCGCCCAGGAAGGACGATTCGAATTGACGGTATTTGGGCCGTACATTTCGAAAACAGGCGGCGATTTCCAGTAACAGCCTGATGTCCAGCCCGGTGTCATAGGGGGTTCCCTTCAGGATTTCCACCATGGTCTCGGTTGGTGAATGACTGGTGCCCATTGACAGGGAGGAAATGGCGGTATCGACACGATCCGCCCCTGCCTTGATCGCCTCAAGCAGCGTCGCCACCGACATTCCCGTTGTGGAGTGTGTGTGAATATGAATGGGCAATCCTGCTTCGGTCTTCAGGGCCTTGACCAATTCCGCGGCATGAAAGGGTTTCAACAAGCCTGCCATATCCTTGATACAGATCGAGTCCGCGCCCATCGTCTTGAGTTCGCAGGCAAGGGCGACGTAGGCTTCCTTGGTATGAGCCGGGCTGGTGGCATAACTGATGGTGGCCTGGGCATGTTGACCGGCCTTCTTGACCGCCCGGATTGACGTCAAGAAGTTACGGGGATCGTTCAGGGCGTCGAATATCCGGAAGACCGACACGCCATGGTGTGCTGCGCGTGCCACAAAAGCCTCAACGACATCATCGGCGTAATGGCGGTATCCCAGCAGGTTCTGGCCTCGTAGCAGCATTTGCTGGGGAGTATTGGGCATGACCGCCTTGAGTTGTTTCAGGCGTTCCCAGGGGTCTTCATTCAGCATCCGGATGCAGGTGTCGAAGGTGGCGCCACCCCAGGTTTCCAGTGACCAGAAGCCGACCTGATCCAGGAGTCCACCCACAGGAAGCATGTCTGAGGTCAACATTCGCGTTGCAAACAAAGACTGATGCGCATCGCGCAACGCCACATCTGTAATACCGATTCGAGCCATCGTTTATCCTTTCGTTGATTTGTCTTAGTGGTGTTCGTGCAGGGCTACCGCCATCGCGACAGCGACTTTCTCGCCTTCTTCATGGTCAGGGGTGTCCTGTCCGCGGGCGCCGGATACTGATTCATGCCACTGGATCGCTTTTGCTATCGCTTGCACCAATAGGATGACAACGGCCAGAAACACGAACACCAGTCCCATTCCCAACACCATAATCGTGAATGCCTGCCGAAAAAGTTCCATGGTCATTCTCCTGAAGTCAGTCTGCTGCCGCGCATAAAAAGCCACGCTTTCTATCATAAGCGGTTGACGTAATGCAATAATAGCCTGATGCGCGGAGGCGCTCATGCGCCCGAGACGCCGCTCCGGCCTACCGTGTTTTCGCCGTGCGGGTTATCCTTTCCTTCCGCGTCTCCACTAAAAAGTAAAGCGACGGCAAGACAATCAGTGTCAGAACCGTTGAGGTGAGCAGCCCTCCCATGACGACCACGGCCAGCGGTTTTTGGATATCGGCGCCTGATCCGGTGGCATAGAGCATTGGTAAATGGCCGATGAAACTGGTCAACGCAGTCATCAGCAGGGGGCGGAACCTTATATCGCAACCCTCGCGAATTGTGTCGGTCACCGAACGCCCGTGTTCACGCAGTTGCCGGAAAAAGGACATCAGGATGACGCCATTCTGAACGGCAATGCCAAGGAGGACGATAAAGGCAACAGCGGCTGAGACCGAAAGCGGCATCCGGAATGCCACAACGGCAAAGACCCCGCCGATGAGAGCGAACGGCAAATTCAACAGCACCAGGAGGGAACTGCTGATGGAATCCAACGCCAGATACAGGAAGACCAGGATAAGGATAAGCGCCATCGGGATGACGAGGGACAGCTGGCGCATGGCCCGCTGCTGGTTTTCGAACTGGCCGCCATAGTCCACGAAATAGTCGGCGGGCAGTTCCTTGATCAGGGGTGCAATGCTCGCCTGCACGTCCTGGACAAATCCGCCCAGGTCCCTGCCGCGCACATTCGCTTCCACGACCACTCTCCTGATGCCGTTTTCCCGGCTGATCTGTGCGGGGGCCTCGACCTCCTGAATGGTGGCCAGTTGCGCAAGCGGGACCCGGACGCCGTCCGGCGCCGGGATCAGCAACCGCTCGATCTGAGGGATGTCCCCCCGCGCCGATTCCGGGAACCTCACGACGATCGCAAACCGGCGTTGTCCGTCGATAAGGGTGCCGGCGACTTTACCGGCCACGGCTGTCTCGATGGTTTCATTCACATCAGCCACGTTAATGCCGTACCGGGCAACAGCGTTCCTGTCGATGATGACATTGATCTGGCTCATTCCCGAGATTTGCTCCACCTTCACGTCCCGGGCGCCCTTGACCGACTGCATCGCGGGGGCAATGCGATCCGCCACTTTTTTTAGCACCTCGAGGTCCGGCCCGAACACCTTGACGGCCAGGTCGCTTTTTACACCGGAAATCAACTCATTGACCCGCAGGGCGATTGGTTGCGAGAAGGAATAGCGGAGTCCAGGAATGACGGCCAAATCCTGTTGAATGGCTTCGATGAGTTCGGTTTTATTGCGGTTGCTTTTCCACTGGCGGCGTGGTTTCAACATGATGAAAACGTCTGTTTGCTCCGGTCCCATGGGGTCCTCTGAAATTTCGGCCCTCCCGGTTTTACTGATAACGGTATCGATTTCGGAGAATTTCTGCAGACGTTGTTCAATCAAGCCGGCCACGCGTGCCGAGCCGTCCAGAGAGGCATTGGGGAGGCGCACGACGTTGATGGCAATGGCGCCCTCATCCAGTGGCGGCATGAATTCGGTACCGATCATCGGCACCAGCGCCACGGCGGGCAGCAATACGGCAAGGGCAATGGCCACGGTGACGCCTGGTCGCCGGATGGCGCGATCCAACACCTTCAGGTACCCCGCATGGAAGCGGCGAATAATGGCGAACTCCTTTTCCGGAGCGGCCTTCAGCACGGAAGCGGAGATGACCGGGATGACCGTCAGGGCCACGGCCAGCGATACCAGGAGCGCAATGAGCATGGTAAATGCCATGGGTGCGAACATCTTGCCTTCGATGCCCTGCAGGGTGAACAGCGGCACCAGGATGACCACGATGATCAAGACCGAGAATGTCACAGGCCGTGCCACCTCGACAACCGCATTGACCACAATCGGCGAGAGGGGGGTGCCGTCGTTTCTTTTCGCCAGATGGCGCCGGATGTTTTCCACCACCACGATAGAGGCGTCGACCACCATGCCAACGGAAAACGCCAGTCCTCCCAGACTCATGAGGTTGGAGCTGACGCCGGTGAGCCCCATGACGATGAAGCTGACGAGGAATGTGAACGGCAGGGAGAACACGACCACCAGCGATGTGCGCAACTCGGCCACAAACAGAAACAGGACCAGAATAACCAGAAGGCCGCCTTCCAGTGTCGCATTGACGACGGTATGTATGCAGGCGTCGATGAGGGAGGTTCGGTCATAAAAGACGTTGACGCGGACGCCTTCCGGCAGCGAGCCGTCGAGTTTACCGATGGCGTTTTTTGCGCGATTGACCACGTCCTGGGAGTTCTCGCCCTTCAGCATGATGATCATGCCGGCGACCACTTCTCCCTTGCCATCCCGTGTGACGGCGCCCTGTCGTGGTTCGGAACCAATGACGATATCGGCAACATCACGCAGGTACACGGGGGTGCCGTCCTGCGCCCTCAGGACGATATTTCCGATGTCGGGCAAATCCCGCAAGAGCCCGACGCCACGCAGGTAGAATTGTTCCCATCCGCGGACAATGATGCCTCCGGCGGCATTTGCATTGTTCCGTTCCACGGCGTCGACAACGTCACTTGCCGTCAGTCCATACTTCAGCAGTCGTTCTGGCGATACCCGTACCTGGTATTGCTTTACGTGGCCTCCAAAGCTGTTGACCTCGTTCACGCCGGCGGTGGGTTTAAGCCGCGGGGCGATCAACCAGTCCTGGATGGTGCGAAGTTCCATGGCATCATGCTTGTCGCTTTCGACGGTGTATTGCAGGATTTCGCCCAGTCCAGTACTGATGGGGCCAAGTTCTGAATCGACGCCAGGCGGAAGGCGTTCACGGGCAATGGCAAGACGTTCCAGAACCACCTGGCGCGTCCAGTACGTGTCGGCGCCGTCCTCGAAGATAATCACAACCTGTGAGAGTTCCGCCTTTGACAGTGATCGGACCTGCTTGACCTTGGGCAAGCCGCCCATGACTTGTTCGATCGGGTAGCTTACCTGTTCCTCGACATCGACAGCCGCCAGGCCGGGGGCCTTGGTGAGGATCATCACCTGCACATTGGTAACGTCAGGGAAAGCGTCGATCGGGAGTCGTTTCCAGGCGATGATTCCGAGAACGGCGAGTAAGACCGTTCCGAGAAGGATCAGCAGTCGCTGATGAAGGATGAAGCGAATGAATCGGTCAATCATGATCATTGTCTCCTCTCAGTCGGCGCAGCCGGCGCCCATTTTTTCACGCAACACGTCCGACTTCAGCAGGTAGGCTCCGTCCATGACGATGGTTTCGCCGGCTTGCAAGCCTTCGAGGATTTCCACCTTGCCGGAGAATTCGCGTCCCTTGCGAATGTCCTGCCGGATGTAGAAGTCGCCCTTCCAGTGTTTAAAGACAAAATCCCTGCCTTCATCCGAGAAAACGGACGTTTGCGGGGCTGCCAGTACCTCGTCGGCATTCACGATTCCCAGGGCGAGGACCGCTTCGCAGAACATTCCCGGCCGAAGTTCCCCTTCCGGATTTTGGATGGTGGCCCGGACTTTCACGGTTCTTGTTTGTTCGTTCATCGTGGCCCCGATGTAATCGAGAGTGCCCTTGAAGCGCCGGTCCGGGAAGGCGGCCACAGTCACTTCCACGGCGACGGGGCCCCGTTTTTCCGCAGCCAGCAGGCGTGCGAGATCGCGGGAATGCACATTAGCCCAGATCCAGACCGTGGTCAGATCGGCGAGGAGCATCAGGTCTTTTCCTGGTTCCACCATTTCGCCGGGCACGGCGTGTTTTTCGATGATGGTGCCGGCGACGGGGGCCCGGACGGGAAGGTGGCCTGCGCTGATGGCATGCGGAGGGTCACACCTTCCGGCCAGATCTGTATCCGTCAATCCGAGCACATGGAGGGTCTGTTCCGACGCCTTCAAGTCGGTGCGGTGCTGTTCAAATGTCATCTGTGCGTCAAGCACGTCCTGCTCGGAGCCTACTTTCTGCTCCCTGAGCTTTATTTCACGGACCAGAATTTTTGCCGACAGATCGCTCAAGGCCCGATTTCGCTCGTAGTCGGCGACAGCCCTGCCAAGATCCACGCTGTTCAGGGTGAGCAATGTGTCGCCGGCCTTGACGCGCGCCCCGATATCCACCGGGACGGACTCGATGATGCCGGCGATGCGTGGACTGATATGGACGGCGGTATTCTCGTTCATTGCCACATTGCCAGTGGTTGGCAAAGCCGTGGAGAGGGTGGTCATCGTTACGGTTTGCGTGCGGACCAGGCCGGTGCCATTTTCCTGCTTCATTAGACTAGGGTCGAGTTTCACGATGCCGACTTCATAGCGGCATTCGGAGCATTGATAGATGGGGATCCCGCATTCACACTTTTCGGATACCCGTTCATCGATGGACGCTGACTTGCCAGGGGCGGCTTTCCTGCCGTGGTCGTGGGTGTCGCTTTTTCCTGCCGTTGGTTTCGCGCTGCCGGTGGCGGCAGTTGGTGCCACCGTGGTTCCGCCCGGACAGCAGGAGTCAGCGGCTATCAGCCTGGTGCTGATCAGGAGTAAGGCGATCATGGCGGCAACCGTGCCGTTAACAGAGATGTTTATTCTTGTGTTCATGGTTTTCCTTTTCGTTGTGATGCTTACTTAATGGTGTCCAGAGAGAATCCGCTGATTCGTTCCACGTCCGCCGCCGCCTTGTGATAGGTTGCCAGCACGTCGAGGTAACGGGATTTCACCTCGCCAAGCGTTCGTTGTGTATCCAGCACCTCCAGATACCCGAATTTCCCCTCCCGATAGCCGAGTTGTGCCGCGTCGAATGCTTGCTGGGCTCCCGGAAGGAGTTCTTTCCGGGTCGTCAAGGCTTCGGCGTGTGCCATGGTGAGCAGGCCATAGGCTTCCATCAGATCCGTGGATACGCGCAAGCGGGCGGCGCGTTGCTCATCCTTAGCACGGGTTGCCTGATGATTGGCGGCGAGAATGCCGCCGGTGTTGCGATTGAACAACGGGAGCGGCATCGACAGTCCGGCGACACCGGCATGGGTTCCATTCTCCTCCAAGCGGCGGATACCGGCGCTAACATTGATATCAGGCATGCGAACGGCCCTTGCCAACGCGAGCGACTCCCTGCCCAAGGCTAATTCATCATTCCAGCGCGCCACTTCCGGTGAGTTCTCCAATGAAGCAACGAATGTCTCGACTGGCGGCACACTGCTAACGGTGTCCAAGTCACCACCAGCCTCCTTGAAGATAGGGGTGGAACCGCCCCATGAAGCACCAAGGCGGCGGCGCGCTGTTTCCAGCTCCTGTCTGGCGCGATCCCGCCTGATCCGGGCGGTGGCGACTTCGACGCCAGCCTTTATTTCCTCAAGGGGGGGGACTTTTCCGGCCTGCACTCGTTTTGCCGCCGCCTGACGTACGTCTTCTGCGACCATGAGCAGGGCGTCAGCCAGTTTAAGTTGACCCTGTGCGAGAAGCACATCCACAAATGCCTTCTTGGTCATGGTGAGGACGTCCAGACGCTTCGCTTCGTATTCCCAGCCCGCCAGCCGTACTTCTGATTTTGCCATGCGTTGCCGTTTGCTGCGTTTGCCGCCCAGTTCCATGGTTTGACTCAGGCGCACAGTGGTTTGGGCGGCATCGAATCCCTTGCCTGCCCCTGTGCCGCCGAATTCCTCCGCTTCCAGTTCGAGTTCCGGATTTGGCAAGGCACCTGCTTGCCGGGCGTTTCCTTCGGCTATCCTGACCCCGTGCGACGATGCCGTGAGTTCCGGGTTGTGCATGGATGCCAGTTTGAGCGCCAGCCGGAGTGTAAGTGTTTCAGCAGGCTCCTGTGGATCCTCTGTGAGTGTTGCCTGTGTTTCCGCGCTGATGATGACCATGGTGATCAACGCGCGAAAGAAGGCCCATGTATTCGTCTGTTGCTTCATATTCTTTCCTGTTGAGAGTGGATGTAAAGACAGTTCCCCTTCATTCGGTAAACGGTTGAAGAAGGAGCGCCCTTGCGTTAAGCAGGTGCGGACAAGCGGGAATCAGGGGGGGGCGCCCTCAGGCGGCAATAGGTGGGCGGAAGACTTCGGCAATCGAAAGTCTTTTCAGATAGAGTGTGTCGACAGAGTCGGTGCGCTCTGATTTGAACGTTTGCACGTTGATTGCCGGTTCAAGGAGTGACCAGTCCGGTGCGGAATGGCATACGCAAGCGCACTCGGTTTTGCCTTCTGACTCGTGATCACTCTCACAATGTGAACCTGGGGCAAGTGGCGCGACGAATGCCAGCAGCATAAGAAACATCCCGATGGCCTTCAGTCGTAACTTCATGGTTTGAAATGTTACAAGACCGGTATCATCAAGTCCAGCAATTCGAATGATGGAATTTGGTTTCGTAAATACCATTGCTGCCGATCAGGGCAGCGGAGGACTGTTTTTCTGTTTTCCGGAACACACGACACAGGGGTTGATCTCGATGCTGATGTGCTTTAGATCTTCAAAGGAATGCAATATGGCGCGATAGTCGGAAGGGGGGCGGGGCTGACTCGTTACAAGGCTGATGATGGCGGCCTTTTCCGTTGGGCCTACCCGCCAGACATGCAAGTCGGTCACCTTGCTGTCGCCATCGCTTTCGATGGCGCGGCGAATGGCTTCCGGTTCCTCGGGCGGGATGTCGCCGTCGACGAGGATGTGGCCGGTTTCCCGTGCCAGACCCCATGACCAACGTATGATGAGAACTCCGCCGACGATACCCATGAGTGGGTCTGCCCACATCCAGCCCCACTGCCGGGCGGCCAGAAGCGCCGCGATGGCCAGCACGGAGGTGAGGGCATCCGCCATGACATGGATATAGGCGGCGCGCATGTTGTGGTCGTGGTGGACAGGTTTGGCGGTAGGCGCATCATGGTTATGGGTATGAGAATGGCCAAGCAGCCACGCGCTGGCAAGATTCACGATGAGTCCGATGGTCGCCACGAATAATGCTTCATTGAACCGGATGGTGAAGGGGTTGAGCAGGCGATGGCCTGACTCCCAGAACATGACGATGGCGACTCCGGCGAGAATGATGGCGCTCCCAAAGGCGGCGAGGACGCCGACTTTTCCGGTGCCGAAGGTGAAGCGTGGATCGCGGGCATGCCGGCGTGAAAACACAAAGGCGGCCCACGCCATTCCCAGGGCGGCGGCATGGGTGCCCATGTGCCAGCCGTCCGCCAGCAGTGCCATTGACCCGGTTATCCATCCAGTGCCGATCTCCACCGCCATGGTCAAAATGGTCAGCCACATCACCCAGGCGGTGCGACGTTCGCCCTCGTGGTTATGGTTGCTGAATTCGTGCGTATGCAGCAACTCTTCTGACTCATGCTGATGGTAGGCCTGCTGCATGGTGCGTCTCCGAAACGGCGTGCCCCAGCCCAAAAGAGCCAGGGCAGGGAGGGCAGCTGAGAGGGGAGTACATCTCCCCGTCCCTCCACTATCATTATACACCAACGCGATTACTTGAGAAAGTAATTACGTTCGATGATGACTTCCCCGATCTGGATGGCATTCTGGGCAGCCCCTTTCCAGATGTTGTCGCCGCTGCACCACAGGACCAGGCCGTTGTCGGCGCTATGGTCCTTGCGGATACGGCCAACCAGGACGTCGTAGTTGCCGGACGCATGGATAGGCATCGGGTAGACGGCGTTTTTCGGTTCATCGACGACGCGGACCCCCGCGGTTTTGGCGAGCAGGTTCCGGGCGGCCTCAGGTGACAGGGGTTTCTCGAATTCCACATGGATGGCGATGCTGTGACCGTTGAAGACCGGAACGCGCACGCAGGTGGTGGCGACACGGATGGTGTCGTCTCCAAGGATCTTGTGGGTTTCCCGGCGCATTTTGATTTCCTCGGTGCTCTCGCCCGAGTCATCCTTGAAGGATCCCACACACGGCAGGAGGTTGAAGACGATCTGGTGTGGATAGACCTCGTGAGTCAAGGGTTGGCCGGCGGCCCAGGCTTTAGCTTGGGCTTCCAACTCCTTGACGGCCGCACTGCCGGTGCCGGAGACTGCCTGATAGGTGCTGGCGACCAGACGCCGGACCTTGGCGGCCTTGTGCAGGGCGGCCAGGGGCATCAGGGCGATAATGGTGCTGCAGTTCGGGTTGGCAATCAGGCCCTGATGGTTCTTCATGGCTTCAGGATTGATTTCGGGGATGATCAGGGGCACCTTTGGGTCCATCCGGAAATCGTCACCGTTATCAATGACAATGCAGCCGCGCTTGACGGCCTCCATTCCAAGAGTCTGGGAGGCTCCCTTGGCGCCTTCGGTCCCGGCAAAGAAGGCGAAATCCATGCCTTCGAACGCTTCCGGGCGGGCAATCTTAACGGGGTAGGGGATGCCGTCAATGACTTCCTCGCGCTCACTACGGGCCAGGATGGTCAATGACTTGACGGGGAAATTCCGCTTCTTGAGCAGGCGGACCATTTCGGTGCCAACGGCACCAATACCAACGACGCACACATTATACTGTTTCATCATATCACCTTTAGGCATAAACTTTAAGAATAGACTCTAACCGCGAAACACGCAAAGTGACGGAAAGCGCCCCCTCTTGAAGTCGAGGGGGCGTGGATAATCAAACCTGCTTGGCCACCATGTCGCCAATTTGCGAGGTTGAGAATCCCATTTTGCCGGCGGACTGGCTCTTCATTTGGGTGATGACCTTCGCCATGGCGGATTCCACGGCGGCCGAAGCCTTGCGTTCCCCCAGCGTATCAAGCATCAGGCCGGCTGCTCCGATGGCGGCCATGGGGTTGATGACGCCCAAGCCGGTGTACTTGGGAGCGCTGCCGCCCATGGGTTCGAACATGGAGACTCCGTCGGGGTTGATATTGCCGCCGGCCGCCAGGCCTAGACCGCCCTGAATCATGGCGCCGAGGTCCGTGATGATGTCTCCGAAAAGGTTTTCGGTGACGGCGACGTCGAACCATTCCGGATTCTTGACGAACCACATATTGGCCGCATCCACATGGTTATAATCACGCGGTATTTCAGGGTAGAACTTCTGCCCCATTTCCTCGAAGGCGCGGAACCAGAGGTCGCCGCAGAAGGTGAGGACATTGCGCTTGTGAATGAGGGTGATGGGCTTTTTGGCGTACTTGGGGTTTGACTCGTTGCGGCGTTTTTTCAGCTCGAAAGCATAGCGCAGGCAACGGTCCACTGTGCGGCGGTCGTAAATCATCACTTGCGTGGCGATTTCCTCGGTGGTGCCGACACGGGTGGCGCCGCCGATGCCGGTGTAGATGCCGCCGGAGTTTTCGCGGATGACGACAAAATCGATGTCTTCCGGTTTCTTGTCCTTAAGTGGCGTATCGACTCCCGGATAGAGTTTTACCGGGCGGAGATTGATGTACTGGTCCAGCTCGAACCGCAGTTTAAGCAGGATGCCAACTTCGAGAATGCCGGGTTTGACGTCCGGATGACCGATGGCGCCGAGGAAGATGGAGTCGTGTTTGCGAAGTTCATCGGCGGCGGAGGCGGGCAGCACTTCGCCGGTGCGGAGGTAGCGGTCTCCACCAAAATCGTAATCGGTCAATTCCAGTTTGAACTTAAACTTGGCGGCGGCGGCATTAAGGACTTTTACGCCTTCCCGGACGACTTCGGGGCCAGTGCCGTCACCGGGTAGAACGGCGATTTTGTAGGTTTTGCTCATGTGTTATTCCTTATTCAATCCTGATACTTCCTTGATTTCAGAGGCGGGGAATGATACCTGAGGGATTGTGCAGTCGTCCAGAAAAACCTTGGAGTTTTGTATGAATTTTCGGCACAAGGCGGATGTGGGGTTCTTTGTTCTGCGCGAATCGGTGCGGTCGTTCATCCGGCATCGGGGTGCCGAAAAGGCGGCGGTGCTGGCGTACAACAGTTTTTTTGCCCTTTTTGCTGTATTTTTGCTGGTGTTGTTTGTGGTCGGGCAGATCATGGCGTCATCCCAGGCGGCCATGGGGGCGGTGGAGCGGGTGGCGGCCCAGTTGTTTCCTTTGGGGAGCGAAAGCATCATGCGGGAGGTCCGAGGTCTGGCGGAGCAACGGGTGTGGGGATTGCTCAGTTTACCGATTCTTTTCTGGACGGTGACTCCCTTGGCGGCGGCCATCCGGGGAGCCTTTGATCTGGCGCATGGGCGTGAGCGGGCGTTGCCGTTTTTCAAGGAAAAACTAATGGATGCCTTGGCTGTATTCCTGATGTTGATCCTGCTTGTTGCCTTGGTGGTCTCGGAAATTGTCTATGCCATCGTGATGGCGAAGTTGGCGGGGCGTCTGCCGATCCTGGTCCGCATGACGGATGTGGTCGTTCCCTTGCTGGTGACGGTGGGTTTGCTGGCTTTCCTGCATTATGTGTTTACGCCGGGCCGGACCCGCATCGGCAGTGTGGTGGCCGGAGCCCTGGCGTCGGCGGCGTTATTGACCATTATCGGTCCGATCATGACAGCGGTGATGAAGTTTGATCCGAATTTCGGGGTGGCCTTTGGTTCGTTGAAAGCGGTGTTCATCTTATTGCTCTGGGTGCATTACTCCTTTGTGGCGATCCTTGCCGGTGTGGAGATCAGCGCGAATGTTATGCAGCGGGAGTCATTATTGGTTCGTGAGCTTTTTGCGGCGCCGGAAAAACTGGATAGAAATATAAGGAGGTTGGGACGGGCGGCGTTATCCTATGCGGAAGGAACCGTGATTTTCAGGGAAGGGGATGAGGGCGACAGCCTGTATTTTGTGGCAAAAGGGGAAGTGGCGCTGATGCGGGGGGGGCAGGTGCTGCGCACGATGAAGTCCGGCGAGTATTTTGGAGAAATGGCGATGCTGCTGAAGGCCAGTCGAACGGCTACCGCGATGGTGTGTGAGGACGATACCCGGCTGGTGTCTTTGTCGGCGACGAATATTGAGACGGTGCTGGCGCAGAATCCTGCGATTGTGATGAAGTTGCTGAGGGAAATGGCTGAACGGGTGCGGGCGACGGATGGGATGTTGAAGGGGTAGGGGAAGGGGGGGGTGGAGGGGAAGGGGGTTCAGGGTTCAGGGTTCGGGGTTCAGGGTTCAGGTGAGTATGGAAAGGATATTTCAGCGGAGGATATTGCCGGTTGTGGCTTTTGCAGGATGACTACTGGCTTTTGGATTCTGCCTGTTCGATGGTGGCTCCGCCGATGACGCGGTCGCCATCGTAACAAACCACGGTTTGTCCTGGCGTAATAGCCAGTTGCGGTTCATCGAAATCCAGTTGGATCGTGACACCACCGGAGTTTTGATCGACGGATAGTGTGGCGGGGGCCTCGTGGTGTTGCTGGCGGATCTTGGCGTGGACGCGAATCGGGGTGGATGGTGGTTCTGCCAAGGCGATCCAGTTCATGTTGCTGGCGCGCAGACGGGAGGCGAAAAGGTCTTGATGCAGGCCGACGACGATGGTGTTTGAGCAGGCATCGAGACGTGCCACATAGTATGGGTCGGTGGTGCCGCTCAGGCCAAGGCCGCGGCGTTGCCCAACCGTATAGTGGATAATCCCGTTGTGCTGTCCCAGGACCTTGCCGGTCATGTCAATGATGGGGCCTGGCCTGGATTCCGCGTCCTTGAAGAGGATATTGTAATTTTTGCTTTCGATGAAATTCTGGCTTTCGTCCTTATCGGCCACATCTGACCAGCCGATGTCGCGGGCCAGGGTTTTGACGGCGTCTTTTGTCAGGCAGCCCAGGGGGAACATGACGTCGGCAAGTTGTTCTTGATCCAGTCGGGCGAGGAAATACGACTGATCCTTCCGTTGGTCGAGGGCGCGGAGCAGAAGGTGGCGTCCGGTGATGGGGTCCTGTTGGACCCGGACATAATGACCCGTGGCAAAGCGATCAAAGGCGATACCCATGGAGCGTGCCCGCTGGAGCATGAGTCCGAATTTCATGCTGCGATTACATCGGATGCAGGGGTTGGGTGTTCGTCCGGAGCAGTATTCCTGTCGGAAATAGGCAAGGATTTCGGTTGCATACTCGTCCGCCAGAGGGACGACGTGGTGGGGGATGTCCAGGCGTTTGGCCAGGGTCTGGGCGGCGGCGATATCGCGGGATTCCCCGGGACCGAAGCAGCCGGAGAGTCCATGATCAGGCAAAGGGATGCGGCCGTCCCAGATTTGCATGGTCAGTCCGACCAGCGTGTATCCTTCCTTTTTAAGGAGGTGGGCGGCGATGGAGGAGTCCACTCCGCCGCTCATGCCGATGGCGACTGTGATATTCCTGTTTGGATTCATTGTGAAATGGGGTGGAGTATAATATGGAGGGAGAAGGGACGGCAATCAGGATGTAAATTCTTTTTTTATAAGGGAGGCTTTTTCGTTGACACCTTATTGATAAGCGTTGCATAGTTTGACCATCTTAAAGAGTTCAAGTTGTAAGGGACTATCATGGACAAACTGTTGAAAGTCTTGGTGGTTGTTGTTCTGGTGCTGAGTGGCGTGGCGGTGGCCGTTGAGGTCATGCTTTTCCTGCAGCGCGAAGAATTAAAAGGCCGCAATATCAAACTGATGGATGGGGCTATTCGGATTGGCAGTTATATCGAGGCTCCTCCGGAAACCGCTGTTGATTTGGCGACTCGTGATTTGGCGCGGTTGCAGCTTGGCCGGGAAGAATTCAAGAATTTCTTCCTAGTGGGTGCGGATGGCAAGGTGGTTGTCGAGAATGGGGTCAAGAAAACCGAAGGTCCCGGGACTCTGGATGCGAAGTTAAAGGAAGTGGCGGCCAAGGCGGAGATTCAGTATACACGGTTGAACGATACGCGGCTGGGGTTGGAGCAGACTCGTGGCACCCTGAATGCGACCAGCAATACGCTGGTGAGCACGGAAAAGGATTTGTCGCAGACCAAGGATACGCTGAAGAAGACGGAAACGGACTTGACGGCGTCCAAGGAGGATGCCGACCGTAAGGCGGGGCAGATTACGGAGTTAAGCCAGCAGAAGACGGCGCTGGAGAGCGACGTGGAAGCGAAGAAGGGCGAGATTATCAAGTTGACGGACAAGTTGAGTGACAAGGATTCGCAATTGGAGGCGACCAAGCGGTTTGTTGAGAAGCTTCAAAAGGATCTGGCTTCCATCATGCATGGTTTTACGGAATCCAACGCGCCGCCACCGGGATTGCAGGGGCAGATATTGATTGTCAATACGAACTGGAATTTTGTGGTCATGGACATTATGCCCGAGGGTCGCATGATTCCGATGACGGATTTGACCATCCAGCGTGCGGATAAGCTGGTGGGGAAAGTACGGATATCGGAAGTGATGATGGAGCGGCGTTTTGCGTTTGGCGAGATTCTCGTGGATTGGCAGCAAGTGCCGATCGCCAAGGGTGATTACGTTTTTTATTGATCACCGGCGTGAAAATACCGTGTGAGTTGTCATGATACTGCAGCGCTGTATTGTTTTCGTTTTTCTTCTGGTAGCCATGGTGATCATGGCCGGTTGTGCGTCATCCCATGAGTCCGATATGCCGTGGAATACGCCCCAGCCATGGGAAGGCACGATTGGATTGCCGGGTTTCTCGCCTTCGGATCGGTAAATTGAGTTACTTTTTTCTTGCGTGCGGATGGGGCTAAACCTATCATGCACGCCTATTCAACAAGGAGACGTTAGATGGGCAGGGCATGTGAAATTTGTGGGAAGACGGTTAGTATGGGCAACCGGATTGTACGACATGGGTTGGCCAAGGCCAAGGGTGGCATCGGGTTACACACGACGGGCATTACCCGCCGTCGGTTTCTCCCGAACCTCCAGAAGGTTCGTGTGATGGAAAAGGGTGTGCGCGTCCGAAAGACGGTTTGCACAGCCTGTATCCGATCAAAGAAGACGGCCGCGAGCTGATTGAGTTCAGTCTGGTGGGAAGAAGAGCGCGAGGCGATGAGCTTCGCGCTCTTGTTTTTAGGCGGGGACGCCAACCGCGCAGGGCTGGTCTACAACGGGAGGGGAGGAATGGCCCCCGCCCCTGATTCCTCCAGGAGAGGAACTTCAGGCCAAGGCGGCCAGGGCGGCGCGCATGGTATCGACATTGTCGATCTGGAGAAGTTCCACCATGTGCGGTCGGCTATGGGTCAGGCGGCGAAGGTATTGCGGAATCCACTTGCGGTAGAGCAGCGTGGCGCCGACGGGGCCGTAGAGTTCCACCATGCGTTCGAAATGCTTGATGGCAAAGGCGAGCCGCTCCTGCCGATCGGGTGGCGGAGCGGGCGGAAGTCCCTGCAAGTCTCTCCAGATGTCGCGGATGAGCCACGGATTGGACAGCGCCCCACGACCGATCATGAGGGCGGAACACCCAGTGGTCGCGAGCATGGTGCGTGCCGTCTCCACCGAGGTGACGTCGCCGTTTCCGATGACGGGTACACGGCGTGCGGCCTGGACAACGCGGCGGATTTCGGCGAGATCGGCCTTGCCGGTAAAGCCCTGACCGCGGGTTCGTCCGTGAATGGTAATGGCGGCTACACCGGCTTCTTCCAGGCCGGGAACCATTTCGTGAGCCACAAGGCGGTCAAGGTCCCATCCGAGGCGGAGTTTGACGGTGACCGGGATGGATACCGATTTAACGACGGCGGCGGCGATGCGGATGGCCTGTTCCGGATCGCGGAGCAGCCCGGCTCCTGCGCCGTTGGCGGAGATTTTACGTTGCGGGCACCCCATGTTGATATCGATAAGACGGGCCCCGCGGGCGGCCAGCCATTGGGCGGCCAGACAGAGGTTGCCTTCGTGTGATCCGTAGATTTGATGGCCGAGCGGTTGATCCGCATCGCCGGTGGCCAGCAAGGTTTTGTTTTTATTCCCCTTGCCTTTGAGCAGCCCCCCGGGCGAGATCATTTCCGTGAATGCCAGGCCAATGCCGCCTAATTCACGCATGCTCATGCGAAAGGCCAGATCCGAGTAGCCAGCCAGGGGAGCCAGGAGCAGGGGTGTTTCCAGCGTCAGATTGGCGATGGTTAAGGTATTGGGAATGGTCATAACGAGCGAGAACCCTGAAAATTATTCTCCAAGTGGGGTGACTAGGACTGGAGGAATTGGCGGTGTTGGTCGCGTTTTACCAGGGCTGTTTTATAGGCGGCGAGGTCGAAGGCCGGGGCAGCGCCGGACTTGATGGCGCCACCGGCGACGGCGACGGGAACCTCAACAAAGAGGCGGCGGTCGAACGGCTTCGGGATGATGTATCCGGGTCCGAAGGAGAGCTGGGTTCCGTACAGGCGGCTGACCTCGGCCGGGACGGGCTCCCGTGCGAGGGTGGCCAGAGCCTGGGCGGCGGCAACTTTCATGGCGAGGGTGATGGAGCGGGCGCGCACGTCCAACGCTCCGCGGAAAATGAAGGGGAACCCAAGGACATTGTTGATCTGGTTCGGGTAGTCTGAGCGACCCGTGGCCATGATGAAGGGTTTGTTGCCGAGGGTTTCCGCCACGATTTCCGGCCGGATTTCCGGGTCGGGGTTGGCCATGGCGAAGATGGCGGGGAAAGGGGCCATGGCGAGGATATCGTCGCGGGTGACGCAATTGGCGACGGAGACGCCGACAAACATGTGGGCGCCTTTCAGGGCGTCGGAGAGGGTGCGTGCGGTTGTGCGGATGGCATGTTCCCGTTTCTTTTCTCCGAGGTCCGTGCGATCGGTGTGTACCACGCCTTTGGAGTCGCATATCATGACATCCGAGGCGCCGGCGGCCTTCAGCATTTCGCAAATTCGGATGCCTGCCGCGCCGGCGCCGTTGATGACGATCCGTATTCCGGACAGGGGGCGGCTGGCGAGGGTGCTGTAGTTCATGGCGGCGGCCAGGGTGATGACGGCGGTGCCCCACTGATCATCGTGGAAGACGGGGATATCGAGCATGGCGTCGAGGGTGTCCTCGATTTCGAAACAGGCTGGAGCGGCGATGTCCTCGAGGTTGATACCGCCATACATGGGGGCGAGGGCGCAGACCATATCAATGATTCGCTTGGGATCGGTTTTTCCGGTGTTGGCGCCATTCAGGCGGCCATGATTCAAGGGGACAGCCCAGCCATCGACATCGCCGAAGGCCTTGAAAAGGACAGCTTTGCCTTCCATGACGGGGATGCTCGCCTCGGCGCCGAGATCACCGAGGCCGAGGATGGCGGTTCCGTCGCTGACGACGGCGACGAGGTTTTCCTTGGCGGTATAGCGGTAGAGGGATGAGCGGTCGCGGGCGATTTCCTTGACGGCGACGGCGACACCGGGAGTATAGGCGAGGCTGAGATCATCAGGGCCGCGCAAGGGTTTGGTGGTGCGCATGCCGACTTTTCCGCCAAGATGATAGTGTAAAATGTCTTCGGGTTTGAGGCTCATGGTCATTTCCTTGGGTGAACGAATAAAGATGCACAATAACGGTTCACGGGTGCGTTTTTCAATAACGAAAAGGCATATCCCGTCTCCTGTGAACCCGGCGGGCCTGGCAGTCCCGCCCTACCAAATATGAGGGATCATGCCTGATGATGTTAACGGTAGGGCGGGACAGCCTTGGCCCGCCGTTATTCCGTCTCCGGGGGAACCCCGGCGGGCCTGGCAGTCCCGCCCTACCAAATATGAGGGATCATGCCTGATGCC
>CAZSSA010000010.1:0-5477 GCA_964609375.1 uncultured Verrucomicrobiota bacterium | reverse complement strand
CCCGGCGGGCCTGGCAGTCCCGCCCTACCAAATATGAGGGATCATGCCTGATGCCAAAACTCAGAGAGGCGCCAAAACATGCCCAAAGCATGCTTGCAACGTGGTACGGGGAAGACTAAATTAAGTCCTCTAATCATGGAGAGGTTTTTATGCCAAAATTCCAATATGTTGCGAGTGATGCCAAGGGTCGTGAAGTTGAGGGGGTAGTGGATGCGGAGAGCGAGTCCCGCGCGGTGGCAATGGTCAAGGAGAAGGGGTTATTTCCGACCAGCGTTGTGGATGTGCGGGGAGGTAGCAGTGGCTTCAAATCCACAACGGCGCGCGTGAAAAGTCCGGGGGCGAAGGGAAAAGGTCTCCAGGTGGAAATCAAAATGCCGTCCTTCCTGGGCGGCCTGTTTCAGGGGAGGCTCAAGACCAAGCATTTGATGGTGTTTACCCGGCAATTAGCCACCTTGCAGGAAGCGGGACTCCCTTTGTTGCGTGGGTTGCATGTATTGCAGCGGCAGGAGAAAACACCCCAGTTGTATGCGGCCATCACGGGGATGGCGGAATCGGTGCAAAGCGGCACAACGTTTGCGGAGGCGTTGGCGCAATATCCGAAGGTGTTTGGATCGTTTTACGTCAACATGGCCAAGGCGGGTGAGGTATCGGGTGCGTTGCATACCGTGTTGTTGCGTCTGGCCGAGTTCATGGAAAAAAGCGAGAAGATCAAGAACAAGGTCAAGGGCGCCATGGTGTATCCGGTGGTGGTCATGGTGATGGCGATGATCATTCTGGCGGTTCTGATGATATTCGTGATTCCCAAGTTCAAGGAGATTTTTGAAGATTTGCTGCAAGGGAAGGCGTTGCCGGCGCTGACGCAAATGGTGATCGGGCTTAGCGACCTGGTGGCGACGAATGGGCTTTATCTTATTGTCGGGGTTGTGGTGTTGGTGATTTTCGTCAAGTTTTTGGCGAAGACACCCTCGGGTAAGCGCGCGATGGACGCGATGAAACTCAGGGCGCCGGTGTTTGGCCAATTGGTGAAAAAGACGGCGATCGCGAACTTTACGCGGACGCTGGGGACGTTGCTGTCCGGTGGTGTGCCGATTCTGCAGGCGCTGAATATTGTCAAGGAAGTGACCAACAATGCGGTGCTGGCCAGGGCGGTGGTGCAGGTGCATGACAGCGTGAAGGAAGGCGAGACGATTGTGGTGCCGTTGGAGGCTTCGGGTGTGTTTCCGCCGATGGTGGTGGGGATGATCCAGGTGGGCGAGGAGACGGGAGCACTGCCTGAAATGTTGATGAAGATTGCGGAGACGTATGACGACGAGGTGGATACGGCGGTGGAAGCGTTGACCTCCATCATTGAGCCGATCATGATTATTTTGTTGGCCTTGGTGGTGGGAACGATTGTGATCGCGATGTTCATGCCGCTGGTGACGATTATCGGGAGCCTGTAAGGGGGGGGAGGGGGGAGGGGGAAACGTGAAACGTGAAACGTGAAACGGGGAGGGAAGAGGGAAGAGAGAAGCGTGTCGGGTGTCGGGTGTGGCGTGTCGGGTGTCGGGTGGCGGGTGTCGAAATGAGGGGGGGGGCGGGGTTCAGGTGGGAATGGGGGGCGGATGCCTTGGAGAGGTGGCCCTACCTGATCGTTTAGTGTGTGGTGGTGTGGGTGGATGTGGTAATATGTCCATGGAGGGTTTGATGATGAAAATCGAAAAGACGAGGGGGAGTAGAGTTGGCGTCAATCGGCGTTCATCCTTTACGCTCATCGAGTTGCTGGTGGTGGTGGCGATTATTCTGATTCTCATGGGGATCTCACTGAAAGTGATGGGGATTGTTAATCGGAAGGCCAGTACAGGTAAAACGACGTGGATTCTTGAGCAGGTTAAGAATGCACTGGGGGCTTACTATTCCCTTTATGGGACGTATCCTCCGGTGGACAGCGTCGCTTTTGTATATGAGGGGTCAATTCCTTCGCCAACGGAGGTTCTTATTCCGGCAAGTACGGCGGGTTGGTCGACAGGGTTGGTGTATTACATTTATTCGACGGATAGTCATCACAATCAGGAAGCGAAGCCATGGCAGCATTATCTTGAGGGTATTGGCGGTATAGATACTGATCCAAAGACAAATATTACGATAGGGGCATGGCGTGGTGGTTTTACCAATAAGATACATTCGATTTCCGATGCCTGGGGTCAGACCTTGAGATACAAAAGTTACCCGCCTGATTATCAGCGATTTCTGCTTTACTCGATTGGGCCCAATGGGAGTGATCAGAGTGGTGGAGGGGATGATATCGGGGTGCAGTCGGTAGATTGAGGGGGGGGGTGGGGGGGATAACAGACGACGGATTACAGACAACAGAGAGGGATGAAGAATGACTAAGAGAGATCGATCGGGGTTTACCCTTATTGAACTGCTGGTGGTGATGGCGATCATTGGAATTTTGGCAGCGTTGCTGTTCCCTGCATTTCAACACGCACGGGAGATGGCAAAGAAAGCAAAGGCCAAATCGGAAATCAAGCAGTTGGATATTGCCTTTCGGGCGATCCAGAGTGATTACCGTGGGTTTGATACTGCCCCGGTGAGTCTTGCCGGACAGTTGCCCGTGGGAGGTGATGATGTTGATACTGCAGTTGTTGGGTTTTTAAATGGAGGAAATAGTCGGGGAACGATTTACATGGAGTTTGATTCGTCATCCACGAATAGTTCGGGGGCGTTTATTGATCCATGGAGAAGGGGTTATCGTGCAGCTCTGAGTAGTGGAGGAACGATTTCGCCACCCCATGGTGTTATTTATCGGCAAATTGGGGCATGGTCGATGGGGAAGGATGGGTTAGATGACTCGACGCATCAGAAGGATGATGTGACGAGTTGGTAAGGGGGACTCTTGAGGGGAAGGGGTTAGGGTAATGGTGTTTTTGATGGTGCTGATTCTTTAGCAAGCGCGAGGGGTGCTATAATGAGATTAATGTCGAGAAGTAAGTCCGAAGGCTTCACCTTGATTGAACTGCTTACGGTGATTGCGATCATCGGCATTTTAGCGGGGATGATGCTTCCGGCCATTTCGGGCTTTCAAATGAAGGCCAAGATCAAAAAGGCGGAAACCGAGGTGAAAACTCTGGCTACGGCGATCCGGGCGTATCACACTGAATATTCCGAGTGGCCTGTAAATCCTGCAAACGGTGGCACATGGAGTAATAACAATCAATTGGTGCTAGCCTGTTTGGTCAGTAGTGGTAATGCGCGAAACCTGAATTTCTTTGAGTTGACCAACGCGGTAGCGAGTGTTTTTTGTGATCCGTTTAGATCGAATTTTCCGTACCAGATCGAAATTAATGTAACTGGTAATTATGTTTACGTTTATTCAAAAGGGCCGAATTGTGTGGTGGGTGGCGATGATATTTCGGCGAAGTATTAGTGAGTGACGAGTGATGCGTGTGGGGTGAGGATTTATGACGAAGAGAGACAAACTTGCAGCGGGGTTTACCCTTATCGAATTGCTGGTGGTGATGGCGATTATGCTTTCGTTGATGGGGATTGGGGCGTTGGGTTTTTTCGGGATGCGCCGTGGCATGGAAATGCGGGGGGCCATATCAACGGTACGGACCACGCTGATGCTTGCCCGCCAGCAGGCGGTGACAAAGCGAAAGCCGGTGACAGTAGAGTTTGTTGGCGGAATTGGGGCGGCAACTAATGTGATGAAAATTACAGCGGTATCGTCGACGGGTGATGTGCAAGAAGTGCATCGGACGGCCTATTTGCCGGCAGGGGTTGAATTTGGAGGAAGTTATAGTCCGATAACGTTTACTCCGATTGGCGGGGCCGGTGCGGCCGTTTCTGTAATTGTTCAGGAAAAAGTTGCGGTCAAGCAGTCTGGGGCAAGCCCAGCTCAAACAACGATCAGAGTTTGGCCAATGACGGGGATCACTAAGGTGGAGTAGGGGGGCGCGGGAGGCAGGGATAGACCATAGACTGTAGACTGTGGACTATAGACCTTTGGTGAGGGGAGAAGGAGAAGATGTGTGGCGATGTGAGAGGCGAGAAAGTATGAAAGCTGTTTGTCATAAGGCGGGGTTTACGCTCATTGAGGTTTGTTTGGCCGTTCTGGTGATCGGGATTGGCTTGCTATCGGTGTTCAGCTTGTTTCCTTCGGGGTTGCGGTCAGTGGAAGATGATAAGGCTGATACCCGGTGTGGTTTGTTTGCGGAAACGGTATTAAACGGGATGCGGGGGAATGCGGCTGCCATTACGAATTGGGATGATTGGTGTGATGGGGTTGGCACCTTAGCTGATTTGAAAGTTAATATTCTGGTATCTGGTGCCAGCATGACTACCGGTTCAGTGGTCGCGGTGGATTTTCCGGCTGGGGGCGAGTACTTGCGGTACAAGTTGACGCTTAATACGGAGAATTCAAATCGATATTGGGCGGTGCTTGAGGTTGAGGACGGTCAATATCCATCCGTGTTGGTTTATCCGAGCAGGTTTTATGCGGAGTTTTCGTACTTGGGGAAGTAAAGGTAAAGGGAATGGGTAATGGTGAATGGTGAATGTTGGGGATGGGGGACGGGGGAGTGACGGAAGTCAGTAGTCAGGAATCAGGATTTTTTTCGACAGAATGAACATAATGATCAGAATGTGTGTTCGTTGCAGGATGGGGTTTGAAAATGGATACGAGAAATAGAGCGGGGTTTACGTTGATTGAACTGCTGGTGGCGATGTCCATGCTGGTGATGATCATTATGATTGTCGGCATGTTTTTTCAGCGGGCGTCGGTGGCGTGGGATACCGGGGTGCGCAAGGCCGAGGTTCTTTTGACGGGTCGTGCGGTGGCGGACTATATGGCGCAGGAAATGCAGATGGCGATGCCGACAGCGGATTTTGATGCCAATAGTGGAACGGCTACATTCATGATTTTAGGTGAGGCAACGGGTTCTTTGCGTGCAACACAGTTGGTGAGTTATGCATTAAGTGGTTCGAAAGTCACTCGCAAACTCAATGCTGGCAGCGATGAGGAGATGTGTGATGGCGTAGAGGGGTTGAATTTTGAAGAAGGGCCGGTTAACGGTTCTGATATTCTGCCACGATGGGTGAATATTCAGGTCACTGTTTCTAATGAAGTTGGGCCGCCGACGGTATTTCAGTCTCGGGCGAGTTTTCCGAATCGCGGGCGGGATGGGTGAATGGGTAGAATTCAGTATTCAGGAGTCAGGAGTCAGAATGGGGACGGGGACGGGAAGGGGCGATGGAAGATTGCAAAGTGTGCAAAACATGCTAAAGGCGCGAAAAAAAATGAGAAGAGGACAACAATTTATTAAGGCATCGGATCGGAGCGGGGTGGCTTTGATTTTGGTTGTTGGGTTGCTGGCCTTGATGATGGTCATGGGCGTGGCGTTTTCCGTTTATATGAGGACGGAACGGGTGGCGGCCGGCAATTTCAAGAATGATGTCAAGGCGCGGCAGTTGTTGTATGTGGCGCTCAACCGGGC
>CAZSSA010000009.1:0-47206 GCA_964609375.1 uncultured Verrucomicrobiota bacterium | reverse complement strand
GCGGGGAAGATCTTGATATTGCCGGCGTCCTGAGGGGTATGATCTTTTTCTTGGCGTGATGAAGCTGGGTGAAGTATCTTGTGAGGCGTGAAAACCAAACCAAAGTATATTGTTAGGAATGCGGGTTTTACCGACATTGAAAGCATCTACAAGCTGATCAAGGCCTATCCCAAGGAATTGCTGGCCCGGTCCTTGTCCGACATTGCCCAAAACATTGATCGTTTTCTGGTTTGCGAGAAAGGCGGGAAGGTTGTGGGGACGGTTTCCTGGTCCATTTTGCCTGAGATCGGGCATGCCCGGCATCCGTCGGTGGAAATCAAATCGGTTTCCGTGGCGCGGTCGCTACGTAAGCATGGCATCGGGCGGGCGTTGATTGAGGCGGCCATCAAGCGGATCCGGTTGCTGAATCCGTCGCAAATCATTGTGCTGACGTTTACGCCGCCATTTTTTGCACGGATGGGATTCCATGAGGTGCCCAAGGCCAGTTTGATGCACAAATTGTATATGGGGTGCATCAACTGCGCCAAGTACGATTCGCCATTTACATGTCCTGAAGTGGCCATGGCCATGGATATGTGAGCACAATTGCAATTTCCGCCTGAATTATCATGACACCTTTTGTTCATCTCCACGTCCATTCCGAATACAGCATGCTGGATGGGGCCTGTCGGGTCACCGATATGGTGTCCGCGGCGGCTGAGCAGAGTGTGCCTGCAGTGGCGATGACCGATCATGGGGTGATGTATGGGGTGATCCCTTTTTACGAGGCTGCCAAAAGTAAAGGGGTGAAGCCTATTATCGGGTGCGAAGTTTACATCACGGAGGGGAGTCGTTTTGACCGCAAAACCGAAACCTCGGCGCGTTCGCATAGCAACCATCTGGTTTTGCTATCGACCAACGAGATAGGCTACCGGAATCTGGTGAGATTGGTTAGTTTGGCACATTTGGAAGGGTTCTACTACAAGCCCCGTATTGACAAAGAGATCCTTGCCAAGTATTCGGAGGGGTTGATTGGGATGAGCGCCTGCTTGAAGGGTGAAATTCCGAGCCGGTTGGTTGATGATGACGAGAAAGGCGCCCTGGAAATGGTGGGTCGGTATTCCGATATTTTCGGGAAAGACCGGTTTTATCTCGAAGTCCAGGATCACCTGATTCCCGAACAGCGCAAGGCCAATCGGGGGATGATCGGGTTGGCTAAGAAGACGGGGCTGGGGCTGGTGGCGACCAATGATGTGCATTATCTCAGGCGGGAACATGCAAAGGCCCACGAAGTCCTGTTGTGTCTTCAGACCCAGACGGTGCTGAGCGATCCGAAGCGGATGAAGTATGCATCGGACGAGTTTTTTTACAAAAATGGCGATGAGATGGCCCAATTGTTCCGGGAGATTCCGGAATCCATCAGCAACACGGTTAGGATTGCTGAACGATGTAATGTGGACATCGAGTTCAACAAACTGCATTTTCCTATTTTCAAAGTACCCGAAGGCTATGTGCAGAAGGATTACCTTCTCGAATTGTGTGAAAAAGGATTGAAGCGCCTGTACGGGGTTGAAAATCCTGATCAGCCCAAGAATGCCCACGAAAAGGAACTGGTTGATCGGTATCGCTACGAACTGAGCGTCATTGATAAGACCGGATTTGTGAATTACTTTTTAGTGGTCTGGGATTTCATTCATTTTGCGCAAACCCATGGTATTCCGGTGGGGCCTGGGCGTGGCTCAGGTGCCGGCAGTATGGTGGCCTATTTACTGGGCATCACGGGTATTGATCCGCTCCGCTATGGATTGATATTTGAACGGTTCCTGAATCCTGAGCGCATATCACCGCCGGACTTCGATATTGATTTTTGTCAGGCGCGGCGTGGCGAGGTGATTGAATACGTAAAAGACAAGTACGGGCGTGAGAATTGTGCCCAGATCATCACGTTTGGTTCGCTAGGGGCAAAAACGGTGATCCGCGATGTGGGGCGGGTATTGGAGCTGCCGTTTTCCGAGTGTGATCGGCTGGCCAAAATGGTGCCGGAAGATCCCAAGATTACGCTGAAGAAGGCATTGGAGATCAACCCTGATTTCAAAAAGGCGTATGCGGAGAACGGGAACTGCAAAAGCATCCTTGATTATGGGTTTATCCTTGAAGGGTTGTTCCGCAATGCAGGGACCCATGCTGCCGGGGTGGTGATCGGTGAAAAGCCCTTGATTGAGATTATACCGCTGACGCGTGATAAGGAAGGGCAGACGATTACGCAGTATGCCATGGAGCCAATCGGAAAGATCGGGTTGCTTAAGATGGACTTTCTGGGGCTCAAGACCCTGACGGTTATTCAAGAGGCCGTTGAGCTTGTGAAGCAGAATCGCCGTGAGACGGTGGACATTGCGAATGTTCCGGTGGACGACAAGAAGACCTACGAACTGCTGCAGCGGGGCGATACGGTGGGGGTGTTCCAGTTTGAAAGTGGCGGCATGCGTGACATGCTGAGTAAGCTCGGCCCTACGATGATCGAGGAACTCATTGCCATGAACGCTCTGTACCGGCCCGGCGCGATGGAATTCATCGGCAGTTTCATCAATCGCAAACATGGCCGGGAGCCCATCGAATATGCCCATCCGTTGATGGAGCCAATCCTCAAGGAAACGTATGGGTACATGGTTTATCAGGAGCAAGTGCAGCGGGTGGCGAACGTGCTGGCTGGATTCTCGCTAGGCATGGCTGATTTGTTGCGTCGTGCCATCGGGAAGAAAAAGGCAGACGAAATGGCCAAGATGCGGGCTAAGTTTGTAGAGGGGTGTGCGGCGACGAATCATATTCCGGCCAAGAAGGCAGGGGAGATTTTTGCGGATATTGAGAAGTTTGCAGGGTATGGATTTAACAAATCGCATAGTGCGGCCTACAGTATGGTGGCCTTCCAGACGGCCTATCTGAAGGCGCATTATCCCGAGGAGTTTATGGCGGCCCTGTTGTCGAGTGAAATGGGGAACTTGGATAAAATTCCGGTGTTCATAAATGAGTGCCGGACGATGGGGCTGGAAATTCTTCCGCCGCATATTAATGAGAGCAATGTCCGCTTCAAGCCGGTCAAGGGCGGGATCCGGTATGGGTTGGCGGGGATCAAGAACGTCGGTGAAGGGGCATCACGGGAAATTGTTGAAATCAGGGAGCGTGGCGGCCCGTACAAAGGGCTGATGGATTTGTGTTCGAGGGCGCCCGGGCAGGTGGTCAACAAGAAGACGCTGGAGAGCCTGATCCGGAGTGGGGCTGTTGATATTGGATCCGATGTGCACCGGGCGCGGCGGTTTACCGGGGTTGATTTTGCCATGAACAGAGCGGCGGCGGCCTTGCGTGACAAGGCGTCCGGGCAGGGAAACCTGTTTGACATGATGTCGGGAGGGGATACGAGGACCCTGACGGATGACCAGATACCGGATGTTGAGCCCTGGCATGAAAGTGAACTGCTGATAGGAGAACGTGAGTTGCTGGGTGTTTATATGAGCGGGCATCCCCTCAGTCAGCATGAACAGGTGTTGAAGCGGTATCAACTGTCCACTGTGCAGGGGTTGCCGACCTTGGAGGATGGGAGTCAGACGCGGGTGGGTGGGTTGATTGCGGGGTTGACGCCACGATTCACGAAAAAGAAAGAAGCGATGGCCATCTTCCGGTTGGAGGATCTGGATGGCAGTGTGGAGGTGGTCGTTTATCCCGAGGCCTATCGCGATTATAAAGTGGTTCTGGCGCCGGACAAAGCCGTTCTGGTTTGCGGGGAAGTGAAAAAAGAGGAATCGGCGGTCAAGATTATTGCCAGCGAGATTTATCCGATTGAAGAGGCGCCGCGCCTCTTTGTTGAGCATGTGGGTATCCATATTACTGTCAGCCAGGCGCAACAGGGGATTCTTGAAAAGGTGCGTGATGCGCTCGGATTGCATCCCGGGCGGACACCGGTTAAGATTTGTCTGCAATTTCCGGGTGGAGAAAAGGTCTTCCTCGATACCGACGGCTCCTATAAAGTGACGTGTGATGAATCGCTTGTCCAGGAGGTGGAGCGACTGGTTGGGGAAGAAAGCGTTTATGTGGCGGTGAACCAGACGCCTTGCCGGAAGCCGAAGCGGCAGCGATTCCGGGGTGGTGAGGAGGGTGGGGATGGGGGCGGTTGAGGCTGCCCTTCGGACCTGGTTTGATAAAAAAGAGTGCCTCTGAGGGCAGCGGCTACTACACTCGCGAAAACAAGAGGGTAACAACGCGTGGAAACTGCAGTGGATTCTGTTGGACAGCGTTTTGTTAAGACGCCTGACGGGACGATTTACGGTCCTGTGGACGTTGTTACCCTGTGCACATGGGCGGCCGATGCCCGTGTGATTCCCGGCTGCACGATTTCCAAAGACGGCAAGGTATGGAAACCTGCTGTCGAGATGCCCGAACTGCGGCTCAACTGGGTTGTCAAACTTTCCGATGGCTCGAGCTATGGCCCGCTGAATCTTCTGGCGGTTTGGACGTTGATGCTGGAGGGGTCTATCCAGCGCGGGATGCCGGTAGTGGAATACAATGGCACGCGCAAGGCCCAGGTTGACGACACACTGCTTCCCCTGCTGGTTGAAGAATCCAGAACACTCCTATGCAGTACAGGCAAGCTGGCGACCGAACTACTGGGGGTTATTCACGAATGGCGGCGGCGGGATGAGGCGGCGTTGGTGGCCAGGGACGGCATGGTAAAGGAATTACTTGAGCGGTTGGACAAGGCTGAAGGCGAATTGGCGGCCCATATCAAGCTGATGGGAGAAAGTCAGCGTTATCTGGCTGCCCGGGAACATGTGGCTGGGGCGGCGGAATCCCATGCACGCGAAAACGAATTGTTGCGTGCGGATGTTCATTCAGCGCAGGGATTACTCAAGCAGTCTGAACAGCAGATTCTGGAGGCTGTGCGTAATCTTGAGGAAGGGAAACGGCGGCAAGCGGAGATGGTGAGCCAGATGGAGGGTCTTCGCGCGCAGGTGGTGGAAGGTGAAAAGCGGCAGAAGGAGTGGTCCTCGCGACTATCGGTAACCGAAGAGGAATTTCGAAAGGTCAGGGACGAGTTGGCCCTGACGGTTGAACGAGAAAAATCGATGTTAACGCAGTCGGCGGCTGAGGAAAAGGCGCTTAACGACAAATTGCTGGAGTTGTCGGGGGAAATTGAGCACGAGCGGTTAGCGCGTCGAGCGGCTGAGGGGGAAAAGCAGACTGAAATCGATCAGCTCAAGACCGAAATTGGAGAGTGGGAGTCGCGTTTCCGGCAGGTGCTTGATGACGTCAAGAAGTTCGA
The DNA here is from genome assembly GCA_964609375.1 of uncultured Verrucomicrobiota bacterium. GTDB lineage: Bacteria > Verrucomicrobiota > Kiritimatiellia > CAIKKV01 > CAITUY01 > CAZDUS01. Next base: position 41,916 of record CAZSSA010000009.1, on the reverse strand, counting down.
TTCTCTGCTTCATCAGCGGGATGCAGAAATGGCGACCTATCGGATGAAGGCGGAGGAACGTGAGGCGGAGATGGCCTCCCGATTGCTGGCCCTCAAGCGTGAAGCCGACACCTCGGGGAGGCGGGTTCAGGAATCGCGTGAACTGCTGACGCAAGCACAGCAGCAGACCAGTGAAGCGCGCAAGGAGGCGGTTGAAGTTGAGCGCCGGTTGCGCGATCAGTTGGAGGCGGTGCAGCGAGACCTGAATGGCATCATGATGGCTTACTCCAGTGGCAAGCCGGCGGCTGCTCCGGTCGTGGAAACGCCAGGCAAGGTGAATTGGCTGGATGGTGGGAAGCGTGCCAGCGGAGGGGCCCCATCGAGTCGAGTGATAACGGATGCGTCCGCGCCGGTTGAGCAGCAATTGACGTCGTTACGCGAGGCGCTGCAGGAATCGACCGGGGAGAAGCAGGCGCTTAGGTATGCCCTGGACAATCTGCGAACCAGTCACGAGGATTTCAAGAAGGATACGCAGGCGAGAGGATCGCAACTGCAGCAGGATATCAAGGCGACGGCGACCATGTTGCAGCAGGCGCTGGGCGAAGTTGAGCGGCGTGAGGCCCAGCTTCGCGTAATGCGCAAGAACGCCGAAGAGCGCGAAGCGGAATTATTGACGAGGATTGAAGAACTTGAGTCGAGTGTAGGACGGAGCGTTATTGTGGATCCTGAGGTGATCAGGCCGGGGGAACCGGACCGGTCTACGGGGCAGGGTCCTTCGCCGGTGAAGGGCAAGGGTCATCCCCTTCTCAATACGGTCGAAGCCCAGCTTCGGTCAGAACTCAAGAAGTGGGATTCCCTGGCGCAGGCAGGTGACGGCAAGCAGGGTTCGGTTAAAAAATGGTTCCGGCGGAAATAATCATGACAGAATCAACACACAAACCTGATGGTGAATCCACGGCGAGCGATCTGAATGAAGTGTTAAGGCTTCAGGCAGTGGCGTTGGCCCGTATGTCTGAACGGATGAATACCCCGCAATCCGGTTCGGTGAAATCACTGCCGCCGATTCAGGAGCGGCATGGTTCGCACTTGCCTGTATTGGCATCGGATATGGCGCTTTCCGAGGACTCCATGCCGGTTTTGAACGCCTTTCGTGAATATCTGGATCAGGAGCGGCGACGGGCCCGTGCGCGAATTCTCTGGCTCTCGTTGCTGTTTGCCTCTTTATTTGCAGGCACCGTTGCGGTTCTTCTTTGGATGGACCGGGAGCGTGTCCAGGAAATGCGAGCGGATCTTGGGACGGCCAATAAGATGATGGAAGCTTCACGGGAAAATGCCAACGCGGAAATCAAGAAGTTGTCAGAGACGGCAAACCGTTCAGTGGAAGCGTTGAAGCAGGATCTAAGCAGCAGTATGAGCATGGCGCAGTTGGAAATGGGGTCAAATCTGAATGCCAGACTTCAAAACCGGGATGCCGAGTTGGAGTTGCTTAAGGAAAAACTTTCCGCCCTTGAGATCGAAAATGCCGTTCTTCTTGGTCGTTTGCGTGAGGAGGCGGACCGCCAGAATGAGCGTCCTGCCGTGAACGTTGAAATGGAGCGAGATGAAGTTGTGGAGGCGCCTCCGGTTATTGAAGACGTTGTTGGGGGGCTGGTTGAAAGTAATACCGTTGTGCTGCCACCAATCGACAAAGAGCCGATTGTCATTCAGAAGCCGTCGTATAATCGTCAGGTTCGGATGAAGATGCCTGTGATGACCCCTTGATGATTACTCCCGAGAAACCCTGCAAGAGCGGTTCATGGTGCCGGTAATCGGTGTCCCTGCGGAAGTGTTTTTCTGACCGGTTGGCCGGATGTTCTCTGGGCAAAAAAAAGGCGCGCAGGGAGCAATTTGCACCTGCGCGCCAGAATGCGATCGTTTACTTGGTGGCTTCGGCGTCCTTTTCCGCCATGGCCGCACGCCGGCTCAACTTGACGCGCCCCCTGTCATCGACGCCAAGGCACTTGACCCACATCTGGTCGCCGACCTTGCAGACATCCTCCACGTTGGCCACGTGGAAATCTGCCAACTCGCTGATGTGAACCAAGCCGTCACGACCGGGGAAGATTTCGACGAAAGCGCCGAATTTCATGATGCCGGTGACTGTGCCGTTGTAAATGGCGCCTTCTTCCGGTTCCGCGGTGATCAGGCTGACTTCGCGAACGGCTAATTCCATGCCCGATACATCAGCGCTGAATATCTTGATGGTGCCGTCGTCGTTGATGTCGATTTGGGCGCCGCTCAACTCCGTGATGCGGCGGATATTCTTGCCGCCGGGGCCGATCAGTTCACCGATCTTATCGACAGGAATCTGGAGTTGGGTGATACGCGGGGCGTACGGTGAAAGTTCTGCACGCGGCTGGGCGAGGATGCTCGTCATAAAGTCGAGAATCTTCATGCGTGCTGCACGGCATTTCTCGAATGCTTCTTCCACGATATTCCATTCAAGACCGCGGATCTTCAGGTCGAGTTGGAATCCTGTGATGCCCTGGGTGGTGCCGGCGACCTTGAAGTCCATATCGCCGCAATGATCTTCGTCGCCGAGGATATCGACTACCGTCACGGCCTTGTTGGGGGCTGTGAACAGGCCGCAGGAGATTCCGGCGACGGGGCGGGTAATAGGCACCCCGGCATCCATGAGTGCGAGGGTTCCCACGCAGACGCTGGCCATTGAACTTGAGCCGTTTGAGCTCATGATGTCCGATACAAGGCGGACGGTGTAGGGGTAATCCTTTGGCATTACCTCGGCGAGTGACCGCTCGGCTAGATTACCGTGGCCGATTTCGCGGCGGCCGGGTGAACCCATGCGACCGGTTTCTCCGACGCTGTAGGGGGGGAAGTTGTAATGGAGCATGAACGATTTCGAGGTGGGGCCCCCGGTGATCGCATCCATATCCTGACTGTCAGAACTGGTGCCGAGTGTAACGGTGCCCAAGGCATGGGTTTCGCCGCGAGCGAAGAATGCCGACCCGTGAACGCGGGGCAGCAGACCCACTTTGGCTCCCAAGGGGCGAACATCGTTAAATCCGCGTCCATCGATGCGCTTGCCGCGTTCGAGGACATTTTCGCGAACCACGGCGATGGTCAGCGCGTCAAAGTTCGAACGGAACTGTTCGCGGGTCATATCCGGGAACTTTTCCTGAAGCTTCGCCTTCAGATCTGCTTCGATGGCGCCAACTTTGCCGCGGCGTTCGAGCTTACCGGCGATCAGAAACGCCTCTGCCAATGCCTTGCCGGCGATATCGCGGGCGGCATTGAAAAGGCTTTGGTCGGGGGTTGATTCCGTGACGATCTTTTCGCCGAGGCCGAGTTTACGGCGGAGTTCGAGCTGTGCATCCACCAATTTGATGCACTGTTCGTGGGCAAAGCGCATGGCTGCCACGAGGTCGGCCTCAGACAATTCCTTGGCATCGCCCTCGATCATGACCGGGGTGTTACGGTTTGATGCGTACACCAAGTCCAGATCGCTGGCTTCGCGTTCCTCGACAGTGGGGTTGACGACGAATTTGCCGTTGACGCGACCCACACGGACGCCAGCGATGGGGCCATGATAGGGCAGGTCGGAGACGGTCAGTGCGGTGCTGGCGCCGACGATGGAAAGGATGTCGGCGGCATTCGCGCCGTCGGCTGAAAGCAGGGTTCCGACGATCTGGACATCGTTCCGGTAGTCTTCGGCGAATAACGGTCGGATAGGGCGATCGGTGAAGCGAGCGGCGAGAATTTCATTTTCGGAGGGGCGGCCTTCGCGCTTGAAAAACCCACCCGGGAATTTTCCGGCGGCGGAGAACCGTTCGCGGTACTCTACCTGCAGGGGGAAGTAATCGATTCCTTCGCGGGGTGACTCGGAGGCGCACACGGTTGACAGGATGATGGTATCGCCCATCCGGACGGTGGCCGCTCCCTTTGCTTGCGGGGCCATAAGGCCTGATTCGAGAACGACGGTTTTGTCGCCAATGGCGACGGATACTGATACTGGTTCCTTCATATGTTACTTTCGAATAGGGGTTGGATGACAGTAAGAACCCCCATGCACTCTGCAGTGGGGGGACCATGCCTGACTGAGATCACAGTAAGTCTAGCGACGCAACTTGAGCCGCTTGACGATTTCCTGATAGCACTTCTCGTCCTTGTTTTTCAAGTAGTTGAGAAGGCGACGCCGTGCGCTGACCATTTTCAGCAGACCATAGCGTGAACTGTGATCCTTTTTGTGAAGTTTCAAGTGTTCGGTGAGTTCCTCGATGTGACGCGTTAAAACCGCGACTTGCACCTCGGAAGAACCGGTGTCCTTGTCGTGACGTTGAAACTCCTTCTGTACCGTGCTCTTTGCTTGAGGATCCATACGTTATCTGAGCCCTATTCCCTTTCTTCTTTATCTCTTTGTTTTTGGTGGTGCCACTATAGTATCAGGGTGCCACGTTTGTAAAGTCCTGTTCCAAAGTTTCTTTTGAGATGGGGTGGATAATTTGAGTCGGGCCAGGGTAATGTCTTTTTCGATCTGAGTAATGAGAGCTGTCGTGGACTTGAAATGGCGTTCGGCGCGCAGTCTGGCCATGAAGAAGATCTCGACGCGTTTCCCGTAAAGATGAGGGCTGCTATCCAGCAGATGAAGTTCAATCAGGGGAGAACGGGTTGGGCAAATGGAGGGGTGGTAGCCGAAGTTAACGATGCCCGGATGGTCTCCATCATTGGTAATGGCTTGAACGGCATAGACGCCGACAGGGGGGCGTACCTCGCTATGGGGATCGAGATTGGCCGTAGGGAATCCTAATTTTCGTCCGATGCGATTTCCATGAGTCACCGTTCCGAGAATGCTGAAGGGTCTGCCGAGCAGTGCGGCAGCGGAGAGAAGTTGTCCCTTGGCAATGGCCTCGCGGATGCGGGTGCTGGAAATGACGTCGTGTCGGTGTCTGACGGGAGCGACGCGTTCGAGAGTGATTCCGCGACTGGTTGCCCAGGCGTCAAGCATGCGGGTGTCGCCACGTCCTGATTTCCCGAATCTCCAATCTTCGCCGACAAGGACGCGTTTCAGGGTGGGGAGATTAACGGCCAGGCTGGCGAGGAAATCTTCCGCCGGTGTGCTGGCGAAGCGGCGGGTAAACGGAATGAGGAGGCATCCATCGATTCCCAGTTGCTGCATGAGTTCGAGTTTGTGACGCGTGGAGGTTAGCAGGAGGGGGGCGGCGCAGGGGTCGAGCACTTTAAGAGGGTGGGGGTCAAAGGTAATGGCCCATGCCTGACCGCCAGCGGCTTTGGCGCGGCGTACGGTCCGCTGCAGAACGGCGCGGTGACCGCGGTGGACTCCGTCGAAAAAACCGGCGGCCAGAAAGAGGGGTGCCTCCATTTTTCGCATGGCCTCCATTTGGCGGACGAGTTTCATCGGGTCTCCTGTCAGTCGAGACGGGGGCCCCCGGGCATACTGATGAGATGCTGCAGGGGGATGACGAGGTTCTGAAGAGCGCCTTTTTCCATCCTTAGAAGTTGATCCAAAGGCGTGGCTTTATCAAGGGTATTCATGCCGGACTGTGTGCGGCGGAGAGCGCATAAAATGGCGCCGCAGCCGAGGGATTGGCCGATGTCGTGGCAAAGGGAGCGGACGTAGGTGCCTTTGGTGCAGCGCAGAACGAATGCCATTTCGGGTGGAGTGAAACTGGTCATCCGGAATTCATAGATATGGACGAGGCGCGGTTTGCGTTCCACGTCTTCCTCGCCTCGTCGTGCGCGCTTGTAGAGAGCGACGCCGTTGACTTTGACTGCTGAAATCATGGGTGGGGTTTGAAGCTGGTCGCCCCTGCGCCTGGTCATTTCCTGTTCCACCTGTTCGCGGGTGATCCCCGAGGGGTTGCAGACCGGCGTAATGAGGCCGTCGGCATCGTAGGAATCGGAGGTCACGCCCAGACGCATGACGCCTTCGTATGTCTTGTCCGACGAGAGGAAATAATTCGAGAGACGGGTGGCGCGTCCGAGAAGGAGGACCAGCAGCCCGGTGGCGGAAGGATCCAGTGTGCCGCCGTGTCCGACTTTCTTGAGCCCGAAGCGGCCGCGGATACGGGCGACTACATCGTGGGAGGTGTGATCGGAGGGTTTATCAACAAGAAGGATTCCGTCAAACGGATCAGCCGGTACTCGCTCGCCAACCATCAGGTTTCCTCCGAAAGCTCGGGGGATTTATTAGCGGGGGTGGTGGCCGCTTTATCCAGCTCTGCCAGCAGGGAAAGGACCTTGTCGCCGTTCTCAATACTGTGGTCCATATCGAACTGGATTCGCGGGGTATATTTCAGAATGACCTTTTGCGCAATATCCTCCTGGATGGCGCCATGGAGTCGTTGGAGTTGCGATAGCATGCGGCCCCGTTCGTGCTCGTGGCCGCGGATGGAAACCAGAACGCGGGCGCCACGCAGGTCGGGGCTGGTGATCACGTGAGTGACGGTCAGTGCCGCCAGGTCAAACGTTGATGGATCGATGAGGCGATAGATGACCTCGCTTATTTCACGACGGAGTAATTCATTGATGCGGGTGATTCGGTCGATCTTCATCGCATGTTCTGCCGCTGTTTACAGGGTTTGGGCGATCCGCTCGATTTCGAAGCATTCAAGGATGTCGCCTTCGACGAACGCATTAAAGTTATCCAAGCGGATGCCGCATTCCTGTGATTCACGTACCTCGGAGGCTTCATTCTGGAAGCGCCGTAGTGAGGAGATAGCGCCCTCATAAACGATGGTGTTCTGTCGTTTGACGCGCACCTTGACACGGGGTGTGATGTATCCGTTGAGGACGACGCATCCGGCAATAACGCTGCCCTTGGAAATGGTGAAGACCTGTTTGATTTCGGCCCGTCCTGTCATTTTCTCCTTGAGGATCGGGGTCAACAATCCGGTCATGGCTTCGCGGACCCGGTCCACCAACTCGTAGATGATGCTATGCAGGCGGATTTCAATACCTTCCTGTTTTGACAAGCGGAGGGCGCCTTCCTCGACGGAGACATGGAATCCGATAACAATGGCATCAGAAGCGCTGGCGAGTAGCACATCATTGGATGTGATGCTGCCCACACCGGTCATCAGGATCCGGATGGAAACCTTATCGCTCTTGATTTGTTTGAGGGCGTGATCAATGGCTTCCAGTGAGCCCTGAACATCGGCCTTGAGCACGATTTTCAGTTCCACACGTTCGTTGTCCTTGATCTGCTCGAAAAGATTGGCCAGTGAAGCGCGGCGAGGGGAGGAGACCAGGTTTAATTTGACCTTCGCCAGGCGTTCCTCGGCGACAATGCGGGCTGCTTTTTCGTTTGCATACACTTCGAAAGGAGCGCCTGCATCGGGAACACCCGAAAGGCCGAGACACTTGACAGGGGTGGAGGGGCCGGCTTCCTTGAGTTTGGCGCCGTGGTCATCCAGAAGGGCTCGTACCCGTCCGCAGTACGAACCGCAGAGGATGATATCGCCGAGGCGCAGGGTTCCGTTGGTGACCAGCAGATTGGCGGTGGGGCCCATTCCGGATTCCAGTTGGGACTCAATGACAAAGCCAGAGGCGGGAAGACCCGGGCTGGCCTTGAGTTCCAGCACTTCTGCCTGAAGCAGGACCATTTCGAGAAGTTCAGGGATGCCTTCGCCTGTGAGTGCACTGACGGGTTTGCAGATTGTCTGGCCGCCCCAGTCTTCAGGGGTCAGGTTAATGCCTGCGAGTTGCTGTTTGACCCTGTCAGGATTCGCGGCGGGCAGATCGATTTTATTGATGGCTACAATGATCGGCACATTGGCGGCCTGGGCATGCTTGATGGCTTCCTGCGTCTGGGGCATGAGGCCATCCTTGGCATCGACAACGATAATGGCGATATCTGTCATGTTGGCTCCGCGTGAGCGCATGGCGGTGAACGCCTCGTGGCCGGGGGTGTCAAGGAAAGTGATTCGCTGGTTGCCAACGTGGACGGTAGAGGCGCCGATGTGCTGGGTGATGCCGCCTGCTTCTCCTTTAGCCACCGAGGTATTGCGGATTTTGTCCAGCAGGGAAGTCTTGCCGTGATCGACGTGGCCGAGGACTGTCACCACCGGAGCGCGTGGAAGCATTTTTTTGGCTTCTTCGGCAGCGGTTTTGGCGTCAGGCTTTTCGATTTTCTGAGCTGGTTTCGGGGGTTCTGGTTTTTTTTCGCGCTCGACGGAGTAGCCGTGCTTTTCGGCAATACGGCCAGCGTCCTTGAAATCGATCTGTTCGTTGATGCTGGCCAGGACGTTCAGGCGCATCAATTCCGCGATAAGTTGGTTGGGTCGAACGCCGAGGATCTCGGCGAGGTCCCGGACAACGACAGGTCCCTTGAGGATGATTAATTTCTTGTCGGGCGAGACGACAGGCCGGTCATCCGTTGCCGGAGCGGGAGCAGGGGTAGGGGTAGCTGCTGCCGGGGCGGGGATGGGAGACTCTGGGGCAACCGGAGGGGTTGCCGATAGAGGTGGCGCGGTCTTCTTAAAGGAAGCGCGGGCCTTAGCGATGGCATCAGCATTCAGGGCTGTCATATGGTTTTTTGCCACGACGCCAAGTTCCTGAAGCCTGTCCAGGACATCCTTGCTATTCAGGCCAAGTTCTCTTGCTAGTTCATGCACTCTCATGAGACGTATCCGTGCTTTCCTGTTCGTGCGGCAGTGCCGCGGCTGCCGCTTCGTAAATGACCTTGGCGGTTTGCGCATCAAAGGCCCCAGTGGCTTCAATGTCTGAGACTTCGGCGGCCAGAATGCCCTCAATGTTCAGGAATCCGGCCTGAACGAGTTTATCGGCATTTTCCTTGCCGATACCGGGGACAGCCGCAAGGTTTTGAATGGCGCGTGCGACCTTCTCCTCGAAGGTGATATTGCCTTCATCCTTTTGGATGTCGATTTTCCATCCCAGTAGTTTTGAGGAGAGGCGAACATTTTGTCCGCGTTTCCCGATGGCCAAGGAGAGTTGATCCGCTTCCGTGGTGACGTGCACGACATTGGGGTGAGTGGGGTCAATTTCAACCTTGGACAACTTTGCGGGTGAAAGGGCGTTGTTGACATAGGTTTTGACGTCATCACTCCAGCGAACAATATCGATTTTCTCGCCGGCGAGTTCCCTGACAATGTTTTTCACGCGTGCGCCGCGCATTCCGACGCAGGCTCCGACGGGGTCAACCTTTGGGTCGCGGGAAACAACGGCGATTTTTGAGCGAAAGCCCGCCTCGCGGGCAATGCCCTTGATTTCGACGGTGCCGTCCGCGATTTCCGATACTTCGAGTTCGAAAAGGCGGCGGACGAAATTAGGATGGCTGCGCGAAAGGACGATACTGGGGCCGGACGGATTATCCTGCACAGACAAGACCAGCGCGCGGAGTTGGTCTCCGACCTGGTAAATTTCAGTGGTGATGCGTTCGCGTGCGGGCATAGCGGCTTCGGCGCGACCGAGGTCAACAATGATGTCGCCCCGTTCGAAGCGCCGAATGGTGCCGTTGATGATGTCACCGGCGCGGTCACGGTACTCTTCAAAGACGATATTCCGTTCGGCCTGGCGGATTTTTTGGAGAATGGCCTGCTTTGCGGTTTGCGCGGCAATACGGCCGAAATTCTGGGGAGTGACCTCGATTTCGAGCTGGTCGCCCACTTTGGCATCGTTCTTGAGTTTTTTGGCGTCCTGCAGGCTGATTTCGTCGTGTTTGGAGGTGACGTGTTCTGCAACGAGTACAGTGGCGAAGGCCTTGATATCGCATGTTTTACGATCGATATGAATGCGAACTTCCTTGGCCGGTCCCACGCTTTTGCGGGAAGCAGACAACAAGGCGCTTTCCAGGGTTTGGAACAAGGTTTCGCGGTTGATTCCACGCTCTTTTTCCAAATAATTTAGTATTGCAACCAATTCACCATTCATACTACGTCCTCCCGCGTTGGCGTTCCGACGGGTTCTCTCCATACATAAACGAGTGGGATCAACCCACTCGTCACGAAACGCACTTTTCAACAGAACTGTAACTATAGTTTCTATGCGGAGAGGGGTCAAGCGTTTTGATCGTTTCAAATATAGCAGGGGTGGATGCCCGATTATTGATCCGATGATCCGATGCCAAGAAGTGCGACCAAGATCCGATGATCGGAAGATGGTCGGGACAGAGCACAACCCTCCAGAAGAGGATATGGATTACAACGGGGATACAGATTGACTTAAACCTGATGTTAGCCGGCATAGCGGCGCAGGTATTTGATGGAGACGGTAAGATCTTTTGGCCACGGGGCTGAGATTGTAACGGAATCGCCTGTGGACGGGTGGGTGAATTCCATCTGTTCGGCGTGAAGGGCAAACTGACCCAGTAAGGGGCGTTCGCCGTCCGCTTTCAGTTTGTAGTGTTTCTTCAGTGATGAAAGGAGGAGGGGGGCGCCGCTGCCGTAATCCGGGTCGGCGACCAAGGGGCAGCCGATTTCGCGCAGGTGGACGCGGATCTGGTGGGGACGGTCTGTTGAGGGTTCAGCGCGAATGAGGGAATAGCCATTGAACCGTTCCACCAGACTGATCCTGGTGATGGCGGGTTTTCCTCCTGTCGGACTGACTTCGGAAAGACCGGGGTGTAGCAGGCAGGGAGCCAACGGAAGATTGATTTCCATTGTTTGTTCCTGAGGGGAGCCATTAACGAGGGCCGTGTATTGGAGCCGTGGATGATTTTCCTTAAACTGGGTGGTAAGGTTGGTGAGTGTTGACTTGTTACGTGCCAGCAGGGCGACTCCGCTGGTGCCGGCATCCATGCGATGTGCGTTTGCCAGATAGGCGAGCTTGCGTTCGACTGTCCAGGGGCGTTGTGCGCGAACGGCGTTATGAAGCAGCCACATCAGGCTTTCCCGTTCCTTGTCCCATGGGTCCTGAGCCAGCAGTAAGCCGGCGGGTTTGTTGATGGCGATGAGGTCGGCATCCTCATAGAGGATTTCGATGGATGGCCATTCTGTGCTGAGGCGGATGACGGGGAAGGCGGATGTTTTATTCATGGGTATGCAGGGAGGAAATCAGGAGGCAGCGGCGGCTTTCATCCGGGTGACGCAATTGGCCACGTCCTGGAAGCGAAATGGCTTGGGGAGCGAATCGGAGAAACCCTGATCATGATATTGGGATTGAATGGTTTCGCGAGAAGCGCCACTGGCCACGACGGTGTACACGGCGGGGTTGAGGGTCTTGAGTCGTTTCAACGTGGCGAGACCCCCCATGCCTTGTTGAACGGTGAGATCCAGAATGACGCCGATGTAGTGTCTTCCGGAAGTCCGGGAGGCTACATAACGTTCGACGGCATCTTCGCCGGATGTCACTGTATCAACGTCAACACCGATCTTGTTGAGCATAAGGGTGTAGATTTTGCAGATCGATGCGTCGTCGTCCAAAATGAGAATTCTGGGATTCATTGAAACCACAGTAGCACATAGGGCTTGATCCGTCGATGGATCAATCGAGTGTGTGGATGAAGAGTCCGTCGCGCAGTTTTGGTTCAAACCAGGTGCTTTTGGGCGGCATGATGCCGCCGGCATCGGCAATATCGAGCATCTGGTTCACCGTGGTGGGATGCATGGAGAAGGCCACAGCGGCGCTATTGTTGTCGACGCGGCGCACGAGTTCCTCGGTGCCGCGGATGCCACCGACAAATTCAATGCGCTTGCTGGTGCGCGGATCGGTGATGCCGAGTACGGGGGCGAGGAGACGGCTCTGGAGAACGGTGACATCGAGGCGTTCTTCCGGGGAGGCCCCGGGAGGGAGGGTCCACGACAGAAGATACCACGCACCGGCGAGGTACATGCAGGTGGAACCGGGGGCGGGGGGGCGTGAGGCGTTTGTCGGGGTTACCGTGAAGCGCTTGGAAATTTCGTTCATGAAGGATGAAGGGGAGAGACCGAACAGATCCTTGACGAGGCGGTTATAGGGGAGGACTTGGACCTGGCTGGCGGGGAACAGGACGCCCAGGAACCAGTTATATTCCTCATTGCCGGTATGGTTAAGGTTGGCGGCGCGGCGTTCCCTGGCCACGCGGGTGGCAGCGGCGGCGCGGTGATGGCCATCGGCGATATAGGCGGCAGGGATAGACGTAAAGGCGCGGACTAAGTCAGCGGCATCAGGGAATATCCAGCCGGCATGATGAATTCCATCGGGAGCGACAAAATCGAAAAGGGGTGTGGTTTGTTCGGTTTGGGCCACGAGACGGTTGATGGCGGGGTTGTCGCGATAGACAAGGAAGATGGGGCCGCTCTGTGCGTTGTGGGTTTTGATATGGCGGGTACGGTCGTCTTCCTTGTCCTGCCGAGTCTTCTCGTGGGTCTTGATGACGTGCGACTCGTAGTCGGCGGTGGCGCAACAGGTGACGATGCCCCGCTGGACGTGCGCACCCATGGTCTGGCGGTAGAGGTAGAGGCGTGCCGTGGGTTCGCGGACCAGTGTGCCTTCGTTAAGGAAGCGTTGCAGGGTGTCGCGCCCTTGGAGGTAGACCTGATCGGAATAGGGATCTACGGCGGGGGACATATCGATCTCGGCGCGGGAAACATGGAGGAAACTGAAGGGGTTACCCTCGGCGAGGACTTTGGCTTCATTGGTATCCACGACGTCGTAGGGGACGGCGGCCACCTTGGCGGCGAGGTCGGGACGGACGCGAACGGCGTTAAACGGTTTGATGTTCATATGGATTTCTCCTTGATCCAGTAAAATGGGTTCGAATTGTGGCAGTATTTAAGTGTAAGTCAAGACTTCGACTTGTGATTCCAAGAACACAACCGTGCATATGACCAATTCTTTTAACCGACTCTTAACATCCGTTTTCGATAAAATATGCGATTATATAACCAGAGCGAGGGGGGGTGGGCGCGAGAAGCGTCCGGCAGACTCACCAGCCATGACCCCTTAGCTGGTTAGGATTCGATCCTTTCTGGCTAAGGGGTGACACTTTTTTGGGGGGTGGGGAGAGGGTTCAGGGTTCAGGGTTCGGGGTTCAGGGTTCAGGAAATGCGGGGGGTGGAATAAGAGGGGGCGGCTACATTCGATTGAGGGTACAGGTTTCTCGCGAAGACGCGGAAGGGGGAGGGGACAGAAAAGCGGGTGGGATTTATCCGCAGATGACCCTGCTACGAGGCGCAGGGCAGGCGCAGATGGGCGCAGATGAAGATGGGGGGCGGGGAATAGGGGGTTATTGAAGTTCGCGGCGGTTGAAGAGGAAGATTCCCGGGATGGCCACGGCGGCGGTGTAGAGGGCTCCCAATACTCCCAACGCCTTGGCTGCCATTGACCATGAAACCAGGCGGGCTTCCGCCAGCAGGGGCAAGGCGTTTAGGGATTCCAAGGGACCGGTGACCACGTTCATGGCGGTAATTATCTTTAACATGAGGTAATCGATGATGCCAGGGGACAAGACATTGCCATGATGATCCTCAAGGAAGGTTCCTTGTGCCGCTATGGTTGAAATAAACCCGCTCATGTTAAGCATGATCAGGAAGGCGAAAGCGGTAAATACGGAGACGGGTAAGGATAGCAGGCAGCCCATGGTGACGCCCAAGGCTGCCACGAAGGCCAGATGGAACAATGAAATCAGGAGCGTGCGGCACAGGTTGGGTCCGAAACCGCCGACGGGTACCAGTAGTTCCGGCATCTTGCCGTGGGGGGCAAGGAGCAGGAGCGCGGAACTTCCCGCATCGGCGCGGGTCAAGGTAATGGTGATGCGGGCGGGTTCCCTGTTCGTTAAAGCGGGGATCAGGATATGGGCCGGGACACCGGGTGAATTGGTGAAGGGGATTGAGCAACCGTCTCCCGTTGAATCAGAAACCTTCCAGACTCCGGAGGCGAACGCCTTGGTGGGCTGCGAGGACTCCATGGTAAAGCTCAATTCATAAGGCAGCGGCTGTTGCGGTTGGGCGGGGATAAGGTAATGAAGCGTCAGCGAGCCGTTTGGCTGAACGATCATTCCGGATTGAATGACCTGACGTTTCGCCTGCTTGCGAAGCTCCTGAAGATTCGGGGGAATGGGTGTCTGCTGGTCTTTCTGGAGTTTAGCGATTTGTGTCTCCATTTGCCGGTCAAAGGTTGGAGGAAGTTCGGGGAGGATGGTAATCCGGGCAGTTAGCAGGCGAGCTTCCGTTTGAGTGAACGGGATTGAGCCGGCGGGCAGGGCAGACCATGCACGGTAAAGGATTATGGAGATCAGGGCTCCGGTAAACGTCAGTGTGGCGAAGTTGATGCCGACGATGCCCAGCCATTTTCCAAGCCAGAGTTCGTAACGGTGAACGGGTTTCGCCAGAACGAGATGCAGGCGGCGCTCCGCGATGTCGCCGGAGATGGCCACGCAGGAGGTCCAGAGCGTGCCTACGGTGAGGATGAACACGACGGAGCCGAGGGAGTATCGGAGGATGACGGATAGACGATCCGCAGGGGAAGTGTCGTCGGTGATGAGCAAGGGGATGGCGAACAGGATGATCAGGATGAGGGTGGCCAGGGCGAGAAGGATCCGGGAGCGGATGGCGTCGCGAACGGTCAACTGGGCAATGGCAATGATTCGACGCAGGTTCATGGAGTGCCGCGTTGCTTTGAGACCACGTTAACGTAGAGTGATTCCAAGCTTCGTCCCGCATGATCCACGCTGGGCGTGTGGCCGGTTTCCTGTTCGATATATTGCAGGAGGGCCGGGAGTTTATCGGCGGACAGGCCCTGCACGGTTAATTGAAGGCGACCGGGATCGTTCAGCATGTCGGGGACGGTGCCTTGAGTCACGATGTGTCCATCGAGGAGAATGGCCACACGGTCGCAGATATCTTCCATGTCGGCCAGATGATGGGAGCAGATCAGAATGGTTTTTCCGCGGGAGGAGAGGGAGAGGAGGAGGTCTTTGACTTCGCGGCAGGCGACGGGATCAAGGCCTGAAGTGGGTTCATCGAGCAGGATCAGGTCGGGATCGTTCAGCAGGGCCTGAGCGAGGCCGACGCGGCGGGCCATTCCTTTGGAGAATTCACCGATGCGGCGGTTCCTGGCTTTGGACAGGCCGACTTGGTCGATGAGTTGGCGCACGGTTTCGTTGCGGGTGGTGGAGGGGAGTCCGCTGAGGTTGGCGAAGAACGTGAGGATTTCCGTGGCGGTGAGGTATTTATAGAGGTAGGACTCTTCCGGCATGAATCCCATTCTGTTTTTGGTGGCCACATCGGAGGGGGGCTGGCCGAGGACGGTGAGTGTTCCGCCGGTTGGGTGGAGCAAACCGAGGATCATCTTGATGGTGGTGCTTTTGCCGGAACCGTTGGGGCCCAGAAGTCCGAATATTTCCCCCTTGGGGACAGAGAGGTCGATGCCGTTGACGGCATAAACCTTGGGGCGGCCCCAGAAATCCTTGAATACCTTGGTTAGGCTGCGGGCTTCAATTACGGTGGACGACGCATCGTTCATGGCGGGGATCATATCAAAAACGGTATGAGTGCCAACTGGATAGGAGGGGGGGATGGGGGAGGGTTCAGGGTTCAGGAAAAAGGGGGAGGGAAGGCATTATGAAGTATCAAACTGGATGGCCGTGGGATTGCGCCCATTTTGACAGGGTGGCGTGCAGGGTGGGCAACATGCCGGTTCTTTCCGAGGCATTCAGGAACTGGCGGATTCCGGCGGGGATGTGGCGCAGAAATCCAGAGGTGTTTGGATTGTGTCCGAGGCGTCCGTAGGCGCCCAGGGCCTGGGCCAGACGTTGAGTGGCGGCGACAGGGAATTCATCCCGGCGCTGTTCGCCACTGGGGATGCGGCGTACGTAGTAATCGAGAAGGTCATCCACAAGAGGAACTGGCAGGTTGACGTAGGGGTCGCAGAGGAGCGATGCCAAGTCATAGGCGGCGGGGCCAAAGCGCATTCCCTGGAAGTCAATGAGCACGGGGGCCCCGCGGACGATCAGGATGTTGCTGGATTGGAGGTCGCGGTGGAGGAGGACGCGCGGGGCGGCTTGCAGCACGGGGATGAGGGTTTCGAGTTCGGTGCGGGCGGCGGTGATGACGCTGTCCGGGAATTGACAGTGCTTGAGGAGGAATTCCCGGCAGAACAGATCGTGTTCCCAGAGGAAGAGTGCGCGGTCGAAGGCGGGGGAAAGTTCGATGTTCTGACGCCGTGCGGCGCGGGCGGCGGGTCCATGAAGGAGCAGGATTTGATCGAGAATGCGGTGGTAGATCGATTTCAGGCGGGCAGGGGAAAGGTGCGGGGCGAGTGACTCGATGCTTTCGTGGCCGGCATCTTCCATGACGCAGAGATTGGATTCCGCGCGATCCAGCAGGACGCCGGGGACCCTGATGCCGTGACGGGCGAGGAAACGGGACTGGGTGGCGTAGAGGGCGTTCTCGGGGCGCTCGGTGCTGTAGCGGACGAGGATGGCGTGATTGCATCCGAAGGTCAGGCGACTGAAGGTGCGGGCGGATCCACGGGGTGGGAAGGGGTTGAGCAGTGTCTTTTCGAGGGGCCATCCGAGTTGCAGGACAACATCGTGAAGTTCGGGGTCCGGTAAAGATTGGACGGGAATCGCCATGTAGGTCAGGGGATGGTTGACGGTGGCGTTATCGGTGATGATGGCGTCTCGGATGTCGGCGTGTGGTCCGATACGGGCCCCGTTCCAGATGACGACGTTATTGAGTTTGGCGCGGGGGGAAATGGTGGCAAAGCGTTCCACGGAGAAGAAGGCGTTGGTGTCCTGCTGGCGGGGTAAGTCGGTTGAAGATGTCCTAATGCCAGCCCTTTTCCCCCAATGGAGAGGGAGAGCAGCGGAGGGATAGAGACGGGCGCCTGGTTTGCGGTGATGGGCGGCGTCGCGGATTTCCTTGTGAGCGGCGAGGTAGGAGGCTGGGGTTCCGATATCCGCCCAGTAGGCGGTGGGGGTGACGATGCTGGCGATGTGTTCACCGTCACGCATGGCGTGTTCGTAGCCTTCGATGATGCTGGATGGGCCGGTTGAAGGGAGGTAGTTGAGGATACGGGGGGAGAGGAGTTGGAGTCCGCAGAAGGTGCAGGTTCCGGGGGTTCCACGATGGGCGCTGCGAAAGTTAGTGATGAGCCCTTTGTGGTGTTCGACGGTGCGGGGGCCCCGATTGGGGTGGAGCCAGAGGGCGGCCAGCGGGTTCCCTTTCCGGAATGCCTGAAGGAAGGGGGCGGGGGAGACATCGGCCAGGACGTCGGCGTTCATCATCCAGAAGGGTTGGTCATCAAGAAACCAGCGGGCATGAGGGAGTACGCCGCCGGTACCGAGGACTTCGGGTTCGAATGAAACCTCGACCCGGACCCCGGATGTGGGATGGAGGCGGAGCTGTTCCAAGATGAGTCCGGCGTGATAGTGAGTATTGACGAGAATATCCTGAACGCCCCAGCGGGCAAGCATGTCGATGACGTGCTGCAGGATGGGTTTGCCCCAGGCGGGAACGAGGGGTTTGGGGCGGAGGAGGGTCAAGGGCAGAAGGCGCTCGCCGTAACCAGCGGCAAGGACGACAGCTTTGGCGGGGCGTTTCATGGGGAGTTAACCTTATGATAGAGGAGGTATTTTGAGCGGTTGATGTTGAAGGCGTCAAGATCGTCTTCCCAGGTGTTGGCAATTTCGAGTCCAGTGTGGCCCGAGTGGAGGGAGAGGCGGACGCGGCTTGTACCGTAGAGTTTGTCGAACCAGTCCGGTCGTGTTCCGGGGGCTGACCAAATGCGTTCGGAGCCGGCGAGTTGGTGGATATAGTCCAGCAGGATCACCGAGGTGGTGACGGGGCGGAAGAGGGAGTGGTCGGTGATGATCAGGCGGGTGCCATCCAGGATTTGGCCGTTGTAGAGGCCGGAGGCGGCGCGGTAGCGGCAGGGCGTGGCGGCAAGGCCCGGGATCGGGAGTTCATGCATGTGTTTGATCAGGGCGTTGGCATTGAGCCAAGGGGCGGCAATGACCTGGAAAGCGAGATCGGTGCCGGAGCCGTAATCCAGAGATGGGAGAGCTTCGCCGAAGACGGTGGTGGTAAAGAGACAGGCTGATTCCCAGGAGCGAATGCGCGGGGAGGGGGCGATCCAGGGGGGCCACTGCGGAAGGCGGACAGGGTCCCGGTGATAATGGTGCATGGGGGCGATCCTGAGGTTCAGTGGCAGGGCCAGGGTGTCGCGCAGCCAGCCGGCGGTTTCGGCGGGAGTCATGGCGTACTGCATAGGGGAGGGGATAAGGCCGACAAAGGAATTGAAGGCAGGGGCTAGCATGGGGCCGTCGGGGCGGAGTGGCAGGGGGATGGGGCGATCGGCTATGATGACGGGTTTATGGTGGGCGGCGGCGGATTCCAAGACGAGACGGAGGGTGGAGACGTAGGTGTAGGGGCGGGCCCCCAAATCCTGAAACTCCACGATCAGCAGGTCCACCTTGTCCAGCATGGCGGCGGTTGGGGTTCGGGTTTCGCCATAGAGGGAGTAGACGGGGATGTTCCAGAGGGGGTGAAGGCTGTCGTGTGTTGTTTCGCCAGCGGCGGCGGATATGGCAAAGCCGTGTTCCGGGCCGAAGAGCGCGGACAGATTGATTCCCGGAATGGATTGAAGCCGTTCAGCGGAAGAGACGCCCGACCCGTTCACCGCGGCATTATGACTGACCAATCCGATCCGGGCCCCCACGATCCAGTCGGAGTGTTCGGAAATCAATACATCCATTCCGGTCCGCAGGCCGGTGTTCGAAGGGGGGGAAGTCATGTGGATTTCTGGTCCAGAAGGCGCCGGGCAATATTCAGGATCTGATCTGGATCGAATGGTTTCTGGACAAATCGCCACGCTCCTGCCGGCAGATAGTTGCGCACATAGTCGCGCGAAAAGCCGCTTAGCATCATTACCGGCGCCATGGGATTGATTTTGGTGATTTCCTCATAAACAGCCCGTCCATCCTTGCCTGGCATGATTACATCCAGGATGACCAGATCAATTTTGTCGGAATGGCGTGTAAAGATAACGAGAGCTTCGTCGCCGTCCTTGGCGGTGATGACTTTGAAACCGGCCTGCTTGAGGATTACCTGGAGTTCCCTCCGGTCGGCCTCATCATCATCGACCACCAGAATGGTGGAGGATCGGTTGATGGTGGCGTGGGGGGGATGGGCGGTTATGCTTACCTCGGGGAGGTAAATGCTCAAGAGAGTGCCTTTTTCCGGTACGCTGCTGACTTTGATCCAGCCGCCATAGCGTTGAATGGTGCTATAGACCACCGCCAGCCCGAGTCCCACATGGTTATCATCGGGTTTTGTGGTGAAGAAGGGTTCGAAAATTCGGTCAACGATGTCCCGCGGCATCCCTTTGCCGGTGTCGCGGATGCGCAAGACGGTGTAGCGGCCGGGCTTGGCGACGGGATTCAGGCGACGGTCCTGCTTTGCTAATTTGAAGGATTTGGTATCGATAGTAATCGTGCCGCCATCCGGCATGGCCTCGGCGCTGTTGAGGAGGATGTCGACCAGGGTATCGATGAAATGGTTGCGGTCCGTGTTGGCGTAGGCGCTCTGGTCGGGGATGTGATCGACGAGTTTGATTTTCCTTTTTTCCAGGGTGCCGCGGAGAAGGCCGGTGGCGCTACGCACGACGTCGCTCAGGAGGATGGGGCGGATGTCGAGGCTTCGTTCGGCCTCGCTGGCGCGAGCGACGCCAAGGATGCGTTTGGACAGGGTGCCTGCATGTTCCACGGCGGCCATGATGCGGCGGACGTCATCATAAGCACGGGTATTGGGAAGCAGGTATTCCTGCATGGCGGCGGTGTAGCCGGCGATGAGGCTGATAATATTGTTGAAGTCGTGGGCGATGTTGCTGGAAAGTTTTCCGAGCGCCTCCATTTTCTGCTGGTTGAGGACGCGTCGTTCCATCTGGCGGCGTGTGGTCAGGTCGCGAAAGACGGTGACGATTCCGAGCAGGTTTCCTTGAGCGTCGTTAATAGGGGAGACGGTGGTGGTGATGGGGCGCTCGGTGCCGCCCTCTGAGATCAGCAGTACATCTTCCGTTTCATCGTGGATGTCGATATTGCCATGGAGCGCCCTGGCTTCCGGTGCTTCCACTGGCTGGCGGGTTTGCTCGTCAATGGTATTGAAGACTTCGGTCAGGTCGCGTCCGATGGCCTTGTCGTGTTTCCATCCGGTGAGTTGTTCGGCGATGGGGTTGATAAAGGTGACGACGCCATGCACATCGGCGGCGATGATGGCGTCGCCGATGCAATTGAGAGCTGATTCAAACCACTGGCGCTGTTCGTTCAGTTTGCGCTCCATGGAAGCGCGAAAGAGGGCTGTTTCGAGGGCGGCTTCCAGTTCCCGGGGAGAGAAGGGTTTAACGAGATAGGCGTAGGGGGCGATTGCCTTGGCGCGGTTGAGTGTGGCGTGGTCAGCGTGGGCGGTAAGGAAAATGATGGGGATGGGCTGTTCCTTGTGGATGAGGTGAGCGGCATGAATACCATCCATTTCGCCGGCGAGGCGGATATCCATCAGGACTAAGTCGGGATGACTGGAGGCGGCCTTGGCAACGGCATCTTCGCCGGTTGCCACGGTTCCAATGACGCTGTAACGAAGGGACCTTAATGTAAGGGCGATATCAGACGCGACGATGGCCTCATCCTCTACGATGAGGATGCGCGCTTTATGTGCTATCGATTCGGCGCGTTTACTCTCTTTCATGATAGATGCCTATGGGCGAACTATCGCACACGACTTTGGAAAACACAAGTGGGTGGTTCAGGATAGAGGGTATTGCATGGGGGGACAGTGGGAAGGCGAGCGTGGGGGCGATCAGGCAATGATTATGAGGGGAGGGATGAACGGGGCTTGCGATGGTCGTGGTGAGGTGATAAGTAACGCTGCTCAGGAATGAGGAAGTGGAGGACATGGTGGGAAAGCGTATCAAGACATCGCTGGAGTTTCGTGAAGCCTTAAGGGTGAACCGGGCCTATCAAACGGCACCAGAGTGGAGATTATTCCGGTTTGGGGTGTTTGGAGGATTGCGTTCCCTGTGGTTCCATATCCGGGTGTTGTGGGTTTACGGGGTGGCCCGGCGATTGATCCGGGATGGCGTGCTTGACCTTGATGATTATGAGGGGCGGTCGTTTGCATCCTTGCGCGTGACGGAGGGGGCTGGCGGTGTGGTGGAGGTTGGCGGGCTAGAACATGTGGCGGGCGTCAGTGGACCGGTTGTTTTTGTGGGCAACCATATGAGTACGCTGGAGACGCTGTTGCTGCCCGGGCTGATTTTGCCATTCAAGGACGTTGCGTTTGTGGTCAAGCAAAGCCTGTTGGACTATCCGATTTTTGGTAAGATCATGCGTGCGGTGAAACAGATTGCCGTGGCGCGTGTGAATCCGCGTGATGACTTAAAAGTGGTGTTGACGCAGGGGGAGGCGTTATTGCGGGCGGGTGTGTCGGTGGTGGTTTTTCCGCAAGCGACGCGGTCGGTGGAGTTTGACGTGGAGGCATTCAACTCGCTGGGGGTCAAGTTGGCCGCGCGGGCAGGGGTTCCAGTGGTGCCGCTGGCCTTGAAAACTGATTTTATGGGGAATGGGCGTGTGTTCAAGGATTTGGGACATGTGGATCATCGAAAAACGATTCATTTTGAATTTGGCGCACCCCTGGAGGTGACGGGGAATGGGCGAGAGGCGCATGAGGCCATTGTGGCGTTTATTACCGCCCATCTTCGCCAGTGGGGTGGACAGGTGAAAGGAGCATCATGATATGAGCCCGGATCTTCAAATGAGTGTGTTGTGTGACGATGTTCGACAGGAGCGGAGCGGGAAGTTTATTCTGATCGGGCTATTTGATGTGATTAACCTGCCGGGGTATCCTGCGGTTTTTCCGCGGATTTGCATTGTCAACCGGTGGTGCTGCGGGCAGGGAACGTTTCATGAGCGAACCCGGATTGTTGGTGCGGATGGGGCCAAGGTGATAGCCGAAAGCAAGGATGTGCCTGTGAATCTGGTGGAGTCCGAGGCGACGGTTACCAATGTCCAGATGTTCATCAACCTGAGGCTGGAGACGGAAGGGGTGTATTGGGTTGAGATCCTGCTTGATGGTGATATCAAGCTTCGTTATCCGATACGGGCAACCCGGGTGGTGATGCCATCGCCGGGCGGCGAGCATAAAGGGCAGGCGTGAGGGGGTCATGATGATGCCGCGGTGTAATACATGGACTGAGTTGGATTTGAAGGGTTTTGGGGGGAATCTGGATTTGTTGCGAGCCGCGGTGGCCGGGCGGGCTGATTTGATCCTGGTGGTCAAGGCGGATGCTTATGGGCACGGCATGGAGACGGTGGCGTTGTATGCCTTCGCGGCGGGAGTCAGGCGATTCATGGTGGTGCGGATCGATGAGGCGCTTGCCTTGCGTGCCTTGTTGCCTCAAGGGGAGATTCTTCTGATTGGATCGGTTTTGCCTGATGACATTGAGATATTGCTGGTGAACCGGATTGTGCCTGTGTTTGTGGCGGAGTCGTCGGCGGTTGAGGTGGCAGCGGAAGCACGGAGGCGAGGGGCGAGCCTGCCTTGTCATGTGAAGATCGATACGGGAATGGGCAGGCTCGGGGTTGCCTGGGATCAAGCGGTGGATGTGGTGAGGCGGTTGCGTGACGGAGGCGGGCTGTCCATAGAAGGGATTTGCACTCATTTTGCGTCTGCCGGGCAGTCGGGATGCCGGTTTGACGACGTGCAGGCGGACCGGTTCAGGCAAGTGGAGCAGGGGTGCAAGGGGATGGGGATGGCGGGGCTTTTCCGTCATGCCTCCAATAGTTCAACGTTCCTTTCGCATCCGGAGTGGGATATGGACGGAGTGAGGATTGGCATTGCGGCGTACGGGTATTGCGATGCATTGGTTGGGAATCGCGTTCAGACGAAACCGTTTTTGCAGTGGAAGACCCGTGTGGTACAGATCAAGAAGGTGGAAGCGGGATTTCCGGTGGGGTATCACAGTACGTATACGACAAAGTGTTCCACATGGCTTGCCACGGTGGATATGGGGTACTCGGATGGCTATTCGCGATTGATGAGTAATAAGGGACAGGTCATTGTCGGTGGGCGGAGGGCGCGGGTGGTGGGACGGGTCAGCATGAATTTTACGGTTGTTGATGTCGGGGTAGATGGCGGGGTGAGTGCCGGCGACGAGGTGGTGCTGATGGGGCGGCAGGGAGGCGAGTCGCTTTGGGCGGATGAATTGGCGCAGTGGTGCCAGACGATTCCCTACGAGATTTTAACGAGTATCCGTTTGCATCATGGACACGCGAGACGTCTATGTCCTTAAGATTATGCGTATTAGGCAGCAGCAGCAGTGGCAACTGCACCTATGTGGCTTCCAGCCGCACAGCCATTCTGATTGATGCGGGTTTCAGTGGGCGGGAGACGTTGCGCCGCCTGGCTGAGATTGGTGTTGACCCTGGAACTATTTCCGCCATTTGCGTGACTCATGAGCATAGCGACCATACGGCGGGGCTATCGGCATTGCATCGTGGCGGCAAGGTGGCGTTGTATGCCAATAGCGGGACGATACAAGGGGTGACGGCTCGGTCGGGGGAGGGGCGATTGGCGTGGAATGTTTTTTCGACGGGGTCCCCGTTTGAGATTGGCGATCTCCGGCTTGAACCGTTCTCCGTGCCGCATGATGCCTATGATCCGGTGGGATTTGTTGTGGTCTGCGATGGATGCAGGGTGGGAGTGGTGACGGACATGGGAATGGTGACCGGGTTGATCCGTGAACGATTGCGGTCGTGCAATGCCATTGTGATCGAAGCCAACCATGACGAACTCCTGCTTAAGAATGCCGACCGGCCATGGCATCTCAAGCAGAGGATTTTCAGCCGGCAGGGGCATTTGAGCAATGAACATGCGGGGGATGTGATTGCTGATATTGCGGGCCCGCATTTATCGGCAGTGTTTTTAGCCCATTTGAGTGATCAGTGCAACCGGCCGGAACTGGCGGTGAGTGCCATGAGTGAAGCGCTCAAGAAAAAAGGCATTGCGCATATCTCAATCAAGTTAACAACCAAGGACCGGGTGAGTGAGGTTTGGCAGTGGGCGGAATCTGGAAGTCAGAGTTAACGGGGAAGAGGGGCGGCATGCCGTCGACCGTGAGCTGCTACAGAAGTTTCCGGAGAAGCATGAAATAAGCCGCTGTCAGCACGGCAAGCAGTAGACTGGGCAGGATGAAATAGCGGTAGGTTTGCTTGAAGGTGGCGTTAAAATACCGGTTGCTGACGACAAAGCACAGATGGACCGGGGAAAGCATCATGCCAAGGTGTCCGCTGGCATAGGCCAGGACGAAATAGGGACGTGCGGCGGGATGATCGGGCATGGCGGAGATGAGGCTCAGGACCAGCGGGAAACTGACGCCAACGAACCCGAAAGCGATACCCGTGAGCATGCCTGCGATGAAGGGAAGAAGGATGATCACGGCCGTGACAGGCACATGAAGGGTGGTCAACTCGTTGCCGATCCGTGCCGCGGCATTTACCTCCACCAGCATTTGCTGATAAATCATTACGCTCAGGACCAAGGCAAGCAGGGGCATCATTTCCTTGTTCATCAAAAGCCGGACTGTTTGTTTCCGGGGAAGTGGTTTGCTGATCAAGGTAAAGGCCAAACTTGTTGACAGGCCAAGAAGCAGCGGGAGGAACTTTTCAATAAAAGTGACAAGATCTGGTGAGAACGGAAGCGTGTTGGGTCCCCATGTCCTGATGGCTGCCTTCAGGATGATGTCGCCCATGAACCACACGACCAGAATGCAGGAAATGGGGGCGGTTGCCTCGAGGAGTTTGCGGGTTGTTCCCGCTGGAGGCGGGGGGAGTGTTTTGTGCAGTTCAGGATGCAACGAGTGCAAAATAAAAATTCCGCCAAGAACCATGAACAAACCGAGAGGCATCTGGTAGGCGGCAAAAACAATCAAGTCGCTGTTGGTCAGGCTCATGGCGAGAATGACGCCGGGATAGAGCGGCCACCAGTGTTCCCAGATATGACGCCACCAGTAGTTAATCGCCGACAGTAAATTGCTATCAGGCGGGTTTGCATCGCCGACGGCTTGGCGGACCATGGGGGCGGAAAACAGCGCGCCGCCGGGCATGGGGAGGAGGCCGATCAGGGCAGGCAGGGCGGCCAGAGTAATGGCGGGACGTCTGAAAAATGAATTTACCACGCTGACAATTTGATCCAGTCGGCCGGATTGCTTCATGGCATCTGAAAGAATCATCAGGGTTGAGAAGCAAAGGAGTAGTCCGATCGAGGTGCTTTTAGTGGCGCCGGCAAGTGCAGTACGGGCGAGATTGGCCGGGTCCAACCCGAAAAAAAGCCCCAGGGAGATTGCTCCTGCAAGGATGGAAAGCCAGAGCGGGGCCTTCAGGCGGCTCAGTATCAGGATGACAGCGAATGATAAGAGTGTCAGGCCAAATGCCGACATGGTACATGCTCCTTTGTCATGGGGTGATTTCTTTTCGGATGAGTGCCTTGGCGATCAAGTCGGCGGCATTAGTGGCGGCGCCCCCCTGACCCAGAAGCGCTTTTACTTGTTCAAATCCGCGGACCATGTCGAGCCGGGCTTGGCCATCGTCGAGCAATGGGAGAAGAGCCCTTGCGAGATTGGCGGGGGTTGCCTTGCTTTGGATAAATTCAGGACAAATCTGCTTGCCGGCGATCACATTCACGATGCCGATGTGCGGGACTTGGACGAGATGTTTCCCGAGCAAGAACGTCAATGGGGATGTCCGGTAAACCACGATGGTGGGGCACATCAGCAAAGCGGACTCCAAGGTGGCGGTGCCGGATGTGACAAGGGCTGCCCTGGCTTGGCGAAGGACTTGCCGGGTTTGCCCGAGAACGACAGTGAGGCGGGTGGGTCTTACCGGGAGCTGTTGAAGGATTGCGTGGATCAGTTTTTCGGATTCGGGTGAAGGCGTTGGAATCAGGAACGAGGCATTGGGGTGGTGCTGTTCGATGAGGGAGGCCGCTTCGCATAGTGACGGGAGGATGCGGCGGATTTCCTGCGTACGGCTGCCGGGGAGGAGGGCGATACGCGGGGCCCCGGCCCATGGGAGGTCCAGCAAGGGTTCTTCCAATGCTTCGCGAATTTCGTCGACGAGGGGATGTCCGACGAACTTGACGCAAAGCGGGGTATTCTCGAATACCTTTTTCTCGAACGGGAAGATGGCGAGCAGCAGGTCGACGATGGATGCCATTTTGGGGATGCGGCGACGGTTCCACGCCCAGACCTGGGGGCAGATGTAATAAATGGTTTTAAGGCCGGCGGCATGGGTGCGGGCGGCCAGTCGCAGGTTAAAGCCCGGGTAGTCCACCAGAATGACGGCATCGGGGCGGCGTTGCCGTGCGAGTGAAAGCATGTGATGGAATACCTTGTGGAAGAAGGGGAGTCTGCGGAGGACTTCGGTGAAGCCCATCACTGCCATATCCTTGACATCGTAGAGGGTTTCCACGCCCTGGGCGCGAAGGCGTTCCCCGCCGATTCCGTAGACGTGTGCGTTGGGGAGGCGGGTTTTTAGCGCACGGATCAGGCTGGCGGCGTGCATGTCTCCTGAGACTTCGCCGGCGATAATCATGATTTCAGGCGTTGTGATCATGAGCCGCCTTGGCGGATATGTTGGCAAATTTCGACGGCGAGCTTCAGTGCATCGGCGGCGTGTTGGCCGCTGACGACAGGCTGACCCCGATCGAGGACACATTGGACGAACGACGAAAGTTCATTGAAGAGCGGCTCGCCCTTTTCGATGGGAACATCGGAGCGGGAGATGGCGGGGCCGGTTTTGCGGAAGAGATGACCGGATTGTTTTTCGTAGTCGAGGGAGACGTAGGTGTCCGTTTGGAATACGCGGATTTTCCGGGTGCGCTCCTGACTGATGCGGCTGGCGGTGATGTTGGCTACGCCGCCATTCTCGAACGAGAGACGGACATTGGCGATGTCCTCGCTGGAACTCAGCACCGGAACGCCGACGGCATGAATATGATTCACCTTGGAGCGGACGAGATGGAGGATGATCTCCAGGTCGTGGATCATGAGGTCAAGGACGACGCTGACTTCAGTTCCGCGCGGATGCAGACCTTCCCGAGGGGGCGGGTAGGGGGCGAGGCGCACGGCCTCGATAAAGCGGGGTTCGGTCAGGACGCTTTCCAGAACGTTCAGCACGGGGTTAAAGCGTTCGACATGGCCGACCTGCAGGATGAGGCCGCGTTCGTTGGCGGAGGCCACCATGGCCTCGGCGTCGGCCGTGGTGGAGGCGATGGGTTTTTCCACCAGAAGGTGGATGTTGTGCTTCATGAGGTTGCAGGCCACCTCCCGGTGCAGGTCGGACGGAACGACGATGCTCAGGGCTTCCACCTTGGAAGCCAAGTCATCCATGGAGGTGAACGGTTTGGTGTGATAGCGGTCGGCGATTTCCCGTGCGCGTTTCTCGTGGACATCGTAGACGCCGACGAGTTCTGCGTGGGGGAGTTCTGAATATACGCGGGCGTGCCACTGTCCAAGGCTGCCGACGCCAATGACTCCGACTTTCAGTTTTCTGGACATAACGGTTCGTCCTTGCTGTTGTGTTTACATAGGCTACATGGATGACGGACGGCCCGGAGAGACGTCCCTGCCCATTCCGGATTCTTCTGTGGCAACGGCAGTGAAGCACAGATTCATGCGGTCAGCCTGGCGGATGAGTTCTTCGCGCTGAAGGAGAATGGTGCGGCCTGCTTCCACGGCCAGGACGCCTGCTTTTACCTTGCGGAGAGTTTTCAATGTTCGAGTGCCAATGACGGGGATGTCGAAACGCATGTCGTGTCCGCGTTTGGCGACCTTGACGACGACGATGCCGGGGCCCCCGAGACGGCCGGCGCGCAGGATGGCTTCGTCGGTACCTTCGAACGCCTCGACGGCGAGGATGGTGCCCTGCTTGACGACGACGGTCTGGCCGACTTCGATGCCGCTGGTGGTTTTAGCGACCCGGATGCCGAGGTTGATATCGGCCTCTTCTTCCCGTGATGGAGAGCGGTTGGCGATCCGGCCGACGGGAGGCATGGCGCTCTCCATGAAGAGATGGGCGGGAAGCAATTGCAGGCCAATACCCTTCAGTTCATCACAGAAGGCGCCAAAGATGGTGTGGGCATTGCGTTCGCGCAGACGGCCCAGCATGGACAGGGCGGCGCGGTCGAGTCGCAGGCTGAAGAGATGAGTGGGGGTGATTTGGCCAGCCATGACGGCATGCTGGATGCCGATGCTCTGGAAAGCGTCCAGAAGGGATTGCAGCTGTCCCAGATAGACCCAGCGGACTTCGTCGACATATCGTGCGATGGCCCGCTGGGTCTCATGCCGGAAGGCGACGGCGACGATGCGTTTGACGCCCTGTTGGCGAGCGGACTGGGCGAGGAGAAGGGGGTAATCGCCTTTACCGGCAAGAATGGCCATTTCGGTGATGTCGGGTGCGATATCGAGATTGGGATGGGTAGGGGGAATGGGCATGAGGGGTGGATGGGTTAGATAGAGGAAAGGATACGACGTGATTCATCAAGGAAAATACCTTGGAGGTTCATGCGGAGCGATTGAGGATTGGAGGCGTAAATCATTCCTTCTTCGGTGGTGATCATGCCGGACTTGATGAGGTTGTAAATGGATTGATTGAAGGTTTGCATGCCGTCATCCACTCCGGTTTCGATGGCGGCCGGGAGGATGTCGAGTTTGTTTTTTTCGAGCAGTTTGCGAACCGTTGGGGTATTGATGAGGATTTCGGCGGCCGGGATGACGCCACCCTGAGAGCCTTTCAATAGGCGTTGGCAGACGACCGCTTGAAGATTGCTGGCGATATTCAGGCGAATCTGGTCCCACTCGTTGGCGGGGAAGAATTCCAGCAGACGGTGGACGGCGACGGCGGCCGTTCCGGAGTGGAGGGTTGTGAGGACCAGATGGCCGGTTTCGGCGGCGGCAAGGGCAGTGCGGAAACTGACTTGGTCGCGCATTTCGCCGATGACAATGACATCGGGATCCTGACGCAGAACATGTTTCAGGGCGGCTTGGAAGCTTAAGGTGTCGAGGCCGACCTCGCGTTGCGAGATGACGCTTTTTTTATCAAGGAAGAGGTATTCGATGGGGTCCTCGATGGTGATGATCCGCAAGCGCTCGTTTTCGTTGATGTGGTTCAGCATGGCCGCGAGCGTGGTGGATTTACCGCTACCGGTGGTGCCGCTGAGAATGACGATGCCGCGCTGGGACGAGGCGATTTTGGCGAGACTGGGCGGGAGATTCAGGTCTTCGAAGTTGGGAACCTTTGTTTTGACATGGCGGAAGGCGAGGGCGGGCAGGCCCTGGGTTTGGAAGGCGTTGGCGCGGAAGCGGCCGGCCCCCTCTACGGTGTAAGAGAAATCCGCCTCATGCTGCGAGAGGTAACTTTCGTTGAGATAGGAGGGGATCACCGCTTTGATAGCTGCTTCGACATCGGCGGGGGCGAGGGTGGTGTCTCCCAACTCGACCAGAGCGCTGTGCTGGCGCATGAAGGGTTTTTGGCCCGCTTTCAGATGGATATCCGAAGCATGCAGTTCCACGGCTTTTCTGAGAATGGTGTCGACGTCCATGATGTTCTCCCTTATCGATGGTACGGGCTTGGCCCGAACAAGGGCATAGAATCAAAAATGAAGGTTTACGGCAAGAACGGGGTTAGGGAGGCTCCATTTTGGAGCAGGGCCCAAGGCGGATGATGTTGTGTTGATGACGGTTTACGGATAAAGTCCTGACGTATGATAATTCCTTACTGATGGTGCCGGTGTGGATAACGTGAATGGAAACACGCATGAGTCAATCAGGTAACAAGGGGGGGCAATGGCAGGTGAAACTTGTTCGGTGGTTTGAGCGGGAGAATCGGCCGATGCCGTGGCGTTCTGATCCTTCGCCGTACAAGGTGTGGATCAGCGAGGTGATGCTGCAGCAGACGCAGGTGGCAACGGTGATCCCGTATTTTGACCGTTTTGTGAAGCGATTTCCCTCTGTGCGAGTATTGGCCGAGTCTCCCTTGGAGGATGTTCTGAGGCTTTGGGAAGGGCTTGGTTATTATTCGCGGGCACGGAATCTGCATGCGGCGGCAAGGTGGGTGATGGCCAGTCATGGGGGTGTGCTTCCTGAAACATCAACGGAGTTGATGGCGATGCCCGGGGTTGGCCTTTACACGGCAGCGGCCATTGCCAGTATCGCCTTTGGAGAGCCAGTGCCCGTGGTGGATGGTAATGTTTTAAGGGTGTTTGCGCGATTTTGGGGGATAGAAGAGCCGGTGCGAGAGGCGGTTGTGGCGGAAGAAATCCGGCGGCGATTGAAGCCGGTGATTCGACATGTGAATCCGTCGCACTTCAATCAGGCGATGATGGAAATCGGAGCGTTGATTTGCCGGCCCAGGAATCCGAAGTGTGAGGGCTGTGTGCTGGCTGGGCAGTGTGTGGCGTTGCGGACAGGGCGCGCGGGTGAATTGCCGGTCATGCGTGCCCGTGAAGCAGTGCCGCATTATGACATGGCGGCCGGGGTAATTTGGAAGAAGGGCAAGATTCTTGTGGCCCGCCGTCCTGAAAAGGGAATGTTGGGCGGGTTATGGGAGTTTCCGGGTGGCCGGCGGAGGGGTAAGGAGTCTCTGGCGTGTACGGTTGCTCGTGCGGTGCGGGAAGAGGCGGGGTTAGTGGTCAAGGTGGGGGCCCCGTATCTTACGTTGAAGCATGCCTATTCACATTTTTCGATAACGCTGACGGCATATCGATGTGAATGGGTATCGGGTCGTGCGATACCTGTGAGGGCGACGGAACTCCGGTGGATTGGGCCTGAAGAGGTGTCTTCCTATCCAATGCCGCGAGCGAACCGCAAGATTGCCGGGATGCTAATGGATGCTTGAAGTCT
Organism: uncultured Verrucomicrobiota bacterium; assembly: GCA_964609375.1. Taxonomy (GTDB): domain Bacteria; phylum Verrucomicrobiota; class Kiritimatiellia; order CAIKKV01; family CAITUY01; genus CAZDUS01. Next base: position 11,094 of record CAZSSA010000009.1, on the reverse strand, counting down.
TAATCTCAAACGTTTGAGGTTTCAGAAAAAGTGTTGCAATTGTCCCTTAGAATGTTTTACGGTGTCAGTCATTGATTTCAGAAACCAGTGGAAAAGGAGACAAAATCATGGCGATCCCGATGAAGGTGACATTAGAGAACGAGGTGGCCGTCGTTACGGGTGCTGGTGGTGTCTTGTGCAGCACCATGGCGGAAGCGTTGGCTGAATGCGGGGCGAAAGTGGCTGTGACCGATTTGCGTCTTGATTGTGCGGAGAAAGTGGCGGCCGGCATTCGTGCGGCGGGAGGTAAAGCGGCGGCTTTTGCGTGCAATGTTCTGGAAAAGGCCAGTTTGGAGCAGTGCAACGCCGAGATTGAAAAGGCGTTCGGGCCGGTGACGCTTTTGGTCAACGGAGCGGGTGGCAATCATCCGAAGGGAACGACTACGCGTGAATATTTGATGCCGGAGGACTTAAAGGGAGCTGTCGAAGGCGTGACCACCTTTTATGATCTGGATCCGAAGGGTATTGAGTTTGTCTTCAATCTGAATTTCCTCGGGACGCTGCTGCCGACGCAAGTTTTTACGAAGGGGATGGCAAAGGCGGGTCGGGGTTGTGTGATCAATATTTCCTCCATGAACGCCTTTACGCCGTTGACGAAAATTCCTGCCTATAGTGGTGCCAAGGCGGCGGTGAGCAACTTCACCCAGTGGTTGGCGGTGCATTTCTCCAAGGTTGGGATCCGGGTTAACGCGATTGCGCCGGGATTCTTTTTGACGGACCAGAACCGGGCGTTGTTAACCAAGCCGGATGGTGCCTTGACGCCGCGCGGGAACACGATTATTGCGCATACTCCGATGGGCAAGTTCGGGAGTGCCAATGATTTGGTGGGTGCGCTGTTGTGGTTGTCGAGCGACAAGGCGGCCGGCTTTGTCACAGGGACTGTGATTCCTGTGGATGGCGGATTTAGTGCGTTCAGTGGAGTGTGATGATTTGATTGTGTGTATTTAACAAATGGGGCGGGAAGTCCCGCCGCTTGAGAGAAGGGTAATAATCATGACGAAAAAAGCAGATATTGGATTGGTCGGGCTGGCGGTGATGGGTGAGAACCTGATTTTGAACATGGAGAGTCATGGGTTCACGGTGGCTTGCTACAATCGAACGGTCAGCAAGGTGGATGAGTTTATCAATGGTCGCGGCAAGGGGAAGAAGTTTGTGGGGTGCCACAGCATAGAAGAGTTGGTCAACAGCCTCAGTTCGCCGCGGAAGATCATGTTAATGGTCAAGGCAGGCAAGCCGGTGGATGAGTTCATTGATCAACTGGTTCCGCACCTGTCGCCCGGTGACATCATTATCGACGGTGGTAACAGCCACTATCCCGATTCGGTGCGTCGCACCCAGGCGTTGGACAAGAAGGGGATTTTGTTTATCGGCACCGGTGTCTCGGGTGGAGAAGAAGGCGCGCTCAAGGGGCCGTCGATTATGCCCGGTGGGAACGCGAAGGCGTGGCCGCATGTGAAGCCGATCTTTCAGGCGATTTCCGCCAAGGTCGCCGATGGGTCCCCTTGCTGTGACTGGATTGGCGACGACGGGGCTGGTCATTTTGTCAAGATGGTGCACAATGGAATTGAGTATGGTGACATGCAGCTCATCTGCGAGGCGTACCAGTTGATGGCGGCGGGGTTGGGGATGTCGGCGCCCGAGATGCACGACGTGTTTGCGGCATGGAACAAGGGTGTTTTGAACTCCTACCTGATTGAGATTACCGCGGATATTCTTGCGGTGAAAGATTCCGAGACGGGTAAGCCCATGGTGGATCTGATTCTTGACACGGCGGGTCAAAAGGGGACCGGGAAGTGGACATCGCAGGCTGGATTGGATCTGGGTGTCGGCATTCCGCAGATTGCGGAAGCCGTGTTTGCCCGGTGTATTTCCGCCACCAAGGATGAACGTGTGGCGGCTAGCGCCAAGCTGAAAGGCCCGCGCAAGCTTTACAAGAAGGACAAGGCCAAATTGGTGGCCCAGATTCACGATGCGCTGTTTGCTTCAAAGATTTGCTCGTATGCCCAGGGCTATCAGTTGTTGCGGGCGGCGTCGACTGAGTACAAGTGGAAGCTTAACTTCGGAGAGATTGCCCTGATGTGGCGCGGGGGTTGCATTATCCGGGCGCAGTTCCTGGATGATATCAAGGCGGCCTATGACAAGAAGCCGAAATTGGCCAATCTGTTGCTGGATCCCTTCTTCAAGAAGACGGTGGCCAAGGCGCAGAAGTCGTGGCGTAATGTCGTCAAGACGGCCATTGATTTGGGGATTCCGGTTCCCTCCATGTGCGCGGCGTTGAGTTATTATGACTCGTACCGTAGTGAGCGGTTGCCGGCGAACCTGTTGCAGGCTCAGCGGGATTACTTCGGCGCGCACATGTATGAGCGCACCGACAAGCCCCGTGGCGAGTTTTTCCACACGGACTGGACTGGGCGTGGCGGCAAGACAGCCAGCTCGACCTACGTGGTCTAAGAATCAGGTGATGCCGACAGACACCGTGAGCGCTTTCAGGCGTTCACGGTGTTTTTTTCGAGGGCACCAGGCTATCAGGGGGTTAGACTGCGAGGCCGCGAGAAAGCCGAGGAACGTGGATCAGATCGGGCTGATGGTCAGATGACGGTCGCGGTGTAGGCGTCATCCGTTTTGATGGCGGATCCGCTTGAGACGATGACCTGACTGGCGCGGAGTACAAACGATCCCAGAAGGTACCCCCGACGGGTTTCCTCGATGATCATATTTTCCGCATGTTCCTCGGAGTGGACATGAGCGACGCATTCGTGGAGGCGTGGGTCGAAGGGCTGGGATCTGGTGTCAATGATCGTGACGCCTGCTTTTTCAAGGACCTGCTCCATTTGCTTCAGGACGCCGGATAGACCGTCAATGACCGTGTGTTTCACGTGATGCTTGCTGGCGGATCGCAATCCGAGTTCGAAGTGGTCGACGACAGGGAGAAGTTCATGAAGCAGCGACTCGCAGGCTCGGCGAGCTTGTTCCTCGCGGTCGCGAGACATCCGTTTGCGGAAATTGTCGAAATCCGCCTGAAGTCTCAGAAGTCGGTCTTTGAGGGCTGCTATTTCCTGATCGCGCGGATCAACCTGTTGTTCAGTTCCGGCAGGCCCGGATTCGCCGGGTGAGGTTGGTGCCGCCTCCTTGGAAGCGGTGTCGATAATCTCGTCTGTTTTTTCTTCGCTCATAAATGTGGCGGGGAAGATAGCGAATGGAGGCAGGGATGATCAAGTCTAGAGGTGGGGATGGGTTTTGCCTGATATTGACATGAATGCTTTGCAATTGCAGGATGAGGCAACTTTTAGGAGATCGTGGATGAGCATTATGGACAATGATAAAACGGCAGCAGCAACCTTGTTGACGTTTTCGCGTCAGGCAGGGATGGATCTATCCGGTGGACGGATACGACGAACGTCATCGCGTTTATGTCTTGGTGTTGAGCACGGTGACTATAACGGAACCGATTTGTTCGGGGTTGGTACGGATCGCTTTATCTGGATGGCGTACAAGCCCAATGGTACCAGCCGTATGCGGTTCTTTGATGGCAAGTTTGCCGCCGATGGTATTCTTGATTTCAAGTCCGGCGAAATTCCGCCGCCCCGTCATCCATCGATTGCCCATACGTGGGCGCGATTTCCATATGGTTGTGATTATGTTCTCCGGAAAGCCGGGTTCCAGATCAAGGAGGGGTTTGATGCCGTTCTTTTCGGAAATATTCCCGGTGGCGGGATGTCGAGGTCGGCTTCCTTGACGTTGAACCTGTTGTTGACGATGGTGGAGGTTAATCGCCTGAAGCTGGGAGGAGACCGGATGCAGATCATTGACCTGGCACAGGCGGTGGAGAATGAATATATCGGGTCACCCTGTGGCCAGCTTGATCAGATCATGATTTACTTTGCCAAGGCGGGGATGGGGACGCATTACAGTCCCAAGACCCGGGCCATCAGTCATGTTCCCCTTGGTGATGGTGCTCCTGACTTCCGCTTTGTCAGTCTGGATACCGGCACGGTTCGGCCCGGTCTTGAAAAGTCCACCTATAAACTTCGCCGCGCCGAGTGCGACGAGTTTGCCGCCCTTGCGGGGCGGCGATTCGGATTTTCCCAGCTTGCAGCCGTCAATCATGACAAGCTGTTCAAGGCTGTATTGGCCGCCTTTGGCGCGACACATCCTGATCACTGCGATCGGTTACGCTATCTTTACCATGCGGGGAAACGGTTTAAGATAATGCTGAAGGCATGGAGGTCCGGCGATATTGCGACGGTTGGAGGGGTCTTCAGGGCCGATGGCGTTGGATTGCGTGATCTTTACAAGATTTCGGGGCCGGAACTGGAATCCATGTGTGATATTGTCCGCACGGTTCCAGGGGTTTATGGCGAACGCATGTTGGGTGGTGGAGACAAGGGGGCGGCCGGCGCCATTGTGGCGGCCAGGAGTGTTAAGCAACTTCAAGCCGTTGTGGCCGCGGCCTATCCGCGTAGCCGGCCGGAATTGGCTGACAAGTTTGCGGTTCACTCCCTCAAGCTGGTGGATGGCGTGAACGTCCTCGACGGATTGCTCTGAGTTGCTATAAAGTCACTCTTTTTGAAGGATTCATCACAGGATGGTTCAGCAAGGATGACCATGGAAAAGAAGCTGCGCATATTGTCCGGAATTCAGCCGTCCGGAAAACTGCATATTGGAAACTATTTTGGGATGATGCGTCCGGCCTTGGAATTGCAGAACCAGGGTGATGCCTATCTTTTTATTGCCAATTATCATGCGTTGACGACGGTGACCGACCCGGCGGCATTGCGGGCCAATACTCATGATGTGGCGTTGGATTTTCTGGCCTGCGGGCTTGATCCGCAACGGACCGTTTTTTACCGGCAGAGTGATGTTCCTGAGGTTACCGAGTTGAGTTGGTTGCTTTCGGTGGTAACGCCCATGGGGCTGCTGGAGCGGTGTCATTCCTACAAGGACAAGCTGGCGAAGGGGATTCCACCGTCGCACGCGTTATTCAGTTATCCGGTGTTGATGGCGGCGGACATCCTGGCGGTGCAGTCCACGACGGTGCCGGTGGGACGCGACCAGAAGCAGCATGTGGAGGTGACGCGCGATGTCGCCATCAAGTTCAACCTGCAGTTCGGGGAAGTGTTCCGGATCCCGGAGCCATCGATACGTGATGAAGTGGCGGTGGTGCCGGGGGTGGATGGGCAGAAGATGTCCAAGTCGTATAACAACACCATTGAGATTTTCGGGACGGAGAAGGAGACGCGGGCGCGGTGCATGAAAATTGTCACCGACAGCAAACAACTTCAGGATCCGAAGGATCCGGCGACGTGCAACGTGTTTTCATTGTACAAGCTGTTTGCCTCGGAGGCCGAGCGGCAGGAGATGGAAACGCGCTACCGGGCGGGAGGATTTGGCTACGGGGACGCCAAGAAAAAACTTTTCGAGGCGCTGTGGGCTTATTTTGAACCGTTCCGGAAGCGACGTCAGGAGCTGGAAAAGGATCCAGGTTATGTGGAGTCGGTGTTGCAGGATGGGGCGGCCAGCGCGCGGGAAGAGGCGAGGAGGACGCTGGACGCGGCGCGGAGGGTGGTGGGGTTATAGAGGGGTGGTGAGTGCATGGTTGCGACAAAGGCTGATCAGTCTGCGATGGTGAATGGTGGGGAGGGGAAGCATGGGGGAGTTGGAAGATGAAGGATGAGGCGATAGCGGGCAAGGGGAGCAGTGAAGAGGGGATTACGAATACGAGTAAGATCAGGGTTGAGATATCAGGTGCGGGACAAAAGGGGATTGATGCGATGTCAGAAATAGTAGTTCAGGATGATTATAAGGTCCAGCTCGAGATTTTCGAGGGGCCATTGGATTTGCTCCTGTATTTGATCAAGCGGGACGAAGTGGATATTTACAATATCCCGATTGAGCGGATCACAAAGCAGTACATGGAGTACCTCTCCCTGATGAAACTGCTGGATTTGAACATTGCAGGCGAGTTCATCGTGATGGCGGCGACGCTGATGATGATCAAGAGCCGGATGCTGTTGCCGGTGGATGAGAGGCCGGACATGGAGGATGAGGAGGAGGATCCGCGTTGGGAATTGGTGCGGCAACTTGTGGAATACAAGAAGTTCAAGGAGGCGGCGGGACATCTTCAATATCGTGAATACGTGCAGGAAAACGTCTTTACCCGTGGATTGGATCCGGTAGTGGCGGTTGAACCTGAGCAGGGGGTTGGTATCGGGGATGTTGGTATTTTCGACCTGATTACCGCGTTCAATGATGCGCTCAAGCGGGTGAAGATCGTGGAGATCGGGGAGATTGTCGACGACCGATTTACCGTGGTGGACAAGATAGAGCATGTGCTTGTGACGATCCGGCAGAACAAGAAAGTTGAGTTTTCAAGTTTATTTGCCAATGCCGCGTCGCGATTTGAGATTGTGTGTACTTTTCTTGCGGTGTTGGAGCTGATCCGGTTGCGGCAGATTGTGGCGCATCAGGATGGTGATTTTGGACAGATTATGATTAGCGGGGAAGAAAGGGAAGGCGAAGGGTTCGGGGTTCAGGCCTGAGGGGGCGTTTAACGATGGATGAAAGGGGCATGACGAGTTATGGATATGCAAGTGGAACTTAAACAGGTGCTTGGTGCGATTATTTTTGCGGCTCGGCAGCCGTTGACGGTGAATGAGATGCGCAAGATTTTGCAGGAGACGGCGCAGGCCTGTGGTGAGGAGGCCAGTGCGTTTGCAATGGCGAAGGAAGCGGATATCCGGTCGGCGTTGACCCGGTTGCAGGCCGAATGTGAAAACCAGAAACCTGGTTTTGACCTGGTGGAGAGCGCGGAAGGGTTCCGGTTCCAAAGCGATCCGGCCGGCGGATTATGGGTAAGGCATATGCTGGATGTGGGCAAGCCCACCCGGTTGTCGCGTCCGGCATTGGAGACACTGGCGATCATTGCTTATCGTCAGCCGATATCCCGTGCGGAGATGGAAGGGGTGCGCGGGGTGACGGTGGATCATGTGTTGCGAATGCTGATGGAGATGCAGTTGATTAAGATAGTCGGGCGCAGTGAACTGCCTGGACGTCCGATGTTGTACGGGACGACGCAGTTATTCCTTGAACATTTCGGGCTGAAGGAGATCAAGCAGTTACCTGGAATCGAGGAATTGGCCCGCCTGGAGATGCAGAAGCAGAAGGCGGCAACGGCGCCAGCACCGGAGCCTGAGCAGAAGGCGCCTGCCGCCGAGGCAAAGCCGGAGCCAGCGACGCCGAAAGAAACGGAGGAAAAGCATGAGTCTTGATGAACTGCGGAAAAGGATTGATCACATCGATGAGGAACTCGTCAGGCTGCTGAATGCCCGTACCAGTGTTGCGCTGGATATCGGCAAGGTGAAACAGAAGGATGGGCAGGGGATTTATGTGCCGGCGCGGGAAAAGGAAGTGCTTGCGCGGGTGACGGCATTGAGCGGGGGCCCCTTGAAGCCGGAGAGTTTGCGTGCGATTTACCGAGAGGTGATGTCGGCGGCGTTGTCATTGGAGAAGAGCCTGAAGGTGGCCTATCTGGGGCCTCCCTCCACATTTTCTCACCAGGCGGCGCGGAGCCGTTTTGGTGGCAGTGTGGATTACCTTTCGTGCGAAACGATCAGTGATGTATTTGATGCCGTTGAGAAGGGGATGGCGGATTATGGTGTGGTTCCGGTCGAGAATTCAACGGAAGGGGCTGTGACGTTTACGCTGGACCGGTTGGCGGAAACGACGCTTAAGATTTGTGCCGAGATTTATCTGCCGATTTCGCAATGCCTGATGGCGATGGTGCCACGGGAGCGGATTGAGAAATTGTATAGTCATCCGCAGGTGCTGGGGCAGTGCCGGCAGTGGATTCAGCGTGAGATGTCGGGTGTGGATACGATTCCTGTGGCGAGTACCGCCCGGGCAGCGGAGTTGGCAGCCAAGGAGCCCAATAGCGGGGCGTTGGCAAGCCGGTTGGCGTCGGAAATCTACGGCCTGCAAATTCTGGAGTCGGATGTTCAGGACATGAGCGGCAATACGACGCGGTTTGCGGTGATCGGTCATGCGTATGGGAAGGCGACGGGAGATGACAAGACGTCGTTATGTTTTGCCGTTCAGCATAAGGCGGGCGCGTTGTACGGGACGCTGGAGTCGTTCAAGAAATTCGGGCTCAACATGACCAAAATCGAGTCGCGGCCGAGCCGGAGCAAGGCGTGGGAATATTTATTTTTTGTGGATATCGAAGGTCATTCCACGGATGAGGCGGTGCAGAAGGCGCTGGCGGATATGGCCAGTCACTGTGCGCTGCTGAATGTGCTGGGTTCGTATCCGAAGGCGAAAGGAATGTGAGTGATGAAAACGTTCAAGGAATTGGCTTGTCCATGGGTTAACGGTCTGGGGGTGTACGAGCCCGGTCGTCCAATCGAGGAAGTGGCGCGGGAGTTGGGGATGGAGTCGGCTGACTCGATCATCAAGCTGGCGTCCAATGAGAATGCGTTGGGGCCGTCGCCCAAGGCGATGGCGGCGATGCGGAAAGAGGTCCGCCGGATGCATTTATATCCGGATGGGGGTGCGTTTTACCTGCGCGAGGCTCTGGCCCGGCAGTTGAAAGTGGAAGCGGGGCAGTTGATCGTTGGGGCTGGAAGCAATGAGTTGATTGAGTTCATCGGGCATGTGTTCCTGACTGCCGGAGTGAATCTGGTGATGGCTGACCGGGCCTTTGTGGTTTACAGGCTGGTGGGGGACATGTTCTGCGCCAAGACGATTATGGTGCCCATGAGGGATCATACGCATGATGTTGACGCGATGCTGGCGGCAATTACGCCGGAGACGCGGCTGGTGTTTATTGCCAATCCCAACAATCCGACCGGGACGAAGGTCAGCGGTGCGGACTTGGATAAGTTCATGAGCCGGGTCCCTGATCATGTGGTAACGGTACTTGATGAGGCGTATATTGAATTGCTGGCACCGGAGTCGCAACCTGACACCCTGAGGTATGTGCGCGAGGGGCGGAAGGTGATCCTGTTGCGGACGTTCAGCAAGACTTATGGCTTGGCGGGATTGCGGATCGGGTATGCGGTTGCCCCGGCAGAATGTATCCAGTTGCTGAACCGGGTGCGTCAGCCGTTCAACACGACCTCGATGGCGCAGTCGGCGGCATTGGCGGCATTGAGTGATGATGAACATGTGCGAAAGACCCGGGCGGCGGTGAAGGATGGTTTGGCGTATTTCGAGGCGTCCTTCCGCAAGATGGGGCTGGAGTTTGTTCCGTCCTGCGTGAACTTTATGTTGGTCAAGGTGGGGCGTGGGCGCGAGGTGTTTGAGGCCATGCAGAGGTTGGGCGTGATTGTGCGTCCGATGGATCCCTACCGGATGCCGGATTATATCCGGGTTACCGTGGGGACACGCGCGGAGAATCGGCGTTGCGTGAAGGTGCTGACGGCGGTATTGAAGGAGCGGGAAAAACGTTCATGAAAACAGTGGCCATCATTGGAATGGGATTGATGGGGGGCTCACTGGGGATGGCGTTGCGGCGGAAGGGGCTTGCCCGCGTCAAGGGGTATGCCCGGCGTGAGGAGACGCGGCGGCAAGCGTTGGACGTTGGTGCTGTTGACGAGGTGTGTGAAGCACCCGGCGATGCGGTGAAAGGGGCATCGATTGTGGTGATGTGTACGCCGGTGTTGACGATCCCGGCGTTGGTGAATGAATGCCGTAATGGTTTTGGGGCCGGGACAGTGGTGACGGATGTGGGGAGTACGAAGGCCGAGGTGGTGAATCGGGTGGTCAGCATTCTGGCGGGCAGTGATGTGCATTTCGTGGGGAGCCATCCGATGGCGGGGTCCGAGAAGAGCGGGATTGAGGTGGCCCGCATGGATTTGTATGAGGGGGCGGTAACGGCGGTGACGCCCGTTCAGGGGGAGGTGGAGAGTGTGGTTGGGGCGGTGAGCGGGTTATGGTCGAGTGTGGGGAGCCGTGTAATCCGGATCTCGCCGGAGGAACATGATGCGTTGGTGGCGCGGACAAGCCATCTGCCGCATCTGGTGGCGAGTCTGCTGGTGACAACGGCGGTCAAGGAGGGGGACGAGAAGTTCCGGGCGTTATGCGGGCCTGGATTCCGTGACGCGACGCGGATTGCCGGGGGGTCGCCCGAAATGTGGCATGACATTGTGAAGACCAATCGAGCAGCGATTCTTGAAGTGCTCAGGGATTATCAAGGCGAGTTGGGCGCGTTGATTGCCACGATTGAGGCTGGAGATTTTGAGGGGATTCGTGAGCAGTTGGATCGAGGGCGTCGGTTGCGCGATCGTATTTTATCCTGATGTAATAAGTTGACTTGCCTGGCGGTTCTGGGCATCGTATTCGCGCAAGCATGGGGACATGCCATAGATAACAAGAGCAACGTATAGGGAAGGAACGGATATGCCTGGAAAAGGTGGAGATACCCGAATGGGTCGTCCGGTTAAAAAAGCCGGAGACAAACGTCGTCGTGAAAAAGTGCAGCGGAAGCGTCTGATTGCCCTTGGTGTGGATGCGGCAGCGGTCAAAAAGCTGGACAGTTCAGAAGTGCGCCAGATGGTCAAGGCGCCGAGTAAGCTGAAGAAGAAATTGAGCAAGGGTTGATCTTATTTTGACCCGTTTCAGGAACCGTTTAGGATTCTGGAGCAGGACTTGACGCGGCTGCAGCAGCCTTGGGTGGTAACACGTTTTTTGTGAGGCCACGAGGGCGATGGCAGCCGTTGTTTTTATATAGCGTTATGGGTGCCGGTTTCCCTGCCGTCTTTGGAAATCGGGCGCATGTTAAGCGGGGGGGTACATCATTGGGAATCAAGTCAGCGTTGTTAACTGTGTAATGCTGTGAGCTGTGTTTATGAGAGTGCTTTGTGTCCTTAATCCCAGTGCTGCCAGTGGGGCCGCCAGAACACGATGGGGCAATATTGCGGCCTTGATTGAGCGGATGGATGGGCGATACGAGTTGCTGACCACCACGGCCGGTGTTTCGATGGCGACCCAAGTCTGTGATTATCTGAAAACCCATGATCCCTCCCGATATGACGTCATTGCCGGCATTGGAGGCGACGG
>CAZSSA010000008.1:13930-52071 GCA_964609375.1 uncultured Verrucomicrobiota bacterium | reverse complement strand
CAATATCAAGATCTTCCCCGCAAGTTTGCTTGGCATTGACTCTCATAAATTGTAATTTAGAAAAAATAATGATGAACGATAAAAGAAAACATCATCGGTTCTCTGTCAGCCTTCCCGCTGTGTTGAAGCAAGACGACCCAACCGCTACCCCGCTGAACGTTACCGTTGTTGATGTTTCCGCTGGCGGACTTTGCCTAATGGCGCTGCAAAAACCGCCGACAGGCATCTTGGCAACACTGACATGGAACCGGCCGCCTTTTGCGGCCGGAATGAATGTGACGATCAAATGCCGCATTCTTAATTCACACGGAAAACCGACGGCCCCGGGGAAATTCGCCGTCAACATTGCTTATGAGGATACCGATCCCTCTGCAACTCAAAAACTGTTGTCGTGGGCTCAACTGCAGTATTCGCTTAAGGCCAAGGCCAGAACCTATGGAGCGGCCAGGACGCAAAGTCGTTCGTTCTATTGAGTCATGAATTGCTGAAATACTCTCGTCACCCCTTTTTCCATCGGTAATCTCTTCATGAATCGCCTGAGTTACTTCATCCGACGCCTGCTGCTGGTCATTCCAACCTTCCTCGGCATCACCATACTTTGCTTCACCCTGATTCAGGTCGTCCCCGGGGGCCCCGTCGAACAAATGATCTCCCGGATGAAAGCCATCGGAACCGGCGAGTCCCGCCTCACAACCGGCGCGGCAGCCTCTATTTCGCCCGACCAGCGCGCCGCCATCGAACGGCACTTCGGTTTCGACCGCCCCGTATATGAACGCTATTGGAACTGGCTGGTGCGTGACCGACTCGGAATGCGCATGGAATCCTACAAGTACCCCAATAAAACCGCCTGGCAATTGATCAGCGAGCGCTTCCCTGTCTCCTTGATCTTCGGCATTGCCGGCCTGATCCTCAGTTATGTCGTCTGCATCCCCCTCGGCATCGCCAAGGCTCTGCGCAATGGATCTCGTTTCGACTTGCTCTCCAGCCTCATCGTCTTCACCGGCTACGCTATCCCGGCCTTCGCCCTCGGCATGGTCCTGAAAATGCTCCTCTGTGGCACCGTCGACGGATTCTTGGATATCTTCCCACTATCCGGCGTCCATTCGGACCAGGCGGCCCTTTTCCCCTTCTGGCAACGTCTCGCCGATACCGCCTGGCATATGGTCCTCCCCGTTCTCTGCTATGTCATCGGGAATTTCGCCGTCCTGACCTTACTCATGAAAAACGCCCTTCTGGACCAGATAGGCAAGGATTACATCCGCACGGTTCTGGCCAGGGGAGGTTCCATGCGCCGCGCCATTTGGCGCCACGCCCTCCGCAACGCCCTCATTCCCATCACCACAGGCATCGGCGGCATCCTCACCGTCATGTTCGCTGGATCCGTCCTGATTGAACAAGTCTTCGAAATCCCCGGCATGGGCCGCCTGAGCCTCGATGCCATCGTCGGACGGGACTACCCCGTCTTCCTCGGCATCCTCTCGCTTACCTCTATCCTCGGCCTCCTCGGCGGCATCGTCTCCGACTTTTGCTATGTCCTGGTCGATCCGCGCATCACCTTCGCCAATAAGTGACTGTCGCCAATAAGTGACTTGCATCCACTCCCTTTCTACCTATAATGCCCGCGACTTTTTTCAAGAGTTAGGAGATGACTATGCGATATATCGTTTGCGTCAAGCAGGTCCCGGAAACAACGGATGTCCGGATCAATCCGGAGACCAACACCCTCATGCGCGAGGGCGTGGCATCCATCATTAACCCCTTTGATATGTACGCCATCGAGGAAGCCTTGCGCCTCAAGGCCCGCACCGGCGGCACTGTTACCGTCATTTCCATGGGCCCCCCCCAGGCCGATGCTGCCCTCCGCGAAGCCATCGCCATGGGCGCCGATGACGGCATCCTGATCTCGGACCGAGCCTTCGCCGGCAGCGACACCTGGGCCACCAGCTACACCCTCGCCATGGCCATCAGGAAAATCGGGGATTTCGGCATCATCCTCTGCGGTAAGCAGGCCTCCGACGGCGATACCGCCCAAGTCGGCCCCGGCATCGCCGTCCATCTGGACCTCCCCCAGATCACCTACGTTCGCAAAATCGAGGAAATCGACGACAAGAAAATCGTCGCCGAACGCCTGATGGAAAACGGCTACGAAGTCATCGAATCCCCTCTCCCCTGCGTCATCACCGTCATCAAGGAAATCAACGAACCTCGCCTACCCTCCCTTAAGGGAAAAATGGCATCCAAAAAGGCAGTGATTCCAACTTGGAAAGCCACTGACTTGAATTGCGACCCCAAGGGTATCGGCCTCGAAGGATCACCCACCAAGGTCGTCAAGATTTTCACCCCGCCCCCGCGTTCGGGCGGGCAAATGTTAAAAGGTGAGCCGGACGAAATTATTCCCGGCCTTGTCGCCAAGTTAAAGGATGCGGTCTTGAGCGCCGCCAACTAAAGGAGCTTGAATCATGAGTGATCCAATCAAAATCATTGAAGAAAAATGCGTCCGCTGCGGCCTCTGCGTCAAAGTGTGTCCCTTCGGCGCCATCGCCCAGGCGGAACGCAAGGCCATCCCCGTCATTGACTTGCAGAAATGCACGCTTTGTGGAGCCTGCGTCGAAGTCTGCAAGTTCGACTCCATCTGGATGAAGGAAAAAGCCGCCCCCACCTCTGACCTGTCCTCTTTCAAGGATGTGTGGGTCTTCATCGAGCAACATGACGGCGTCATCCAATCCATCTCCTACGAATTGCTAGGCGAAGGCCGCAAACTCGCCGACTCCCTGAAGATGCAGTTGTGCGCCGTTTTTCTCGGCAGTAACATCGCAGGCAAAACCTCCGAACTCGTTTCACGCGGTGCCGATAAGGTGTACATCGTGGATCGCCCCGAACTGGAAAACTTTCAGGATGAATCGTACGCCGCCGTGCTCGTCGACCTCGTCAACCGTCACAAGCCGAACGTTTTCCTGTGCGGCGCCTCCACCATCGGAAGAAGCCTTGTCTCCCGCGTGGCGGTCAAAGTCAAAGCCGGCCTCACGGCCGATTGCACCGCCCTCGCTATCGACCCTGCCACTGGCAACCTGCTCCAGACGCGCCCCGCGTTCGGCGGCAACATCATGGCCACCATCATCACCCCAAACAACCGCCCTCAAATGGCAACCGTTCGCCACAAGGTGATGAAAGAAGCTGTCGTCAACCCCGCTCACACCGGCAAAATCATCACCGAAGTGATCGCCGACGCCCTCCTCAAGACACGGGCGCACCGCATCCGCTTTGAAGCCGAACGCGAGACCACAGTGAATATTGCCGAGGCGAATATCATCGTCGCCGGTGGACGCGGCCTCCAGGCCCCGGAAAACTTCGCCATGCTCAAGGAATTGGCCGAAGTCCTGAACGCCGGTCTCGGAGCCTCTCGCGCCGCCGTGGACTCTAACTGGATCGCCTACTCTCATCAGGTTGGACAAACCGGCAAAACCGTTTGCCCCAAAATCTACATCGCCGTCGGCATCAGCGGCCAAATCCAGCATCTGGCTGGCATGCAGTCGTCTGATATCATCGTAGCGATCAACAAGGACCCGGATGCCCCCATTTTTAAGGTCGCAACCTATGGAATTGTCGGAGATTTGTTCAGTCTTGTGCCAAAACTGACCGAGGAGTTTCGCAAGGTGTTGGGGAAGCCCCGCTAATCCCTCTTGTCATCAGACAAGCCACACAGTAGAGTGTCAACACATTCGGAGGCTTAGATCATGAATATGAAAAATCTTTTTCGTTTAACTTCGGTTTTATCAATGATGGCGTTTGCTGTGCAGGCATTCGCCGGCTCAGCAACTCCTTCAACCATCCTCGTTATACCGGCACGCGCCCGTATGGTGCAGTTGGCCTTCCAAGTCTCAGCCGTCAAGGATGCCGGACTCGTCTGCTACGACAACAACGCCGTGGCCAAAGACATCCTTATTCACGTCTGGAACGGCCACGAGTGGATTCGGATTACCGCCGACGAATACTCAAGCGGCGCCTTTATGTCCGGAACTGCCAAGGATGTCTTTATCCTTGGTCCCGCCACAACGGTCCCGGCAGTCATGACGGTTGACCCAACCTGGGGTAAGACCACTCACCGCATTGCGGAACTGGATAGTGCCACCATCCTGAACGAACTCGGCAAAGTCATGAACTTCTCCTCCCGCCAATGGAAATGGCTGGCCGAGAAGAACGGAATGATTCTGACGGATAAGAACGCTGAACGTCGTCGTTATGGCCGCTGGGGCAAGTCTGGTGTCGACACCTCCTCCATCCCTCGCCCAGCGGCACTTGCCCCCGCCGTAGCCGATGTCATCACAATGCCCCCATCGGAACCAATCGTTGAGCCAAGGCCTGTGACCACTGTGCCAACACCTGCACCGACTCCGGCGCCAATCGCACCGCAAATCGCGACCCCGCCGGCAGCTCCCGTTGTGGATCCGCCGGTCGCCCCGACCCCAGTCACTCCGGTCGTCACAGATCCGACCACCAAGTGACCACTATCTCTGCCTCTCTCTAGTAAAGCCGAGCCATTACCCAAGGCACCAACGCCACCAACGCCATGGCCCCCTGAACCGGGAGGGCCACACGCCACTCCCTCCATTCAACAGTCAAAGGCGCGAAAAAACCATCGGCCGCCAATCGCATCATCAAGAATGACGCCATGGCCGGGATCAGCAACAACGCCATTCCTACATCCACTGGCCGCAAATGAAGAAACCCTATCGCCAATGGCCAGACGAGCAGCCCCACCCCACCCGCCATCGTCCCCTTGAATGAAGCTCGTTCCCCCGGCAACCAGTACAACAGCAGGGGACCAATAACAACTCCGCTTAGCCACCCCACCATCATGGTAATAACAACGGGCACCGCTTCCTGCTTAAGATGTTCAAAAGAATAACAGGCCGCCCGAAAACCCGACAATCCCGCCATCATGACCATAACAGGGATCATCGCCTTCCCGCTGACCATCAGTGCCTGCGGAATCAAGGCAATACGATGTTTAAATCCAAGTTGACCACTCTCCATCATATCAATCTCCTATCCCCATATCCGCCTGACCTGCCTCAAGCAGCATCAAATCATAATCCAAATCGTAATCCCAATGGTAATCGCTCGCCTTTTAGACAGTTAACTTATCCATATCTTTCCCTGTTTTACCCGTGAATTCTGATTGATGACAACCCCGCAGGATGGTATTTCTTTCAGCTTCATGCACTGGGTCAAAGACGACCCAATACCTGAGGAGTTTGCCCGTGTATCTGAAGTCAATTCAAATGGTCGGATTTAAGAGTTTCTTGAATTCAACCGTACTCAATTTCCAGCCAGGAATGACCGCCATCGTCGGCCCTAACGGCTGCGGGAAGAGCAACGTCTCCGATGCCCTGAAATGGGTCCTTGGCGAAACCAGCGCCAAAGCCCTGCGCGGCAGCAAAATGGAAGACGTCATCTTTAACGGCACCGATACGCGCAAGCCCCTCGGTATGGCCGAAGTCAATATCACCTTCGCCGACTGCGAGACCACCCTCGGCACCGAATACAACGAGGTCACCGTCACCCGCCGCGTCTTCCGCTCAGGCGAAGGCCAGTACTTCCTGAACAAGACCGCCTGCCGCCTGAAGGACATCCAACGCCTATTCATGGATACCGGTATTGGCACTTCATCCTATTCCGTCTTGGAACAGGGCCGCATCGACCGCGTCCTCAGCTCCCGCCCAGAAGACCGCCGCGAAATCTTTGAGGAAGCCAGCGGCATCACCCGCTTCAAGAACGACAAGCGCGAGGCACTCCGCAAACTGGAGCAAACGGAGGCCAACCTCCTGCGCCTCGATGACGTCGTCCGAGAAGTGAAACGCCAGATCGGATCACTCCAACGCCAGGCTGGCAAAGCCCGCCGCTATAAGGAACTCCGCGACCAACTTCGCAAGTTGGACACCTTCTGGACCGCCCGGAAACTAAGGAGCATGGAAGCCGACCTCCAACAACGCGAAGCCGCTCTAGACGAACTCGGCCGACACGTCCACGCCCTGCATGAGGAAATTCAAAAGGCGGAAGGTCGCAGCACAGAACTCCGCACCGCCATCAGCGCCACCGAGGAAACCCTGGGCGCCCTTACCGAGGAACGCGGAGCCGCCCAAACCCGCCTTGAACACAATCGAGAGTTAATCAGGATCAACGCCGAACGCATTCAGGAACTCCGCAATCTTGCGGAACGCGATAAACGCGATAGTGCCCTCGCCTCTACCCAGGCAGAGCAACAACGTCAGGCACTCCAGGAACTCGTCGCCGGCCTCACCACCATCCAGTCGGAACGCGATCAAGCCGAGCAGGACTGGAAACAACGCCATGAGGCGCTCCTCGCCCATGAAGCCGGTGTCGAGGCTGCCCGCCAGGAAATCCAGACCCGCCGCCAGGAATCAATGTCGCTGGATCACACCATCGCCGCCTTGCAGAACCAACTCGGCCAGATGGAAGCCAAGCAACAGTCAGGCATCCTGCGCCGCGAACGACTCGGCGCCGAATACGCCCAAATCCTGCGCGTGGCCAACGAAAACGAAGCCCAACTGGGAAAAATCGCCGCTCACTTGGGCGATTTGCAGGTGGAACTCGAACGCCGCGAGTCCAAACTGGATGCCCTCCAAACGCAGCGGCGGGAAAAATCAATCGAACTGGAGGAATCCCGCAAGGCCTGCGGCGAAATCCAATCGCAACTGGCGGTCAAAAAGGCACAAATCGAAATCCTGGAAGCCGACGAAAGTTCCGCCAAGGACTTCCCTGAAGGAGCCCGGCTCATCATGGATGCCGCCAACCCCCTCGGCATCAACACCAAGGCCGTTCTCGGCGCACTCGCTAATCATATCGAGATCGAAGCCACCTACCGCACCGCCCTCGAATCCGTCCTGCGCGCCTGGCTCGATGCCGTCGTCGTCGCGGATGCCACTGGCGCCATCGCCATCCTCCGCGAACTCCAGTCCCGCAAAACCGGCCCGGCTCGCATCATCACCGCCGACACCAAAACTCATCTTCCGTCACGACCCACCATCCCCATCGGCCGCTACCTCATGGATATCGTCTCCTGCACCCCCTTCGCCAAGCCAGCCATCGAACGCATATTGGCTGGCGTCGTCGTTGTGGATAAGATCGATGACTTCCCGTACCCGCTACCCGAGGGTTCTGTCTTTGTGGCTATCTCCGGGGCCGTTGCCCGCGCTGGCGGCGCTTTCGAACACTGGGGCGGTGACGCCAAAGCCACCAACCCCCTCACACGCAAGCACCAGCTTGCCGACCTCCACGAGGCTCAGGCATCCTTCGAAACCAACTTGTCTTCACACATTGCTCAGATATCCGAGCTCACTGCCACTATCGGAGAACTCGACAGGGAAATCACCATTGCAACCTCCCAGCAGACCGAACAGCGACGGTCCGTCGCTCTCAAGGAGGGCGAATTCCAGATTGTCTCAAGCGAAGCACGTCAGGCCAAACAACGACTCGATGTCGTGGGCTTCGAAATGGATGAGCTCAAAAAGCAAGTTGCCGACGAAAGGGAACGCCAGGCCGTTGCCTCTCAAATCGAGGCCGCCCGCACCCGCCAGACCGAAGCCCATTCCCGACTGGAATCCCTCACTCATTCGATTCAGGACATGGAGCGCAAACGCTCCTCACTCCAGGCAGAAGCCACCGAGGCCCGCGTCCGCTTCTCGGAAGCACGCCAAAAAGCCGAGCACATGGCCAGCCAGCAGGATCCGCTCGCCCATCGCCTTGCCGAACTGGAGTCCATCATCAGGACCCGTTCCGAGAGCCTGGTTCAGTACGAACAAACCATTGCCCAGTTGATTCAATCCACGGCGGACGCCAAGGAGCAGCAATCCTCACTCGAAGTCAGGGTGGCCAACTTCGCCGAGAAACTCGATGCCTTGCGCCGCGAGCGCACGGATAAAGCCAAGGAACTTACCCTTCTCGACAGCGACCTGTCCGGCAAGCGCGACACCCTTGAAACCATGCGTGAACAGCGCTCTCATCTCGAAATCCAAAATGCAGAAGCCAAAATGCGGCGGCAAAACCAGATCGACCGCGCCCTTGCCGAATGGAACTGCTCCTTCGACGACCTGATGAATTCCCCCGTGCCGGAATGGGAGGGTGAAAAGCCCACAGAGGGCGAGCCCCCCTATGAAAAGGCTATCGCCGAAATACGCACCAAAATCGAAGCCATGGGCCCCGTTAACCTCGTCGCCATCGAGGAATACCAGGAACTCGAAGAACGTTATGCCTTCCTCACCGGACAGCAACAGGATCTGGTGAACGCCAAAAATCAACTGGTCGACATGATCAAGAAAATCAATCTGACGACCGCCGAACTCTTCAGCACCACCTTTGCCCAGATCAACCAGAACTTCCAGGTAATGTTCGAGCGCCTCTTTAACGGCGGCTCTGCCAAATTGGTCATGGTCACCGAGGACGATGTTCTGGAAAGCGGTATCGATATCATTGCCCGCCCACCCGGAAAAAAACTGCAAACCGTATCACTCCTCTCCGGTGGCGAACGCACCATGACGGCCGTCGCGCTTCTCTTCGCCATCTACATGATCAAACCCAGCCCCTTCTGCGTTCTGGACGAATTGGATGCGGCTTTGGACGAATCCAATATCGGGCGCTTCGTCAAAGTTCTGGCCGACTTCCTTAACCAGTCCCAGTTCATCGTGATTACCCATAACCGAAGAACCATTGCCGTGGCAGACACCATTTACGGGGTCACCATGCAGGAAACCGGTATTTCAAAGGTGGTCTCAATGAAATTCTCTGAGTACGAGCAAAGTAAGGAATTTCAGGTTAAAGGCCAACCGGCATCCGCTCCTGCCCAGACTTAACCCATGCCCTCAAAATTCAGCACTCAAAACTCCAGCCATCGGTTAAAGTCCGTTCCAACCCCTCTTTGCCTTCTAAATGTGGCCGTCGAGGCCGTATGGAATGCGGGAAACCATGCGTTGAAAAATTCCGCGCGACGACGACAAACCATCCAGATTACAGCTCATGACGTCAAACTGAAACTCGACGTGGAATGTCAAGAGATTGCCGAACGCACCATTCTTGGAGCCTTCCCCGATCATGCCATTCTCGGCGAGGAAACCGCCGGCGATTCTCTCCCCACCCATTCCCCTTACGTCTGGATCATTGACCCTATTGATGGTACCGTCAATTTTTCGCACGGACTTCCGTTCTGGTGCTGCTCCATCGCGGTCCAATTCCAAGGACGGACGATAGCCAGTGCCGTTTTCAGTCCCGCCATGGGCGAACTTTTCACGGCTACCCTTGGCGGTCCGGCACGCTGCAACGGGAAAAAAATCCACGTATCCGACACCAGCAACCTGAAATCATCTTTGGTCATGACGGGGCTCGACCAAAAACTGACGCCTGACACCAACCGCCTGAACATCTTCAGAGCGATCTCTGATAACGTCCAGAAAGCCCGCGTCATGGGGGTCGCCGCCCTCGACATCTGCCGGGTAGCCATAGGACAAGCCGACGGCTACTTCGAGTCCGGTATTTATCTCTGGGATATCACAGCCGGTGGTCTCATCGTCGAATGTGCCGGTGGCCGCGTCGAGTCTCTAGCCTCGCCTGCCCCTCTCCGCCACCTTTTCTTAGCCACAAATGGCCGGATCCACCAGCCCCTAAAAAAACTGATCAACCAGCACCGGGCCTAGCGCTAACGCTGCCTCTGCTTATTCGACTGACCATTGCCCTAAATCTTCAAAATCCGCTCATCGCTACGCTTCACCCCGGGATCCCCGGTCAACAGGTAGGGCTCAGTCTGATACATCGTCACGTTTTGAAGCCGATGCAGAATCCCCGAAACATCTGTCGCCGCCAACTGACACTCCGTTATCAACCGCTGCATCTCCGGCGACGATTCCTTCTTCTTCATCAAATCAAGATAGACACTAATAACCGTCGCCGGTTGCCCAAGATGATGACAAGCCGCACCCACTGTCTCCACCATAACCCTCTGTTGTTCAGAGTGAACGAGGGCCTTGGATTGTGCCTCGATAATCCGCACCTTTTCACTCGCCTGTGCCATTACCGTATCAAGCGATTTGCCCATCGCCTCAAAATCAGCGTTCGCTACCCACCGATCACCCTGTGGGGCCCCTCCCCGTGCAATCACTTCCAAATACTGCCTCAATCGGCTCATTTCCATGGTGTGCCGCATCAAAACCACTATCCCCAACGATACCAACGCCACAATCGCCGGAATCATCAGGTACATCGTCTGCAAACTCAAGGCTCCCTCTAACAAGGCGTCCGCCAGCAAATATCCGAACGCCAGCAACGGAATTGCCGACATAATTGCCACCGCCACGGCAAATTGGTATCGCGTCGTCCGGGGAGTCTCCGTGTTGACTGCCGAGTCGTTCTTTATCTTCGACTCGTTTCCTCCAAGATACCGCCGAGACCGCTGTGAAAAAATGGACGGCAAACTCTCGCCCTCTGTCTCTTCCTTGCCGGATACATCCATTCCCGTTCCCACAGGCAACGTTAGCCACCACGACGTCCCTCCCCGGTTCGCCTCAACACCATATTTTCCACCATGCGATTCTACGGCCAACCGGCAAAAAGTCGATCCAAGCCCCGACAATGCCGCTACACCCCCGGGACGCAGCATATCGGCCAATCCATAGGAACGGTCCGCTTCCCCATCCACACCAACGCAAAAAACAACCACCCGCCCACCTTCCGAATCTTCGGTCACCTCCGCTCGAACCACCCGACCTTTCAAACAGGTCAAAATCGCCGTTCTGAGCAAATGACGGAGAACTTGACTCATCACGCCCTCATCACAGGCGATGACAACCGGGGCTCCAACAACTTCAACCGTAACACCCGCTGCCTGAGCCGCCTCTCCCAGTATTCCCGAAATACCGCGAACCATCTTTGTCAAATCGCATCGACGCCGTTTCAATGTCTTCTCGCCCGCCAGCATGTGTCTCACATCCAGCAGGAACGACACCATTTCCTCCAGTGTCTCCGTGGCATCCAAGGCCTCATTGATATACTGCGAGGCATCCGTTTTGAAGTGCCGCACCGACGCGCTATCGGCCATCTCCAATAAATCAGCAAGCCCCGTCAACGGAGCTTTCATGTCCCTAACAATTAATCGGGTCAATTCATCACGAGCCTGTTCAAGCTCCTTGATCCGCAGGGCATCATCCTGCAATAGCCGCTTCAGGAGCGATAACTCAAGCGCCTTTTGGACACGGATCGTCAATTCCGAGGGATCCGGAGGCAACCCGACTACATCATCCACATTGGAACAAAGTGGCCGCCTTGCCCCATCGCCACCTGCCGCTGGCCTCATCAACACCACTGTCACCGGATCATCCACATCCGCCTTTAAGGCAGCAACAACATCCGCACCGGACGATTCCAATAATCCTTCATGGATCAAAGCGACATCCGGCCGCCGACCACGGATATAGCTCATCACATCCGCACCCGATACCGCCAGGGCAACCTCGTATCCATTCTGCTGCAGGATGGAGGACACCTTTCCCCTGTCAGCCTCAGATGCGGAGGCCACCAATATAAACTTTCGTGAAAGCGCAGACATGAAATCAACCCCTGCTGACGTACGCTATGATATAACGCACGGTCACTGAGATGACAGTACAGTCCACCTCAAAACTTATCCAGATAAAACCATACAGGGAACCTCTCCACAGGGAACCTCACATACGATTTGCCCAGATTAACTCAAAAGCGTATCCTACCCCCCCATGAAGTATTTTACTCTTCTATTGGCTATACTGTGCTGCGTATCAGCGATATCTTGCAAGCGTGCTGTCAGCAAAGGGCATCCGCAGGCTAAATCACTCAGTCCTGATGAACGCTTTCGTCAATCAGCCGCCACCGAATGGTCCACCGCATTCCCTTTAGGCGTTGTCTGGCAAAACCCGCCGTTGTCCGACGAATCAGCCTTGCGTGACACTCTATCCCGCTTGCATGAGCGCCACGTATCCTTCATCTGGGCAAAAAGCGATTTTTCAGACATCACCTACTCAGCCAGGCTGATTAAAACAGCAAAGGCAAATGATATCATGGTGGCGTTAGCCCCCTCGTGGGCCATCCTGCCCTCCGATAACACCATCACACCCTCATGGTTCCGCACGGCCACCCCCGCACTGCAGCGGTTCTGGATCAACCTGAACCCCAAACCGTCCGCCATTGCCTTTGGCAACACACTCGCTTCGGAGAACGCCATCAACCTTTTCGGCCAGCAACTTCAATCCAACACCACCCTGCGTATCCCCACCCTCGTTACGGTGCGCCCGGACTCCGCCGAAGCTTTTGCGCTGAACGTGCCTCAAAGCCCTTTCCTGTGCTGCTCCCTCGAACTGCTCCCTCCCCGGTCAGGAACCGCAAACCCCTTCGAAACGTTCATCCAGAGCGGTACCAAGGCCGTGAATGCCGCCATGAAAGAAGCCATGACTCCGCTGGTCATCCTTACCTCGGACTCCTCGTCACAAAAACCTGCACCATACCTCGCGTGGCAATCATGGGCGGCCATGGCCATGGGCTTCAAGGGCATCATTCTCGATGACCCGAGTCTACCGGCCCAACACGCCCCCTCCCTTGCGACATTCAAGGATATATCCAGTTTCCGCCCTTTATTAAGCTCACTCATCAGGCACGAAGACTTCCTTGGCTTATCACCGATCTTGGGAAAAATCTATCCGGGCGATATCACCCAGTTGTTTTACAATCCAAAGGCGAAACAATTTGTTATCGCCGTTGTCCTGTCGCCTGAACGCCCCACCACTGAGCCCATCACGCTCCGCGGCGGGAACGTGCAGCCCATGGGTATATCACCAGAACTGGCCACCTTGCGCCCGGGCCAGGGCGGCCTCTACCAGATTTCTCTCAGCAGCAAAACCGTATCCGTCCTGAATGAAGCCCACCACTACTCAGCCTTGCCACGCCATCTTCGCGATGAACTCTTTTTGCCAACCTTTGGAAACCGCTTCACGGTACTGGCGGACGAGTCCCTTACCCCTCAACTGTTGTATTGCTCCGAACCCGTCGCCCTGTTGATTCATCCTAATATCATTCTCTCTCCACTGGCGAATTCAAAGCCCTTGATTGTGAAAGACTCATCAAAAGCCTTGTCTTTCCGTGCTGCACATGTATCAGGCTACACGCTCTATCGCATTGCCACCACGAACCGTTTCCACCGCCTTGTGCTTCTCGAAGAGAACGGCAGTGTTCCAGGCTACGATATGCGGGCCGCCTCCATTGCCAACGTTGCAGTCACAAACAACGGCATCTGCCCACGCCCAGCCAAAAAGGGCGCGTCATCTCTCCCTGCCGACCAATGTTCCCTTTATTATGACCTCAATGCCTTGCGCGCCATTGGTGGATTGCCCATATCCTATCCCATTTTCTTCCAATTCGACGGAGGAAACACGGATGGACAATCAGACCGCCGCTTTTTCGTCTGGGCCGGGTCGGGAGCCGACAAATTGACCGAACGGGTATCGCCGCGCCAGTCGGTTCCCCTCGTTTTCTTGAAGGCGGAGGATTCGCTGTTGAAAATCGGCATGCCTTACAACGCCAACGCCGCCACTCAACCCGTTCTTCGCCGCTGGAGTTTCTTCACCTGGGTTCAGCCCCCAAAACCCATCAAATCAAAGTAGCACCTTAAAGAAGCCGGCCTTGCGCCGCTCCACCATCCACACCCAGCAGCCGGGCAGTCAACGCCGTCACCTTCCGCCCCTGAGGGGTGCGTTGCAAATACCCTCGTTGAATAAGAAAGGGCTCAACCACTTCCTCGATCGTGTCCGACTCCTCACCCACTGAAACCGCCAGAGAACTGAGCCCGACAGGCCCACCGCCAAACTTATTCTGGATTGTCTCCAGAACCCTCATATCCAATTCATCCAATCCGTTCTTATCAATGTCAAGCATCGTCAGGGCTTTATCCGCCACAGCCCGCGTAATCCGGTTATCCGCCTTGACCTGCGCGTAATCCCGTACGCGTCTCAATAGGTTGTTGCATATCCGCGGTGTGCCACGCGACCGGCAGGCAATCTCACGTGCCCCATCATCCTCAATCTCAACATCCAGAATCCGCGCCGTACGCTTCGCAATCTGCTCCAGATCCTCGACATCATAATAATCCAGCCGGATGGATAACCCGAACCGTGACCGCAACGGGGCCGACAACATCCCGCTCCGCGTCGTTGCACCAACCAATGTAAACGGCTGTAAATTTAACCTCACTGACCGGGCATTTGCCCCCTGATCAATCATGATATCAATGACGAAATCCTCCATGGCGGAATACAAGTACTCCTCCACGCTCCTCTGCATTCGATGAATCTCATCAATAAAGAGGATATCGCCCTTTTCCATCCCGGTCAGCAACCCCGCCAGATCACCGGGTTTGTCAATTACCGGACCGGAGGTCACCTTGATATTCCCCCCCATGGCGTGCGAAAGAATATAAGCCAATGTCGTCTTACCCAGTCCCGGTGGCCCTGACAACAACACATGCTCAAGGGTTTCCTTCCTCCCCTTGGCGGCCTCAACAAACAATTCCAACCGCTCCCGCGCCTTTCGCTGCCCGATAAAATCACGAAACTGCATCGGACGTAAACGAATATCCAGTTCCTTGTCCGGTTTGTTCAACCCATCGGTTATCAATCGCTCACTCATTTTTCAATCCTGCATCAACCATCGACAACGATTCACCATCCTCAACCGCAAGCGGTTCCACCTCTGGCAGAGCAATCCTCTCCCCATCCCTCACCGGCTCAACGCCTTGCGCACAACATCCTCGACCGTCGCACCCTGCAATGCCGCATCGCTCATCACACGAATGACCATATCCTGAGCTTCCGACCGTTTGTATCCAAGAGAAATTAACGCCAACACAGCATCCCGCATCTTGATCTCAGCTTCCGGCGGCACATTTCCAGAACTGGCCGCTTCCATCACTTCACCGGCACCAAACTTATCCCTCAACTCCACAACCATACGCTCGGCCGTCTTCTTCCCAATCCCTGAAATTGAACTCAACCGCTTGACGTCCCCACTCGTGATGGCCACCTTTAGCTCTCGAACAGTCATGCCGCTCAATACCGACAACGCCGTCTTGGGCCCCACTCCGGAAACATTCAACAACAACAGGAATACGCGGCGCTCTTCAGGCATCACGAATCCAAACAATTGATGCACATCTTCCCGGACATGATCGTGCGTCAACAGACGGCATCGCTCGCCCGTCGCCGGCAACCGGTCATAACTGCTGAGGGGAATGATCACTTCATACCCAACGCCACCCACGTTCATCACCGCATGGGTCGGCTGCTTCTCTTCAATAATACCTTCCAGAAACGTGATCATACCGTCTTCCTCTATATCGGTTTCGGCGCCAACTCCGGCACCGGCGACATGCTGTGCAAATGACAAATGGCTATCGCCAACGCGTCTCCCGCATCTTCCTGCGGCTCATCCGTCAGGTTCAACAGGGTCATGACCATCCGCCTGACCTGGGACTTGTCAGCCGCCCCATGCCCCACCAATGCCTGCTTCACTCTCCGGGGCGCATACTCATAGACGGGAAGTCCTGCCCCGGCACATGCCGCAATCACAACCCCGCGTGCTTCACCCAGTATCATGGCGGTCTTGACGTTCTTGCAGAAAAAAATATCCTCAATCGCCGCAATTTCCGGGCGGGTGCGTTCAATCAGTTCCCGGATGCCACCCCCGACCCGGCGCAGACACTCCGATAAAAGAAGATGGTCGGCATTATGAATCCGCCCGAATTCAACAGCCGATAAACGGCTTCCGGCGGCATCCACAACACCGACCCCTGTCGATCGTAACGATGTATCGATCCCCAGCACGCGCATCTATCCACCTCACGGCGGGGTTATCAGGGCGCCAAGGTCAATCCTTGTCGCCCTCCATGGCCGTTAACACCGCATCATCCACATCCATGTTCGTGTAAACGTTCTGGACATCATCGTTGTCCTCAAGCGTTTCCACAAACTTCATGACCGCCTTGGCATTCGCCTTGTCTGTCACCGGTGCGTAGGTGTCCGGCACAAGCCGAACTTCCGACTCTGTTGAAGCCTTGATGCCAGCCTTTTCCAATGCCTCCATCACCGCCGGAAACGCCGCCGGATCAGTCAGGACCTCAAACTGCTCGCCATCATGCTGCATATCCTCCGCACCCGCCGTAAGCACGATATCCATTAATTTCTCTTCATCCACGGCAGCGGCATCCACAAAAATCTGACCACGCCGCCGAAACCCGCGCGACACCGCACCCTGGGCCGCGAAACTGGACCCATGCTTGCTGAAAATATGACGGATTTCCGCCGCCGCGCGATTCTTGTTGTCCGTCAACACCTTGACCACCACTCCAACACCACCGGCAGCAAACCCTTCATAGGAGATTTCCTCCATGATGTCCGCCGCCAATTCTCCCGTACCCTTCTTGATGGCACGGTCAATGTTTTCATTAGGCATACTTACGGCTTTGCACCGTTGGATCATCGTCCGCAACGCTGTGTTGGTGTCAGGATTCCCGCCACCCGCCTTGGCCACGACCATCAATTCCTTGGCCATCTTGCTGAAAATCTTGCCGCGCTTGGCGTCAGCCGCGCCCTTCTTATGCTGAATCGTTTTCCACTTACTATGACCACTCATCCCTACTCCTCGCTTTCCTTGTTATGCTGCTATTGAATCCGCTCACACCGGATTCATATTAAATCCAACCAATTCATCTGCCGCCGGGGTATCGTAATCCTGTACCCATCCTTGCGCAAAACCAAGCCGATCCACCGCCTCAACTACCCGTTCATATTCGCCCGCTGTCGGGCGCCGTCCCCATGGCTCCACCCCCACCGCCCGAAACGTTGGCGTATACTGCGACATCACACTCACGGATATCTCCGTCCCCACGGTCGCTGCCATCCATTCCAAATTGGCCACCGCTTCGTCCTCAAACCCAGGCAGCACCAGCAAACGGCATATCGTTCCTCGCTGTGCAATCCCCTCACCATCCATCACCAGGGGCCCCACCTGCCTCCACATCTCTTCCAGCGCCGCACGCGACGCCTCCACATAGCCTGCACTCCCGGACCCTGCCTCCGCCGTCTCCGGCCGCGAATACCGCAGGTCAGTCAAATACACCGCCACGCGACCATCCAACATTCTTAAAACATCCACATTCTCAAATCCGCTGGTGTTATACACCACCGGCAACTCCACTCCCCGCGCCACCGCCATATCCAACGCTTCAACAATCCACGGCAACCATGGAGTCGGGCTCACCCAATTCCAATTATGCGCCCCGGCTTCCGCCAACGAGACAAAAACATCGGCCAGCCCCGACACCTCGTATTCCCGGCCTTCCCCGCTCTGGCTCCACGGGTGATTCTGACAAAAAATACACCTCAACGTGCACCGGCTGAAAAATACCGTCCCGGATCCACGCGTCCCGGATACTGGTGGCTCTTCGCCATGATGCAACCCATGTCGAAAAATCTGCACCTTCGTCCCTGCCCTGCAATACCCACCCCCCCCTGCCCAACGGTCAACCCCGCATTTCCGAGGGCACAGGAAACACTGTCCCGGCACGGATGTCAACCGATTCGCACTCACCGCCCGGATCATTCCTCCTCTTCTTTGACCTTCTCGGCCGCCGCAATCACCTTCTGGGCCACATTGCTCGGCACCACATCATATCGGAGAAACGCCATTTCAAAGGAACCCCGTCCGCCTGTCATACTACGCAACTCGGCACAATAGGTGAACAATTCCGCCTGCGGCACCTCCGCCGTAATCAACTGCATGCCATCCGCCACTTCCATCCCCACGATCCGACCGCGCCGATGGCTCATATCGCCATTAACATCACCCATAAAGTGCTCGGGAATTGTCACCTTGACCTGCATGATCGGCTCCAGCAATACCGGCCTGGCCTTGCTCATCGCATCCTTAAAAGCCCGACCCCCGGCAATCTTGAAGGCAATTTCAGAGGAGTCCACATCGTGATATGATCCGTCATACACGGTTGATTTAACGCCAACCACGGGAAATCCAGCCACAGAACCGCGCAACATTCCCTCCACCACTCCCTTCTGCACTGCCGGCACAAAGTTATGGGGAATTGCTCCACCCACAATCGCGTCCTCAAACCACTCCTTGTCATTCTCAGGAAGAGGTTGCACTCGCAAATAGACTTCGCCAAATTGCCCACGACCGCCGGATTGCTTCTTGTGCTTGTAGTGACCCTCCCCACGCCCTGTCACCGTTTCCTTGTAGGGCACCTTCGGAGTGCTAAGCGTCACATCCACACCACTCCGCCGTTTCATGTGCTCCACCGCCACCGCCAGGTGTGTATCACCCATACCCGATACAATCGTCTCATGCGTATCCACATTACGCTCAACCTTGATCGTGGGATCCTCGTCCGCCATCCGGTGCAATGCCGTCCCGATCTTATCCTCATCTCCCTGCGTCTTGGCCGTCACGGCATACCACATCACCGGGTTTGGAAAGCGATATGGCGCCAACAGCACCTTGGTGCCGTTCTGGCACAGCACATCCCCTAGCCCCGTCACTTTCAGCTTCGCCACCGCCACAATGTCACCAGCCTCGGCCTCTTCAACCGGCACCTGCTTCTTGCCGTTCACAATCGAAAACTGCGCCACACGCTCTTTCTGATCCTTGTTGACATTCACAATGTCCAAGTCAGCCTTCAACGTTCCGCCGCAAACATATATAAAACTCATCTGCCCGATAAAGGGATCATTAACCGTACGCCAGACAAACCCCACAAACGGCGCCTTGGTCGATGGATTAATGGCCTTGCCCTCCGCATCCTTCATGGGGCGATCCATCGGTGACGGCAACAACCTCGACACACCATCCATGACCTCGGGTACCCCGATGTTTTTCACCGCCGCACATGCATACACCGGAATCAGTTTACGGTTAAGCACCGCGACCCTCAACCCATCAGAAATCTCCACAGGGCTCAGACTTTCACCCGCCAAATACTTCTCGATCAGGGTATCGTTAGTCTCTGCCGCCAACTCCACCAGAACGCCTTTCGAGTCCTTGACAAGGTCCCTCACCGATTCCGGAGCCTCCGCACTGGCCAGCACATCCACCATGCCGCTGGCGCCAGGCAACGGGATCACCATGGGCTCACATCGACTCCCCCATGCGGCCTGAATTTCACCCAGCACCTTCTCATAGGAGGCATTCTCACGATCCAACCCGGTAATCACCACCATGCAAGGCAAGTCCATCGCCTCAGCTTGTTTCCATGCCCGCGTCGTCCCCACCTGAATTCCAGCCAACGCATCAATCGTAATCAACGCCGCACTGGCAATACGACTCGCCTGAATCACTTGTCCCGAAAAATCGGCATATCCAGGGGTATCACAAAAAACAACATCCATCTTGCGACCGTCGGAGGTCTTATAGAAACCGGTGAATGATTTCGCGTAAATCGTGGTCTTGCGGGCTTTCTCTTCATCCGTGTAATCGCCCAGGCTCGATCCCTGGTCCACCAGCCCCATTCGATCCGTCATCCCCATCTTGAACAGCATGGCGTCGGCAAGCGTGGTCTTGCCGCTTCCCGTGTGTCCCATCAACACAAAGTTCCTCACGTCGTTAACAGCAATGTCCTTCATGGTCATTTATCCCCTGTTATCCAGCCTCGACACGATCCGACACCCCCCGACAACCTGTGGGCGGACGCCGGAAAAAGAACTAATTAACACAAGATCCACCCCTCATTCACGCTATTTTTTAGTCCACGAACTGCATGTCATAGAGGCGCTTGTATAACCCGTCGGCGGCAAGCAATTCATCATGGGTCCCCTGCTCCTTGATCCTCCCCGCCTCAAGCACAATAATCCGGTCGCACGTGGCAATCGTCGACAACCGGTGGGCAATCGCAAACACCGTCCGACCCGACATCAACTCTTGTAGCGCCGCCTGAACCAACCGCTCCGATTCCGTATCTAATGCGCTCGTGGCCTCATCAAGAATCATCACCGGCGGATTCCTCAAAATCGCCCTGGCAATCGCCAATCGTTGCTTCTGCCCACCGGATAGCCGCACTCCAAGATCACCAATCATCGTCTCGTACTGTTCCGGCTGCTCCATGATAAATTCATGCGCATTGGCCCGCTTCGCCGCCGCCACAATCTCATCCCGATTAGCCTCCCGTGATCCGTAGCTGATGTTGTTGGCAATGGTATCGTTAAACAGGATCGTATCCTGCGTCACAATCCCCATCAATCCCCTCAACGACTTCAACGTGTATTCACGCGTGTCACGCCCATTGATCAATACCCGCCCGCCTGTCACATCGTAAAACCTCGGCAATAGGTTGACCATGGTAGTCTTGCCAGCCCCCGACCCGCCAACAATGGCAATACGCTGCCCTGCTTTCACCTCCAGCGAGACACCATCCAGGATCAGACGATCACCGTAGGAGAACACCACGTCTTCAAACTGAACCCGCTCAACCGTCGCTGGCGCCACTACCGCCCCGGCCATGTCCTGCACATCCACCGGCGCATCCAACACCTCAAATATCCGGTCCGCCGCCGACACCGCCTGTTGAATCTGCAGATGCATGCGACTAATCTTCTTCACCGGTTCATACATCATGAACAAGGCCCCGGCATAGGTCATAAAATCCGTGAACGGCATATGCCGCATCCAGACATAGATCAAGACCAGACTGACGCCAATCGTGGAAATAAGCACAATAATCGGCTCAACCGCTGAATTAGCCCTCGCCACCTTGATCACCCGCCGGAAAAATGCCATGTTCTGCTCGCCAAATCGCCGGGTCTCAAACTCCTCCATCCCAAACGCCTTGACCACCCGCACTCCCGTGATCATCTCCTGAAGCACACTGACCAAATCCGCAATCCGCTTCTGGGCCTCTCGTGTAAAACGCCGCACGCGCTTCCCGAATAACGCCACCGGAAGAATACAAACAGGAAATAACACCAAACTGATCAGGGCCAGCCAGGGATCGATCCAAATCAACCACCCCACTGCTCCGATCAGCGTCAATGGCTGCTTGGCGATATCTTCAACCACCACCGACACCGCATTCTCCGCCGCCATCGTGTCGTTCGTCGTCCTCGATATCAATTCCCCGGTCCGACTCGTGACAAAATAGGAAAGCGACAACTCGTTGAGCCGCCGAAACATTGCGTTTCGCAAATCCATCACCACTCGCGACCCTACCCAACGGATCTGATACTGGCTCAGGTAGCCCGCCATCCCGCGAATAATCCCCACCAATGGCAGCATCAGCGCCGTAAGGATAACAACCTCCATGGAAGCAGTTTCATCGTAAAACTTAGGCAATCCCTGCTTGAGAAATGCCAGTATTCCCGCATTGGCAATCGCAAACACTCCGCCAAATGCAAGTCCAATGACCAGTCGGCCACGATAGGGTCGGGTAAAAAAAAGAAGCCGTCGGTAGGTGTTCATGTCCTTACCGTAGTCAGGTTTTCGCTGTCGTCCGGAAACTTCCATAAGTTGTAGTAGCCGCAGTGCTAACGGAACTCCTTTGCCTAAACAGGATTTCGTGGGAGCATACCGTACCCTTACGGGAAATGCAAACGGCGGGATGGGGATTCAACATGATAACAGGCAACAATGAGAACGCCCTGATGATCGGGTCATCGCGCCATCAAACAGTGCTCCGAGCAAAACGCCTCAGCAGCAGAAATCTCCACAAAGACCTTGATGGCAACATTCGCGGCGGTCCTGACGTGGGCCGAGAATATCTCGGCAAAAAAGATTGTCGATCGCCGGGCAACAATCGCGATATTACTCCCCAGCATGGCATGAAACCCCTCTAATGTTGTCGCAATGCGAATGACATCCACCATGTCCTGTGGCTCATAGGTCGCCGCGCGTAGATCGACAAGGGCCGAGGCTTCAAAATTACAGAGGGGATCAGACATCACTCGACGGATCATGCCAATGCAGTCATCAGTCGTTAGCCTTCCAACACCAACGATGCGTATCTGGTTTTCCCGTGGCAATATTGTGTAGGAAAGCGCCATGACAACTCCATTCATTGACAAAACAAACAGAATGATTTTGCCATACCGCCGAAACGCTGCAATCAGGTAAAACCCGAATATCAATCAGGGATTCACTGATATATTGGGAGCCCGGGGCTTTCGGTCCTTAAGCATGCCACGAAAGTGGCGGGAGCGACGGGACTCGAACCCGCAACAACCAGATCGACAGTCTGGGACTCTAACCAATTGAGCTACGCCCCCAAAAAGGATTCGCATACTGTCTGATTGCGCCGTGAATTTCAACCACAAAACATCATCACCCGCATATTTTTTTTCAAACCTGGTCATAGATCAATAATCGGACCCTTGCCGGGTGGCGGCGTCCTTGACTTTATCGGACGCTCAACATGCGACCATCGTCGAGGCTCGGCACGTTTACCTCCAAAAAACATGCTCACCAAGCTGACAATCAATGCCGCCCCCATCGCGGACCAGAATCCGGATACATGAAATCCCTCCACCAGTTTCGCCGCCAAGAGCAATACCAGCGCATTGATAATCAATACAAACAACCCCAGGGTCAGCATGACAAACGGAAGGGACAAGACGACCAACACCGGCTTGACAAAACTGTTCAATAATCCAAGCACTAGCGCCGCCAGCAACAAACTGCCCCAACTGTCATAATCCACCCCTGGAATCACACTCGCGGCCACCCAGACAGCCAGCGTCAGTACCAGCCAACGCGTCAACAACCCCTTGATCCCGCCTGCATAATTATGAGTCAAGTCCAATGGAACGCCTCCCTGCTTTCTTTTCACCATGATGCCGCTTCGCATCCAACATACGCTCTTTTTGCCGGCGCGAACGACGCCGCTTCTGCCGCCGCACCTTCTCAGCCTCCTGTTGTCGCTTGCTCCTCGCCCCCTGCACCCGCTCTTCAAGTCGCTCGCACAACTCGCGCCGTGCCATATACCGGTTGAGTTCCCGTGACCGCTCCTGCTGGCACTTCACCTCAATACCGCTCGGTCCATGCCTCAAATAAACGCAGGATGACGTTTTATTCAACTTCTGCCCGCCGCTGCCAGCCCCCAAAATGAACTTCTCGGCTAAATCCTGTTCGCGAATACCAAGCCGCACCATGCGATCCATCAGGGCCTGCCGCTTTTCAGTTGTTATATATCCCCCAGCCATACATTACTCCCACTATCAAATCACATGACAAGCCACGCGCCACCCCGACTCAACATCCGCCAGCACTGGCCGCTCTCTACCACACCGCCCCGTCGCCAGTGAACAACGATCTGCAAACCCGCACCCCTCGCCGGCCGCCGTTATCCCCGCCCCGTTCTCCCGCACACCTCCAGAACCCACAATATCCTGAATCTTATCAGGATCCGGCACGCTATCACGCAATAATCTTGTATACGGATGCTTGGGGGCCGCAAACACCGCCTCTACCGCCCCCTCCTCCACCACACGCCCCTTATACATCACCATCACCCGATCACAAACATACCGCACCACCGCCAAATCATGCGCGATCAGCAGGCATGCCATCCCCCGCGCGATGCTTAGATCCTTAAGCAAATTAAGGATCTGGGCCTGAACAGAAACATCCAGCGCCGAGACCGGTTCATCCGCCACGAGCAACTCCGGATTCAATGCCAACGCCCTCGCTATCCCCACACGCTGACGTTGTCCGCCGCTGAATTCGTGCGGATACCGCCGGGCATAGGCAGAATCCAATCCCACCACCACCAGCAGTTCATCCACACGCCGGCTAATCTCGCGTCGCGGCACCAGACAATGCACCTCCAACACTTCCGCAATGGCTGCCCCCACCGTCATCCGTGGATTCAACGACCCCATCGGATCCTGAAAAATCATCTGCGCCCGCCGCCGGAATGCCGTCAACCGAGCACTCTTCATATCACCAACGGATTCCGAGTCGAAGTAAACCTGTCCCGCCGCCAACGGCTCAAGCGCCAGCAACGCCTTGGCCAGCGTTGTCTTGCCTGAGCCGCTCTCGCCCACAATACCAAGCCGCTCACCCTTCCCGAGAGCAACGGCCACATCACTGACAGCCGCCCAGGAGGACTTGCGCCCAGCCATATCTTTCGCCGTAAAGCGAACGGTTATTCCATTGGCTTCCAATAATGACATCGCACGCCATGTCCTTCCGCAACCGTCAACATCTCCGGCTCTTCAGTCCGGCATTTCTCATCTGCAAAATCACACCGGGGATGGAACCTGCACCCTGTCGGCAAACGCGCCGGATGAGGCACATTACCCCGAATACCCGTCATCCGCTCCGCCGCCCCCATCAACCGCGGCACCGCCTTCAGCAACCCTCTTGTATAAGGATGCCTCCCGCGACGCAACACATCAGCGGTTGTCCCCGTCTCCATCAATCGCCCCGCATACATCACATGAACCCGGTCCGCATTCTCCGCCACCAGTCCAAGATTATGCGTGATCAGCAACACAGCCATCCGCAACTCACCTCGAAGCCGCCTCAATAACCGGAAGATTTGAG
The DNA here is from genome assembly GCA_964609375.1 of uncultured Verrucomicrobiota bacterium. GTDB lineage: Bacteria > Verrucomicrobiota > Kiritimatiellia > CAIKKV01 > CAITUY01 > CAZDUS01. The sequence continues at coordinate 27,447 of CAZSSA010000008.1, read as the reverse complement.
CCTGAATCGTCACATCCAGCGCCGTGGTGGGCTCATCAGCAATCAATACCTTCGGATGGCAGGCCAGGGCCATCGCCATCATCACCCGCTGCTGCATCCCGCCACTGAATTGATGCGGATAATCACGATGTCTCGTCTCCGCCTGAGGCAACCCGACTAAAGTCATTAACCGAACCACCTCCACCATCACATCCGGCACCTTCCGGTGCAGGCGGATCGCCTCTGCAATCTGGGCCCCCACCGTCTGAACCGGATTCAACGCCGAGGTCGCATCCTGGAATACATACGAAATCATGGAACCCCGGAGCCCCCGCAAGTCGCGCTCGGGCATGGTCATCACATCATAATCGCCCAACCGGATCGACCCCCTAATCGCGTGCCCCGCCCCGGAAACAAGTCGCGCCAATGCCAACGAAGCCACGCTTTTCCCGCACCCACTCTCCCCGACCAGCGCCACCGTCTCATTTTCGCAAATACTGAAACTGATCCCATCAACCGCGCGCACATCCCCTTCCATGCTGCGGAACGTAACATGCAAGTCCTTCACCTCAAGCACCGGCAATTGCTGATCATCACGCATCATATGAACCACCAGCACCCTTCTGAACCACCGCTCCTGCCTCACTCGCAAGACCGTATTGGCCGAACATCAAAACGGCAGACCACTACCCGTATCCGCATCGCCTTCTTCTTCCGGCTCCGCAAGGCCTCGCACGGACTCGAACGGCTTGGCCACAACCTTGTCGCCTTCCTTGACCAGAATCTCTATTCGCCGCTCCACCTGACCTAGCGTCTCTCCACACAACTTCACCAGCTTCTGCCCCTCTTCAAACCTGGCCATCATGGTCTCCAGACTTAACTCCCCGCTCTCCATTTCGCGCACAATCGTCTCCAACCGCTCCAGCGCTTCCTCAAAACCCGGCACCTCTCCCTTGCCAGCATCCTGACTCTCTGTTTTTTTCTTACTCATGTTTTCACTCCCGTAGTATCCAGAAGAACGCAAATTGATTGTCCGCGTTCCGCTAACCGCCTAATCGCCTTCCGCTAAAGGCGGAAACAGTCTTATCCCCCCGCCACCTTAGTCACCTGCGATTCAAACCGCCCCTGACTCACCTGCGTCTCAATACGCACCCCAAGCTTCACATCCTGTGGCGAACGCACCACCTTGCCCTCCTGCGTCACCGTAATGCTGTACCCGCGCTTCAACACCCCCAACGGATTAAACGCCGATAATTGCCGCTCCAACACCCTTAACTCGCCTGACTTCCGACCAAACTCCAGCTTCAACACATGGCACAATCTCACGGCGAGATCATCCGCTCGTTGTTGACGGTCATGGAAACGCCGCTCCAACAAGTGACGGGACTGTTCCGCCAAACGGACAATTCGCTGGCGGTACACCTTGGCGGCATTACCTGGCTCGCGAAAGACATAACTGTTCGCCGCCGCCGCAAACCGGCTCCTTGCCGCCAACACGGCATGCTTCAAAAGACGCGTCATCGCCACCGATTGATGCGCCAATCCCTCGAGAAACTCCTCTTTCCGCCCCACTACCAGTTCCGCCGCCGCCGACGGCGTCGGCGCCCGTAAATCAGCCACAAAGTCGCTGATCGTGAAATCGGTCTCATGCCCCACCGCCGATATCACGGGAACCCGCGAAGCGGCTATCGCCCGCGCCACAATCTCCTCATTAAAGCACCATAAATCCTCGAGACTTCCCCCGCCCCGTCCGACAATCATCACGTCAATATCCCCCCGGCTATCCAATAGTTCAATGGCCGCTGCCACCTCCGCGGCGGCCCCGTCCCCCTGCACTCGTGCCGGAGCCAACACCACATGTAAATTCGGAAACCGCCGCTTGAGAATATTCAGGATGTCGCGGATGGCCGCTCCCGTTGGCGACGTCACAATACCAATGGTTCGGGGCAACAACGGCAACGCCCGCTTGCGCGCCGCCTCAAACAACCCCTCCTCGGCCAACTTCTTCTTTAACGCCTCAAAGGCCGCCTGCAACGAACCCTTGCCCCCCTCTTCCATCCCGCGCACAACCATCTGGTACGATCCGTCGCGTTCATACACCGTCAGCGTTCCCGACGCACGAACCAGCAATCCATCCCGTGGCTCAACCGACATGGCCCGCCTGTCACTTCGCCAGACCACCCCGCGTATCTGGGCATTCTCATCCTTGAGTGTAAAATAGCAATGCCCCGAGGCCGGTTTTCGGACATTGGACAATTCCCCTTCAACCCAAACTGTCCTGAAACTTCCTTCAATGAGGTTACGGATCATACGGGTCAACTCGGTAACCGAGAGCACCTCCGGACGACCCTTATGGAATAAGCCTTCGTTCATCGCCTTAATCCAACAATTCCCTCACCCGAATAATCTGTATTGCACGCCCTGTCTTCTCATCGGCCTCAATCAACGCTCCCTCCAAGGCGATATTCCCCTCCGCAATATCAAACTTGGATGGCATACCGGTCATGAACTTCGACATCACCGACTCCAGATCGCGCCCCAGGCATGAATCCTTCGGCCCCGTCATCCCTAAATCAGTCAGGTACGCCGTCTTCTTTGGCAGTATTGTCTCATCCGAGGTCTGAACATGGGTATGGGTTCCCACCACAGCCGTCACACGACCATCCAGATAGCGCCCCATCGCAATCTTTTCGGATGTGGCCTCGGCATGCATGTCCACAAGGATGACCTTCCCCAGGGTCGGCTCCTTGGCCAAAATGGCGTCCACTGTCCGGAACGGGCAATCCGTCGGCGGCATAAACACCCGACCAACCAGATTCATCACGGTCACGCGCCCCTTGGGCGTCTCCACCGTCACGACCCCGCGCCCCGGACATCCCGGCGCAAAGTTCGCAGGCCGGATTAACCGTCGCTCATGACTCAGCAACGCCACGATTTCCCTCTGGTCCCAGGTGTGATCCCCCATGGTCAACACATCCGCCCCGGCGTCCAGTAACTCCTCGGCAATCACTCGGGTAATCCCCTTTCCCCCCGCCGAATTCTCGGCATTGGCCACCACCATATCCACATCGCCGCGTTGCTTCATCTGACCGGCAAGCCGCGCAAAAATGCGCCGCCCCGGCGAACCCACAATATCCCCGACCATCAGTATCTTCATCATGCCGCCTTATTTCGCATATTCAATACACCGGGTCTCCCGCACCACCACAACCCTGATCTGGCCGGGATACTTCAATTCGTTCTCAATCTTCTTGCAGATATTCCTCGCCATAATCAGCGCATCATGATCATTTACCTTTTCCGGTTGCACAACCACACGCACTTCGCGCCCCGCCTGAATGGCATAACTCCTCTCCACACCGGGGAAACCACTGGCAATCCCCTCCAGTTTCTCCAACCGCTTAATGTAGATTTCCGTCGTTTCCGACCTCGCCCCGGGCCTGGCGGCACTAATGGCATCAGCCGCCGATGCCAGCACCGCATACATACTCTCCGCCGGCGTCTCTTCATGATGTGCCGCCACAGCATTAATCACCACCGACGTCTCGCCATGACGCCTCAATAGATCGGCTCCAATCGCCGCGTGACTTCCCTCCACGTCATGATCCAAGGCCTTGCCAAGATCATGCAATAACCCGATCCGTTTAGCGAGCGACACATCCATATCCAATTCCGCCGCCATTACTCCCATTAATTGCGCCACCTCAATGGAATGCATCAGCACATTCTGCGAATAGCTGCTGCGGAATTTCAACCGTCCAAGATATCGCAGCAATTCAGGATCAAAACCCTGCAATCCCACCAGATACACGGCCTCTTCCCCCGCCTGGCGGATACGTTCCCCCATCTCCTCCGTGGCCTTGGCCACCACTTCCTCAATCCGTGCCGGATGAATCCGCCCATCCAGAATGAGCCTCTCCAAGGCAATTCGCGCAATCTCGCGCCGCACCGGATCAAACCCGGAAATCACCACCGCCTCCGGCGTATCGTCAATCAACAGGTTCACCCCTGTCGCCGCCTCAATGGCCCGGATATTGCGCCCATCCCGCCCGATAATCCGGCCTTTCATGTCATCGCTCGGCAGCGCCACACTGCTGGTCATCAGTTCGGACGCATGACTGGCCGCGTAGCGTTGAACCGCCATGCACACAATCCGGGTAGCCTCACGTTCCGCCGTATCCTTGGCCTCCTCCTGAAGCCTCCGGATCAATCCGCTCATCTCGGAATGGACCTCTCCCTCGATACGCACCATCAACATTTGCCTCGCCTCGGCCTCCGTCATACCGGCCACCCGCTGCAACTTTATCTTTTCCTCCTCAATCAACCGCTTGAGGTCCGCTTGGGCTTTTTCATACTCGGCCGACTGCTTCTCCACATCCGCCACGCGTTGTTCCAACCCGCGTTCCTTCTTCTCCAACATCGCCACTTTACGGTCCAAATGCGACTCGCGTTGCGCCACCCGGCTATCCAACGCGGCAAGTTCCTCGCGCCGCGCCTTCGTCGAGACATCAAACTCTTCCCTCGACTTTAACAATTCCGTCTTCGCCTGAAGCCGCGCCTCCTTGACGATTGATTCCGACTCTTTCTTCGCCTCCTTCATCAACTGACCCGACTCGCGTTCCGCCTGCTTCAGGCGCGTCGCGCTTAACCAGGCCCTGAGCCCGTATCCAACGCCCGCCGCCACCAACGCCGTCATGGCGTTCATTATCCATGTCATATCCCGCCTCCTGTTAATGGGGCCTCAAACGACCCGCTTCATTTTGCTGTTCCATCCCAAGCCGTTCCGCCGTCCGGTACACGGCATCCTCCGTCACCACAATGTCCATCAACACATCACATTCACCCATCGGCACTTCTCCCGCCAATTGGCACTGATAACATATCCCCGTCTTGCACCCCACCCCCGCCGTCAATCGGGCAAGCAAACGGTCAATATATCCCCGCCCATGCCCCAGCCGCCCGCCCTCCGGCGAGAACGCCACACCGGGAAGAATCGCCAAGTCAAAGCTTCCATTGCTCGCCCAATCCGGAATCTCAGGCTCCCTGACCCCGAACCGCTTCTCCACCACAACGGTTTCCGCCCTCAGCCATGCGGGCCTGTACTCGCCTTCGCCATCAATCGCCGGCACAGCCAATCGCTTCCCGGCCTGCCACGCCACCTCAATAATCCCCGTCGTCTCCACTTCATGCTTCATCGACAAATAACACAGGATCGTCTGAGCCTCACGGAATTCCGCCAACCCCGTCACCCGCCCCACAATTCGATCGGAGGCACCACGCGCATAGACAGCATCCAGCTGTAACCTCTGCTCCTGCATGACCCGCCTCAACTCTTTCTTGGATTCCGCAATGCTCATCACACCCCCCCATCGCTCCGGGGTTTTCCCGCCGCTTGGCGCCTCAACTCCGCCCAATACGCCATCCTCTTGCCAATAGTCTCCTCATACCCCTCCTTCGTGGGCTCATAATATACCGCCGAGGTAGGCATATACTCCTGTGGCACAAAATGCCCCTCAAAATCGTGCGCATACTGATATCCTTTGTGACCAAGTCGCTCCGCCCCCTTGTAGCCGGCCCCCCGCAAGTGCATCGGCACAGGCAAAACCCTTCCCTTTTCCACATCCTCCAAGGCCTTGGACACCGCCAAATACGCAGCATTGCTCTTGGGGGCCGTCGCCAGATAGGTCGTCGCCTGGGCTAAAACAATCCGGGCCTCAGGCATCCCCACAAACTCAACCGCCTCCATCGCCGCCACGGCCACGCTCAACCCGCGCGGATCGGCATTACCAATGTCCTCGGACGCCAGAATGACCAATCGGCGCGCCACAAACCGCGGATCCTCCCCTGCATAGAGCATCTTGGCCAACCAGTACACCGCCGCATGCGCATCAGACCCTCTCACGCTCTTGATAAACGCAGAGATCGTGTCATGGTGCTGATCCTCATCATTGTCATACACCACCGCCTTCTTCTGCACGGATTCCTCAATGACGCCGCGCGTAATCAAAATCCGCCCATCCACGCCCGGCGCCGTTGTCAAAACGGCAATTTCAAGAGCGTTGAGCGCACGCCTCGCATCCCCTTCGCAGACGGATGCCAGATGCAGCACTGCAGGCTCCTCCAGATCCACACGGTAGTTGGCCAATCCACGCTCATCGGTCAATGCCCGCCTGAGTAACCGGGCAATCGCCGCCTCGGAAATGGGATTCAACTGGAATACCTGTGACCGCGAGGTCAGGGGACTGTTGATAAAAAAGAAAGGGTTATGGGTTGTGGCCCCAATCAGCGTCACCGACCCATCCTCGACATGTGGCAACAGGATATCCTGTTGCGATTTATTGAAATGATGGATCTCATCAATGAACAGGATGGTCTCTATACCCTCGGAAGTTTGCCTTTGTTTCGCCGCCGTCAGCAGGGCACGCAACGTCGCCACGTTCGCCAGTACACCACTGGTCCGCTCGAATCGTCGCCGTGTGGCAGCCGCAATGGCTTCGGCTATGGAGGTTTTCCCGCAGCCCGGTGGCCCGTACAGGATAATACTTCCCAACCGGTCGGCCTCAATGGCCCTTCGAAGCAGTTTTCCGGGCCCCAGGATGTGATCCTGCCCCGCTATCTCATCCAGATCGCGCGGCCGCATCCGTGCCGCCAGCGGCTGTGGACGCCTTATCGATTCCTCACTGTTCTTCGTAAAGAGATCCATTCCCGTTCAACCCTAAAAAAAAGTACCCCGCCATAGTCGCAGGGGCACAGATCTCTATACCTCACTGATGAGGTGGGAACTCTAGTCCGCGGATTCCTGATCCTGAATTCTCAGGCATGAAGGCACCGCGCCATTCGAACTCCCATTTCTGTACTTATCGGGCTAGAGATGTCGGCCCATACACGAACAAGGCAGGGTACAAAACCCGTCTCGCGGGAAATGAAACCTCTTTGTCAAAGAACACCGTTCTCAAAGGCTCGGCAACGCACACTCTCCAATCACCACCGGCAGGATCAACAACCTCCCGCCTCTCCGTGGCAATCCCACTGATCCACCTCGGAATCAGTTCCACCATTCCCCGACCGAACCTCACCATTTTCAAGCCTGTCGTCATCACCGCACCCAGCAGTATTGCCAACAGGATCATATTCACCAAACCTAGCTGAACGGTTTCCATATTCGCCCTGTCCGAGGCCCTTTGGTTCCACTTGGAACGCCCTGTACCCCAGTTTCAGATAACGCGTCCGCAGGCTTAACCCCCGGCCCATCGTTACCCCTCTCTTACTCAGTTACTATACTGCTTTCCGAACAAGGGGTCAAGATAAGCGAGACTTGAAAATCAGGGGTTAGGATGCGGGTGACTTCCCAGCCTGCCTCACCACAGGAAACGCCCGCTCCACAATCTCAAGGAATATATGCAGAAGCACCTGATGCGCTTCCTGAATCCGTTCGGTCGCCGTTCCCGGAACGATAACCTCCCACGTCCCTTTACCAGCCAGCCTGCCTCCATCACGGCCCAGCAAACACAATGTCCTGACCCCGCGCTGCTGAGCGGCCTCCAATGCCCGCTCAAGATTAGCAGCGGCACCACTGGTGCTGAACAGCACCAGCACATCACCGGGTCTGGCTAACCCCTCAATCTGTCGACAAAAAATCTCATCAAACCCGAAATCATTGCCAATGCAGGTCAACACCGTCGGATCCGCCACCAGCGACACGGCTGGCAACGATGGACGATTACCCCGGAACCGACCCACTAATTCCTCGGACATGTGCAGCGCTTCCGCTGCGCTCCCCCCATTACCTGCGGTCAAGATCTTGTTGCCCTTTTTGAGTGCCGCAACCAATTCCGCCCCGATGCCTGCAATCCGGTCCGCCAACGGCAGTAATCCTTCAATCGTCCGCGCACTGTCCCTCAAAATTCCCTCAACACATGTCGTCTCTTTCACAACATTCCTCCTTGATAGTCTTCCGGGCATCATAATCCACCTCAGGAAAAAGTCACCTGACGAATGACGTTCTCCAAGACGTCGCACGCGCGGTCAACTTCCGCCGCCGTTATCACAAGCGGTGGTTGAATGCGGATCACATTACCCATAACACCACCCACCCCAACCAAAACGCCCGCCTCGCGACATAACTCGCGAACACGTTTTGCCTCGGCTGCAGCCGGTGTCTTGGCCACATCCTTCACAAGCTCAACACCAATCATAAGGCCCAACCCGCGCACATCACCCACCATCGGACATTTCTCCTGGAACGCACGCAGGCGCGCCATGAATTGCGCACCGCGAATCGCCGCCGCTCCCGGCAGCTCTTCATCGCGCATCACATCCAGAGTGGCGATACCCGCCGCACAACTGACCGGATTGCCACCAAAAGTCGAAAGATGGTCGCCCGGCGTAAAGGCATTGGCAATCTCCGAACGCACAATAAAGGCGCTCAGAGGAAAACCGCTGGCAATGCCCTTGGCCATGCACATGATATCCGGCTCCACCCCGAAATGCTCGACGGCAAAGAGTTTGCCGGTGCGCCCATATCCGCACTGAACTTCATCGGCAATATATAACGCTCCCTCCTTTCGAATGTGATCCGTCGCCACCTTTAGGTATTCCGGTGGCGGCACCAGGATCCCGCCTTCACCCATGACCGGCTCTGCAATAAACGCGGCCACATCGCCTGACGTCTGGTACTTGAGCACATGATCCATGAACTCCGCACAGGCGCAGCCGCAGGACGGATACTTCAGCTTGAACGGACATCGATAGCAATACGGCGCTGGAGAGAAGGCAATCCCAGACTGGTAGGGCCCAGCCCCTTTCTTGCAACCACGGTTGCCGGTAATGGACAGGGTCCCCACACTTCGCCCATGGAAACCCATCGTCAGGCAAACCAGTTCCTTGCACTTCGTAAACTGCTTCGCAATGCGCATGGCTCCCTCTATGGCCTCCGCACCACCGCTACCAAAGAAGCTCTTCTGCAGACGGCCCGGGGTCACTTCCGCCAACCGCTTGGCCAGTTCAGCGGCAACCGGATTGTAATAGACATAGGTACAGCAATGGACCAGTTTGTCCATTTGAGCTTTGGCCGCCGCAATGATCCGGGGATGACCATGGCCCGCATTGGTCACGGCAATACCGCTAAAACAATCAAGATAGTTTTGACCGGACTTGTCCGTCATGGTGCAACCCGCCGCCCGCTCAACGTCAACCGGCTCGAATCCAGCGACCATGGAGGTGATCATGTACTCATGATAAAGTTCTTTTGAATTCATTGGTGTCGTTCCTTGAATCATTTACCGAACACTTTCCAACATCTGTATTCTACGATCACCTGCCCCTAACTCTGCCGCCCGTATCCTCCAGCAGGCGGATCACCCCGGCTCTTCACCTAATAGCAACCGCAACACCGCATTAGCCTGCATATGGGCCGCAATCCCCACCCGCGGCGCCATCAAACCGCGCCCGGGCTTCGCATCGCTCTCCAAATCGCCAACCACATAGACATGGCCCCCCAGCTTCCTTATCCCCACCGTCCCGCCCGGTCCGTACCCCGCCAATCCCGATGCCATGATAATCGGTTTCTCCGGGAACGTACTCCCAAAACTCCCCAACAGCATTGCCTTCATATCGGCCGCATCAAACGCCTCTACCATGATATCCACCTTGCCATACACAGCGGGTATATTCTGTGGCGTAAGCTTCACCGCATGGACAAGGGTCCGGACATACGGATTGATCCGCGCCAGATTCACCGCCATCGCCTCACTCTTGTACATCCCGAGCTGGTCCACAAAGTATTGCTGACGATTCAGGTTCGATGGTTCCACCACATCAAAATCAGCCAGTACAAGACACCCCACCCCGGTCCGCGCCAGTGCCACGGCAACAGCCGACCCCAGCCCGCCCAATCCCGCAATTCCAACCGTAGCCGCCTTAACCTTTGCGTGCACCCCTGGCGTATGGCGCGCCATCATTAACGCTTCCAATTCAGCAGCGGACGGAGTCTCCCCCCGCCGGATAAGCACGACCCGGTCCCCATCCTTCAACTCCCGATCCAGCGGCGAAGGCGCTCCATTATAAACCATCACATCCGCCCCCGGCTTGAACCTCGCTCTTAACGAAAACAAGGTCAACCCACTCTCAACATCCACCTCACGCTCCGCGAGAAAAATCTTCACGGGCATTCCCTCCATGGTTGTAGCCTCTATCACACGCCGCGTTCGTCATTTTCACGCCTTCGTGCCAAATCCTTGCCTTATGTTCTGACTGTCGAACAAATGCCTTGAACACAATAGGGCACCCTCCTATTCTCCTGCAACACTTTTGGGCATCACGAGATCATGGGATCATGAAAGAATGCAGATGAACGAGATGTTAGCCTTCCCCCTCCTTCTTCAGCAGGCAGACTTGCAGGAATTACGCCGCCTTTCCCCGGTTTATCGACACATGCTCCTGACGGTCATCGATGCCATGATCGAGCGGTTCGACCCCGCCTACGGATTTATTGACACGAAAATCGACATCTTCTCGGGCGGCCCTCTTTCCCGGAAAATAGGCGATACGGATATCTTTGGACGCGAAACCGTCTATGCCTGGATTCAAAGCCGCGGAGTGGAAGCCCTTTGCGGACACCTGCAATGGATTCAGACCGATCCCACCTTGTCTGCAGAACGCAAGCGTTACTATACCGAACAAATCACTCCGATTATCTCCGGCGTCATCAGCAAACTGGAGACCATCCGAAACCGGAATGGCGGCAGCCTCTTCTTCTGGTTCACACCCGACGGCACAGGCTTCACACTAACCCCGGATGGAAAGCGCCAACCCTTCACCCCTCCCCATGGCCGCTCGAACACCAGTGACATGTTCCATGTCAAAGCAGTGGCCGCCGCCGCCAACATGCTCAGGGACGCCAAACTCGCGGCGGAGGCACAGCGGTATTTTGCCGCCTGGGTGCATAACGTGGAAGCCAACCGCGCAGATTCAGACCAGCAACCGTTTGATCCACGCAATCCCGTCGCCCCGGTGCCCGGTCGCCGTTCGCACGGCATTCGCATGATCTCCCTCGGCAGCTTCGCGCTCTTCGCTTCGATTTATCCCCACCACGACTATGTCAACGGCGGCCTTCGTTTCATGCAGCATATTCTCGACAATTACATCAACATCAACGGACGCTTCAATGGCCTCGAAGCATGGGACTTCGTCGAATTCATTGATCCGCAAGGTCGCCCCTTCCTGCACGAAGGGAACATCCTCTGCGACCCCGGCCATGGCCTCGAGTTCGTCGGACTGGGCATGAAGTTCCTGAACACCATCCGCCACCGGACGGATCTATCCGGCGAACAACGTTCTGCTATTGCCAATTTTGACCACTTGCTTCCCCTCATTCTCCAGCATGTTTTCAAAACCGGCCGCAACCCCATCGGGGGCATCTATAAGTCGATTAACCTCAAGACCCGCCAACCCTACAATGCCGATATGCCATGGTGGAACCTTCCCGAAAGCCTCCGCGCCGCCATGCTGGTTCACAATGCGTGCGTTAATGAACCCACCCGGCAGGCCTGCCGGGAAATCGCCCGCGATTGCAGCAACACCTTCCTCTCACGCTACGTCAGACCGGCGGTTCACATGATGGCTTACCAGACCTTGGACCAGGCGGGAAAACCCATCAGAACCGTCCCGGCAACCCCTGATCTCGACCCTGGTTATCACACCGGCCTATCCGTCATCGACTTCCTCGCTGCACTGGCATGAAAATCATATAAGGCGCTCTGAGAAGCCCGGACGGACTGCACCGTCGCCAAACACCGCATGCTTGTTGCCCACAAAAAACCAGAAGCACATGCGAGAAAAATGTCTCGCGAGCAAGTCATCCTGTCATCCAGAACTGACCGACAAGGTGCGGCAATAACCTTGCCTCACTTACACTTGAATCGAAGTGCAAGTCGAATGCCATCGGCAGCGCTGGAAACAATTCCCCCTGCATATCCGGCCCCCTCACCAATGGGAAACAAGCCGGGCATCGTAACCGATTGAAACGTCCCTGCATCCCGCAAGATTCTGACCGGCGAAGACGTTCCCGTCTCAGGCGCCACCAAAACACCATTCTGGATAAACCCGCGTATCTGGCGCTCAAACTGTGCAAAACCAAACTCCAACCCCTTGGAAATAACCTGCGGCAAAAGCGCATAAAGGTCCGCGTCAAAAGTTCCCGGCCGATAGGTATTGCGACTCGCCTTTCCGGCCTGACCGGACATGAAATTTCTCAGGTTCTGCGCCGGCGCCATCAGGGGCCCTGCCCCATGGCACTTTTCTTCGATATGCTTGCGGAAGTCAAGGCCAGCCAACGGATGATCCGGCAAATCGGCCGGCATTACGGAAACCACAATAGCGCCATTGGTGAAAATACCACTGCGGTTGCTCCAACTCATCCCGTTAACACAAACATGTCCCGTCTGGCTGCTGGCATTGATAATCTCACCCCCGGGACACACACAGAAGCTGTAAACACCACGACCATCCTTCAGAGTGGCTGTAAGTTTATAGTCAGCAGGACCTGTTAATGAGGTGTCAAACCCTCTTCCGAACTGCCACTCATCAATAAAGCCGCGGGGATGCTCCACCCGTAACCCAACCGCAAAAGGCTTCTTTTCCAAGGCAACACCGGATTGATATAGATCCTTGTACAACGTGTCCGCACTATGCCCCACTCCCAAAATGACACAATCAGAAGTGCATTCACCTTTGTCGGATTGCACAACGATACGGCTCCCCGCCGCACGACAGACGCCGCTGACATTCCAGTTATATCGGATTTCAACCCCTTGCTGCACAAGATGTCTCGTCATGGCGGGAATAAGCGTCCGCAACTGGTCGCTACCCAAATGGGGTTTGGCTTGATAACCAATACGGGGATCCGCGCCAAAAGCGATAAGGGTCTTGTGGAAAAACTCCGTTTCAGGATACTGGTTGCGGGCCGTAAGTTTGCCGTCGGAAAAAGTACCTGCCCCTCCTTCACCAAAAAGCACATTGCTGTGCACATTCAGTAATCCTGTATTGGCAATCTCCCTAACGTCAGCAAGCCGCTCTCCTACCGGTTTTCCCTGCTCCAAAATCAAAGGTTGATAGCCCTTCTTGACGAGAACCAACGCACAAAAAAGTCCCGCTGGCCCAAGACCGACGATAATGGGCCGATCAACAGGCTCGAAGGCTCCCGACGTCAACTCCAGTTCCGGCAGCGTGTATCCCTTGTATCCGCCCGGGATCGAATCGTTGATAAGCCTGATCGCAAGCGTATATACGTGATGAATGTTAACTTTCTTCCGGGCATCAAGCGCCTCACGCACAATAATGACATCCTGCACCTGGGCAGCATTCACCCCTAACTTTCTGGCAGCCAGCACGGCTAGCGGACTGGCATCCAAAATCGACCGCTCAATATTGGTAAGCAGAAAATAATTCACAGCCACATCACCAATGCTGATTCACAAATGGCAGGAACACGCATGTTGCCATGGATTAATCCTGTCTCGTTCCAGGCAGCAGAACATGTT
>CAZSSA010000008.1:0-13830 GCA_964609375.1 uncultured Verrucomicrobiota bacterium | reverse complement strand
AACACGCATGTTGCCATGGATTAATCCTGTCTCGTTCCAGGCAGCAGAACATGTTTAAAACGTAGCCGTAAACGACATCGAAGCACCAATCTGGCTCGCAATGCTCGTCAACAGCTTGTCATCCACAGGCTTATCCACCCTGAAAATCGCCATCGACTGATCACTCGGGACATGATGGGAATGACGCACATCTTCAATGTTCAAGTGGGCTTCGCCCAATGCAGCACCCACGTGCCCAACCACCCCGGGCCGATCTTTGTATTGGAAACAAACAACATGCCCGGTCGGCTCAAAATACAACTTATCGAAGTCATTGATGCGCGAAATCATGATCGTCCCCTCGGCCACGGTGCCGCGTACGCTCACCTGCTTCATCGTCGAGGCATCCACATGGCCAACCAGATCCACCGTGATGGAATTGGCAAACCCCTTGCGCTCATCGGTCTTCCGGCTTCGATATGTGATGCCACGCCCCTGCAAATAATTTACCGCCGCCTTAACATCCAGGGAGCAGTCATAGTCCTGCCACAACGCCGCCACCACGGGAACCAGCAGCCAATCGGTATACGGCTTCAGCGTCCCGTAACAGCTCATCTCAACTTCCTTCAGGTTGGCATCCTTACCCAACACCATTCGGCAAACACGAGTCAGCGTGTTGGCCAGCACACAGTAAGCCTCATCCAGCCCCTCTGGAATGTCACGGTTAACAATGTAGGACGTCACCCCTTTTTCATCGTACTCAATCAATTCCTCGGCAGACCGCCGGGCAGCATTCGCATTGGCTTCCTTGGTGCTTGCCCCCAGATGCGGCACCATGATATCGGCGATATCCGCCACCGTCTTCGGGCCCGGCTCATCCTTCGGATAAACATCGTTCAGCAGACGCAGCCCCTTCTCGGCCTTGATCTTGCGGAAGGCCTCTTCATCCAGCACCCCGGCCCTGGCACAATTGACGATCGTCGCCCCCTTCTTCATTAACCCTAACAGCTTGGCGCCTATCAACTTCTTCGTCTCCGCGGTCTCGGGAATATGCAGACTCACATAGTCCGCTTTGGCAAACAGGGCCTCCAAATCCATCAATTCCACATCCGCCTCGGCCGCACGCTCAGCAGACACCATGGGATCGTACCCCAACAGCTTGCACTCGAACCCCGTCAACCGCTTGGCAAGCAGGCGTCCGATATTCCCCAACCCGACAATTCCAACCGTCTTCCCCGCCAATTCCCGACCCATGAACGCCTTCTTTTCCCATTCCCCAGCACGACAGGACGCATCCGCCTTGATTAAATGCCGGGCATCGGCCAGCATCAAGGCCACAACCTCCTCAGCCACTCCATTGGAATTGGCCCCCGGGGTGTTCATCACGTCAACCCCCTTCTTGCGGGCATACTTGATGTCAATGGTGTTGTACCCTGCACCGGCGCGAATCACCGCCTTCAAGCCCTTCAACATATCTATAACCTGGGCATTAACCACCTCGCTACGCACAATCAGCGCATAAGCATCGGGATGCTTGGCACACAACGCGGCCACATCACCACCATCATCCTGCACAACCTCGTAATTTCCATTCGCCTTGAGTATATCTCCGGCAATCTTATCCAACTTGGTAGGTATCAATACTTTTTTCATAATCATCCTCCTCTTTCAGCCTTCTATCGTCGCAGGGGCACTATTCATCAGCGCCCTTGTCGGTTTCTGTCTCCTGGATTATTCTCCCGCACCCCCTGCTC
Organism: uncultured Verrucomicrobiota bacterium; assembly: GCA_964609375.1. GTDB lineage: Bacteria > Verrucomicrobiota > Kiritimatiellia > CAIKKV01 > CAITUY01 > CAZDUS01. The sequence continues at coordinate 12,097 of CAZSSA010000008.1, read as the reverse complement.
TCCCTGATAAAACATCACCGAATCAAGCACCCGGATGCCACTTCCCTGCAAAACACGAACCGCGCGGTCCGTATCATCAAACCGGACGATCATCACGGCATTCCCTCCCCGCTTAAGCGTAAAGGCATACATGTACTCGATATTAATCGCTTTTGGCTCCAAGGCGGCCAGCACACTCTGCAGGCCGCCCGGACGATCAGGAATCTCAATCGCCAGGACTTCATCAACCCGGACAACACATCCCGCCTGCTCCAGCACCGCCTTGGCCCGCTCCCACTCCTTGACGACCAGCCGCAGAATACCAAACCGCTCGCTATCCGCCAGACACAACGTCATCATGTTAATACCCGCTTCGGCAAGCGCTTTACACGGATGACTCAATCGCCCGGGCCGGTTCTCCAGAAACACTGACAATTGATTCAGCTTCATAGCGACTCACCCTCCTTGCGTTTATCAATCACTCGCTTGGCCTTTCCCTGGCTGCGGGCAATGGTCAACGGCTCAACCAGCCGCACATCCACCCGCAACCCCACCACATGGTCAATGGCAGCGGACATCTTCTTCTCAAGTTGTTCCAGGGCGCCAACCCGGTCACGCAGCATCTCCGCCGTAACCTCGACCTGAACCTCCATCTGGTCCAACCCGCTCTTTCGCGCCAGAATGATCTGATAGTGCGGCAGCGACTTCTCAACCTTGAGCAAGGCAGCCTCAATCTGCGAAGGATACACATTCACTCCCCGGATGATCATCATATCGTCACTGCGATGACTGATCCGCTGAATCCGCCTGAGGGTGCGTCCACATTCACACTGATCCGGGAAGATCGAGGTGATGTCATGCGTCCGGTAACGGATCATCGGAATGGCCTGCTTGCTAAGCGTCGTCAAAACCAGTTCCCCCTCCTCGCCGTCCGGCAACACCGCATCAGTTTTTGGATCAACAATCTCCGCCAGGAAGTGATCCTCGAAAATATGCAACCCCCGCTGGCAATGGCACTCCGCCGCCACCCCGGGGCCAATGATTTCCGAGAGACCATAAATGTCAAAGGCCTTGATGCCAGACCGCTCCTGAATATGGCCTCGCATACCCTCCGTCCAAGGCTCCGCGCCAAACACGCCCACCCGCAACTTCAAGTCTTTGAACGACACACCAACTTGCTCGACCGACTCAATCAGGTGCAGGAAGTAACTTGGCGTCGAAAAAATACAGGTCACCCCGAAATCCCGCATCACCATGATCTGCCGTTCACTATTGCCGCCGGAAATGGGAATCACCGTCGCCCCCAGCGCCTCGGCGCCATAGTGGGCACCCAAACCACCGGTAAACAACCCGTAGCCAAACGCGTTCTGCACGATATCCCCCGCATGAAGACCCGCGGCCAACAACGTCCGCATCATCACACAGGTCCATACCTGCAAATCTTCACGCGTATATCCCACAACAATAGGTTTTCCCGTCGTCCCGCTGGACGCATGCAATCGAACCACTTCACTCATCGGCTTTGCAAATAGTCCATACGGATACCCATCCCGCAAGTCCGTCTTCTGCATGAACGGCAACAACGCCACATCATCAAGCGTCCTCAGATGATCCGGCGTAAGCCCCCGCTCATCCATGCGACCCCGCGTAAGCGGAACCTTGTCATAGGCCAGCCGCACAATCGCCTGCAGGCGCTGGAGCTGAAGTCGCCGCAATTCGTCCCGCGTCAGATAATCAGCACGACTCTCCGGATGAATCTGAACATCACTCATAATGAACTCCTCCCCTCAATCCCACGCCCTGCCGTGAATGCCGCCTCATTGACGGCACGCAGTTTCTCGGGAAACACCGCCCGAATGGTTTCGATCCAGCACTCATCGGGAACATCAAGATACTGGCTCAACGCACCCAGCATGGCCATATTCAGACTTTTCCGGTTGGCCAGCGGCACCTTTTCAAATTGCTCCGCACGGATAACCACCCCTCCCTCCCTCAGTGCCGTCCGGTGAATATCCGCCACTTCCGGAGCCACCAGCAGCAGGTAATCAGTCTCGCCATCCGGAATCATCGGGCTAAAGACTTCCCGGCCAAACCGGAGGTCGCTCGCCACCGAACCACCACGCTGGCTCATACCATGCACTTCGGCTTTCTTGACATCGTACCCCATCTTGAACAGCACCTCGGCCAGCACCGCGGAACTCTTCAGAATCCCCATGCCGCCCAATCCCGCTATCTTGATATTCCAAACCCTCTCCATGGTCATGCCAAACCTCCGCACGCACTCTGCTGTTGCTCCAATGCCCGGATCCGCCCTGCGGCCAGCAGGCACGGTTGCCGCGCAATCAATACGGCAAGTCCGTTGCCTTTCAATGCCTTCAGAAGCTCAAACTCAAATTCCTTGGATTGCCGGACCGGATCCAGAACCAACACCGTGGGGACCCCCATCGCCCGCGCCACTTCTTCCACCATGATCCGCCGCGCCGGTGCATGATCCAACGTCCGCCCCGTCCCGGGATGCTCCTGCTGCCCCGTCATCGCCGTCGTTAAATTATCAAGAATCACCAGCACATGCCCCGTCGGCGGCGGATTGTAAACCATCTCCGCCAACCCCGTCAGCCCGCTGTGCATAAAGGTGCTGTCGCCAATCACGCTCACCACGCGTCGCGCCTCGGCCTCCGGTAGCACATGCCGGAGACCAAGCCCCACTCCAATGCTCGCCCCCATGCAAATCTGGGAATCCATCGCCGATAGCGGAGGCAACGCTGCCAACGTGTAACACCCGATATCACCCGCCACGATACAATCGTTCCTCTTGAAAATCTCAAAGACATATCCATGCGGACAAGCCGTACACAACTTCGGCGGCTTGCCTTTCGGCAGCGGAGCTTCCGGCGTCGTATCGCCCGCCAGGATACGCTTCACACGATCCACAGTCAGTTCACCCATCCGGTACGCCTCTGGATTCCACGGCACATCCCCGCCCATGGCCCGGATTTGCTCCACCAGATACGGATCATTCTCCTCGATCACCACCGACCGCGTCTGCCCCCTCAGGAAATCCAGGATCTTCCGAAACGGCAGCGGATGCGTCATCCCCAACTTCAACATCGCTGCCCCCGGCGCCGCCTCCCGCGCATGCAACGCGGGAACCCCCGCCGATACAATTCCAAGCTCACGCCCGCCCGGAAAAACCTTGATCGGCCCCTCCGTCTCGCCCCATTCACGAATCTCGTTCAGCTTGGCTCGCAGTTCCTTGTGCTTGATGCGCGCATGACCCGGAATCATCACGCGCCCGGGAATGTCCCGAACAAAGTGAGCCACCGGTAAAGCCTCAATGCGATCGCTTGGCTGCACGACCGATGTCGTATGCGACACACGTGTCGTCAGACGCAAAATCACCGGCAGTTTCCACCGTGATGAAATCGTGAAGGCCAACCGTGTATAGTCGTAAGCCTCCTGGGCATCCGCCGGTTCCACCACGGGGACTCCAGCGGCAATCCCGTACCGCCGGGTATCCTGTTCATCCTGACTGGATGCCAGCCCCGGATCATCCGCGACCGCAAATACAAGCGCGCCCTGCACCCCGCTATATGCCGCCGTGAATAGCACATCGGCTGCCACATTCAGGCCCACATGCTTCATGGTCACCAAGGCACGGGCTCCCGCAAAGGCAACCCCCAGCGCCACTTCCGCTGCTACCTTCTCGTTGGGAGCCCACTCGGCCTTTCCGCCAATGGCATCATAATTCTCAAGAATCTCGGTTGATGGCGTCCCGGGATATCCTGCCCCTCGTGCACATCCGGCATGCAAAGCGCCCAAGGCAACCGCCTCATTGCCACTCAACAATCGTCGTCCGCCCATAAATCCTTTCTATCAAAAACACAAATCCACTATATCCTGGAAGGTCTGGACAAAGTGCGGACGCAACCCCCTCCGGATATGCGCAGGCAACTCCTCGTAGTCCTTCTCGTTCTCTTTCGGAAAAATCAAATCCACCACCTTGGCCCGCTTGGCCGCAATGGTCTTTTCCTTCAATCCGCCAATCGGCAAAACAAACCCCGTCAATGATAACTCCCCGGTCATCGCGTAATGCGCCCGGACCGGCTTGTTCTTCACCAGCGAATATAACGCCGTCGCCATCGTGATCCCCGCCGACGGCCCATCCTTGGGCGTCGCCCCTGCCGGCACATGCAGATGCACAAAGTGCTTCTCAAAAAACTCCCGCGCCTTGGGATCATCATTCAGGAAAGCACGAACATAGGTGTAGGCAATTTCCGACGACTCCACCATCACGCTTCCCAACTGCCCCGTCTGCTTGAAGCCTGGATTCTTCGAGTCAACCCGAGTCGCCTCCACATAAAGCGTCGATCCGCCCAAACTGGTCCACGCCAGCCCCATCACCACGCCGACCCGCCGCTTCGTAAAGGGATCACTATCCGAATACGACCGTTTACCCAGAAACGAATGGAGGTTCTTGATCCCCACTGCCACACGGTCAACATTGCCCTCAACCATCCGTTTCGCCGCTTTGCGGCAAATCTTCTTCACCTGATTCTCCAACCCGCGCACCCCAGGCTCACGGGCATATCCGTCAATAATCTGAGTCAACGCCGCATCCGTGATTTCCAGGCGGCGCGCCTCAATCCCGTGCTCCTTCATTTGCTTCGGAATCAGGAATCGTTTGGCAATCTGCATCTTCTCCTCAAGGATATACCCCGCCAGTTTAATCACTTCCATCCGGTCCAGCAACGGCGCCGGAATCGTGTCCGTCGTATTGGCGGTGCAGATAAAAACCACGTTGGATAAATCAAACCTCACGTCCAGATAATGGTCGAGGAAATCCCGGTTCTGCTCAGGATCCAGGACCTCCAGCAAGGCGGATGCCGGGTCACCTTGATAACTGGCCCCGATCTTATCCACCTCATCCAGCATGATCACCGGATTCTGTGTCTTGCACACCTTGATGGACTGCAGGAATTTCCCCGGCATGGCCCCGATATACGTCCGCCGGTGACCCTTGATCTCCGCTTCATCCCGCATCCCCCCCAGCGAAAACCGGTAGAACTTGCGCCCCACACTCTTGGCGATCGATTGCCCAATGGAGGTCTTGCCCACGCCCGGAGGTCCCACAAAACAAATAATCGATCCGGAGATATTCCCCTTCAGGATGCCCACCGACAGGAATTCAAGAATACGGTCCTTGACATCCTCCAGACCATAGTGGTCGGCATTAAGAACCGACGACGCCTTCTTGATGTCATAACTATCCTTGCTGAATACCCCCCACGGAAGCGAGGTCAACCAATCCACATAATTGCGGCTGACAACAAACTCGGGCGAATGCGGCTCCATGATGCCAAGCTTGTTCATCTCCTCGTCAATCCGCTCTTTCGCCTCGGGAGGCAGCGTCAACTTGGTCAGCCGCTCCTTGAATTCATCGAGCTCCGTTTCCTTCCCCTCCTTGACCAATCCAAGTTCCTTCTTGATCGCCTTGAGCTGCTCCCTCAAAAAGAAATCACGCTGCTGCTTGGAGACTTTGTCCTCGATCTGTTTGCTGATCTTGACCTGCAGCCGGGAAATATCAATTTCCCGCTTCAATAAAAGCAGCACCTTCTCGATCCGGGAACGAATGCTGAACGCCTCCAGCACCTCCTGCAAATCGCCGCCGCTGGCCGTTGTCATCGCCGCCGCAAAATCCGCCAGGCGGCCCGGCTCACGAATATTGGACCGGTTCAGGAACAGATTCAGTTCCTCCTTGAACAGCGGGTTGAGCTGCAATAGGTCCTTCATCGCCGTGACGATGGCCAGGGAATATGCCTTCAACTCGTCATTGTCAGCCATCTCCGTCTCAATCACATAATGGACACGGGCGGTGATATAGGGGGCTTCGGAAACCACATCAAGAACACGGAACCGCTCCAGCACCCCCAGCATGACTTGAATGGAGCCCTCGGCTCCGGCTTGGGATGCCTGAATAACCTCCGCGATCACCCCTACCTTATGCAAATCCTCTGCTTTACGGGGAACCTGCCGTTCTTCGGAGCCAGGAACCTCCCTCGCAAAAACAAGCCCCACAAACTTGGTCGAGGACTTCATGGTGGCAGCCAGCATTTCCTTGATGGCTTCATCATCAATACTCAGGGGCACCATCATGCGGGGAAATAGCGGCCGACTTAACAGCGGAATCAGGGGCAGCGCATCAGGATAAACATAACGGGCAGGAATAACCCTCTTATCCGAGGATTTTTGAGCCTGCTCCTTTTCCACAAGCTCGGGTTCAACTGTTTTTGAATCGTCAGCCATCTCAACCTCCGTTCAGGTCTCGCCAACAAATCCCTATTATGAATAGCCGACAGCAAATTTCAATCAATAACCCACCACAATCCAATATCCGTCGCGTCTACCAAGGTGACCACCATGCTCGTCAGAACAGCAATATAACCTTACCCCTTCAGAAACTTATTATGCCAGATGGCCACATTCATCAGCGCCCACAGGACATGGTTGTGGTTGTGCTTCATCGCCAGATGCTCGGCAATCAACGTGTTGATATGGTCGCGATTCATGTTCTCGCGGATAACCGGTGACTCGTTCAACAAGCCAACCATGTAATCCTTGAGTTGCCCACGAAGCAAGTGCTTCACCGGCAGGCTGTATCCCTGTTTCCCCCGGTACACAATCGAATCGGGCAGAATCCCTTTCAATGCCGACCGGAAAATATATTTGGTCATCATCCGGCGCAATTTCCAACTGCCCGGCAATCCGCCCATATACTCGACAAACACATGATCGATCAGCGGCACCCGGATCTCCAGCGAACTGGCCATGCTCATCTTGTCCACCTTCATCAACACGCTGTCGGTCATCATGAAGCGCATATCGAGATAGACTTCCCGGTTCACACGATCCGTCGCATTGCACCGGGCCATGTGATTCCGGATCAACCGGAACCGGTCAAAAACCGCCTTCTCCCGGAATCCCGTCGAGAACAATTTCAAATCCTGTTCCATCCCGGAAAAATACTGCCACCGCAAGTGATGCCCATCCGCCGGCAGGTTCGCTCCTTCCACAAACCGCTTGAGCATATTGACCGCACCCTTCTTCTGATGCTGATCAGGCAACGCATTCACCAGTGAGCCTACCACGTAGCGCCGCACCGGGGCCGGAATAAAACTGAAGTACTGATTCAACTGACTGGCCTTGAATCGGTCATACCCCGCGAAACTTTCATCCCCACCCTCTCCGCTCAGGCACACGGTAATGAATTCACGCGCCTTCCGGCAGACCAGCATCAGCGGCACCGTCGAAAGGTCCGTCATCGGCTCATCCAGATGCCACAACGCCTTCTCGACATACTCCGGCTTCATGTCGTCAATCATCAGCACATGGTGCTCAGTCCCGAACGCGTCCGCCACAATCTTGGCATACTCCACTTCGCTGAACGACTTGTCCTCGTACCCGATCGTAAACGTCCGCAACGGCCCGCTGATATGGCGCCGCATCATGGCCACCAAGGCGCTGGAATCCAGCCCGCCGGAAAGAAAAACCCCGAGCGGAACATCGCTGACCAGGTGACTCTTGACGCAGGAATCCAAGTGATACCGCAGCGCCTCAACCCCCTCATCGAAACTGACATTCGGCCTCGGCGCCATATTCAAATCCCAGTAGGGCTTGACTTCGGCACGGCCATCCTGCCAGATCAATTGATGACCCGCCGGCAACTTCTGGATATTCCGGAACATGGTTTCCGGCGCAGGCACAAACTCAAACCCGAGATAATCATACAACGCCTGATGATTCACCTGCCGCGGGATGGACCGGTCTTCAAGGATCGATTTGATTTCGGATCCGAATACCAGCTTCGATCCTTCATGGTAATAATACAGCGGCTTGATGCCAATCCGGTCCCGCGTCAACCAGAGCATCCGCTTCTTGCTGTCCCATAAGGCGAACGCGAACATGCCCCGCAACTTATGCACAGCCTCCGTGCCGTATTCCTCATACGCATGAATGATGACTTCCGTGTCGGACCGGCTGCCAAAGACATGCCCCCGCTTGATCAACTCTTCACGAAGATCCTGGAAGTTATAGATCTCGCCGTTGAAGACCAGTCGTACCGACCCGTCTTCATTCGCCATGGGCTGGCGGCCGTGATCGCTCAAGTCAATGATACTGAGCCGTCGATGCCCCAACGACACGCTCTCATCACAAAACAACCCCTCCTGGTCCGGACCGCGATGCCGGATCACATCCGCCATCCGCTTGACCAGTTTTTCATCCTTCCAGGTAAACCCCACAATTCCACACATAAGTCACTCCCCTTACACTCACGTCTCACGCTTCACTTCGAGAATCACCGGCGACCCCCACCGCTTCGTAAATCCCAGCGCCCGGCAAATCCCTTCCAACCCCGCCGAGATAAACCGACTCCGCAAAACCCGGTGCAATACCATCGGCAGAAAAAATTGCGGAGCCCGTCTGAATTCCGTGTAGCCCTGCTTTGCAAATTCCCCCAGAACCTCCCGGTGCTGAAACTGGCGCCAGTGGCGAGTATCCCCCTCCAGCTTCTTCTTCGCATCAAATAATGCCGGCGCAATGGCATTCAACCCCTGGCTCGTCGGGTAATCCACAATAACAGACTGCCGCGCCACCCGGCACAATTCCTTGATGAGAACCGGCCATGCTTCGCAATGTGTCAACAACCGGAACGCAATGACCACATCAAACGATCGATCCGGAAACGGCAACGCAATCACATTTCCCGTTAGAAACGTGCAACGCCCTGCTTCAACCACCCCCGCCACACGCTTACGGCAACTCGCGGCACTCCCCAAAACAGTCACTCGATAGCCTTCCCTGCACAACGGCACTGCCAACTGACCATGCCCGCCCCCGACGTCCAAAACGCTGACCTCAGGACGATCAGCCAGCATGGCCAGTGTCAACCGCTCCTGCACCTCCAGCATCCATTGTCCCGCCGCACCGGCAAACCGGGCGGCATAGGCATCCGACGATGTTTCAATATCCGCCGTCTCCGGATAGGCAGGCGCCTCCGCTGTACTGGGTTCATTCATGGCGGCACACCATAGCAAAACCGACCATGCCTGTCGCAACATGATTTCACTTTCGATTTACAATTGACTCCATCCCCTCCATTCCGCTAGCCTCGCAGCAAGGGACGGAGCTTTTGATGGATCCTCAGGAGGCACGTGGCATGAATCACCTCAAAATGGTGCAACAGTTTCTGACGGAACGCCGTGATTTCGAAGACCTCCCTGAATACGGGTTCCCCTTCGTTACCATTTCGCGCCAAGCTGGCGCAGGCGGCCATCTCTTATCATATGTCATCGTCAGTGAGTTCCTGAAATTCAAGGGAACAACGCTTTTTGAGGGTTGGCATGTATTCGACAAGGATCTGTGCGAAGTCATCGCCAAGGATCCTCAACTGCAAGTCTCAATGGAAGATTTGGTGTCGGAAAAGTACCGGTCCGAATTCCGCGAATTCATTGAGAGCCTCTTCACCGGACAATCCAAGCAATACCTGCTTTACAAAACCACCTTCAAGGTGGTGAGAATGCTATCCGTGATCGGGAAAGTGGTCATTGTGGGCCGGGGCAGTGCGTTGGTCACCGCCGACCTGCCCCAGGGCATTCACCTCCGGCTGGTGGCCCCGAAAGCCAACCGGGTCGTCTGGATGATGAAACGCTTCAAGCTCAGCAAGGAAGCGGCGACCAAGGCCATTGACAAACAGGATGCCGACCGCCGTAAACTGATCAAGCTCTTCTTCCACCGCGACATCGAGGATCCATTGCTCTACGATGCCGTCTGGAACACAGGAAAAGTCCCGCTGGAAGTGATCACCCGCGCCACCCTCGATATGATCAGGGAGCGCGCCAAGGTACAATCCGCCGGAAAAGCCTGACTGCCCGTTGCATGCCTTCAGACTCATTCGCCAAAAATCACCGCGCGCCTGAAAAAAAAGTTGTATACTCACTCAGACGTGATAGATTGTGCCCCGTTTTTTACGCGAGCGTAACTCAGTTGGTAGAGTGTCACCTTGCCAAGGTGATTGTCGAGGGTTCGAATCCCTTCGCTCGCTCCATTTTCAGGCTGGCTCCAGCCCGGTTTTATCGTGGAAGTGTAGCTCAGTTGGTAGAGCAGCTGACTCTTAATCAGCGGGTCCCCGGTTCGAGCCCGGGCACTTCTACCAGCCTTCGCTCGCAGCGCAGCAAGAGCGAAGGCTGTCACGCCGTAGTCCCTGTGAAACAGGGCCAAAGGCGGACTTTTGAATTAGCCGCTGCGAGACTACGGCTTGGCATGCCAGCTTCAGAGACACATCCTATCACGACGTTTACATTCTTGTCAGTCTTGCGGAGCCATTCTCTCATTATACTGGCATCACCCACGACATTAAAGATCGATTAGCCAAACACAACGCCGGGGGGTGTCCGCACACTGCCAAATTTCGTCCCTGGCGTCTTGAGACTTGCATTGCGTTCGCGGACAAAGACAAGGCTGTCGCTTTTGAGGACTACCTTAAGTCCGGTTCCGGGCGCGAATTTGCCCGCCGCCATTTTTGACGCCTTCGCTTACAATGATTGAGAACCACCGCTCGTCCTCGTGGAACATCTTTTTAATCTGTCAACCTTCGAACACGGCGAGTTTGTTACCTTTTCCGGAACTCATAAGGCCCTTATCCGCTCAAAACTGACATACCGCCCCACCTCAAGCCCCAGATGATAGGAGGTCAACAGCAACAAAAGCCGGGAAGCGCGCCCATTTCATGCTGATCTTGATCGGAACCTTTTTCGACACGTTATCGGCACATGTCGAAATCATCGACATGTTATTTTGCCAATAGGTTATAGAGTTCAACGTTGAGATAGAGGTTTTCTTTCCCGACCCTTTGACCTTTCAACACACCAATCCGCTCCAGTTCCTTAAGGTAGTCGGCGGCTGTCTGTCGTTCAGCCAGCCCCGTCTCCACAATAAACTCGCCCTTGGTGTAGGGTTGCCGGAAAATGAGTTCGATCAATTCCTTTGAATACACCCGAGACGGCAATTTAGCCTTGGACAGGTCGAGGGTTTTATCCAACAGAGACCGCACGGCGAAAATTTTGTCCAGGGTCAGCCGGGCAGTGGCCTCAACCGCTTCCAGCATGTAAAGCACCCACGCCTCCCAAGCACCTTGTTCTGTAACCTGCCGAAGCCGCCGGTAATAGACCATCTTGTCATCAATGATCCGCTTACTCAGGTACAACACGGGCATGTCAAGGAGTCCCATCACCACCATGAACAAGATGTTAATGATGCGGCCGGTGCGGCCATTCCCATCAAAAAAGGGATGAATCGCCTCGAACTGGTAATGCGACAAGGCCAGTTTGACCAGAGGATCCATGCCATCACGCGCATACAGAAACCGCTCCAGATCATCTAGTTTCTTGCGGATGACACGTTCGCCTTCAGGCGGCGTATAAACGATCTCTCCGGTGTTCCGGTTCCCAATCACCGTCCCTGGTTTATCCCGAATACCCCGCGCGTCCTGTGTGATCTCACGGGCAAGATCGACGAATAAGTCCGCATTCATACGGGCACCCTTCTTCACCCGCCCGTATCCCCGCCACAAAGCCTCGCGGTACCGGAGCACTTCCTTGGTCGCTGGATCGACTCTCCCAGAGGCGGAAGCCATGGCTCGGAAAAGGGCATCGTTGGTGGTCACGATGTTCTCGATTTCAGAACTCGCCTTAGCCTCCTGAAGGATCAAAGTATTGACCAGCATGGACTGGTTGGGAATCACGCCGCCCTGCCCTTTGAGTTCCGCCACCGCCCGGTTCGCGGAAATGGCACGCTTGAGAACAGCCTTGGTTTCCACCTCCACCGCAGGCGGCAATGCCGGCAGATCGTTGAAGGGTTTATTGACATCAAAACTCATAATCCACCTCCGCCGAATACTATATTAGCAAGCATCGTCATGCCCCTCCCCTCCAAACCACGACCGGAAGTTACACCTTCTCGCCAATAAATCAAGAACGGTGAGCTAAAACAAGGTCAACCAACCTAAACAAAGCCGCCCCTCTGCCTATATTGTTTAAAAGCCTTTGTGTCATTTCCCGGGGTG
>CAZSSA010000007.1:0-52926 GCA_964609375.1 uncultured Verrucomicrobiota bacterium | reverse complement strand
TTTGATTGTGTCATGCCCACGCGGTATGCGCGGCATGGGACGGCGTTGACGAGGGGAGGGAAATACCCGGTCAAGGCGGGGGAATACAAGGAGGACTTGCGCCCGGTCGAGGAGGGGTGCAGTTGTTATTGTTGTTCCCGGTTCAGCCGTGCGTATGTACGGCACCTGATGAATGTGGGTGAGGTCCTCGGGGTACGGTTGTTGACGATACACAACATCCACCGGTATATGGAGTTTATGCGCGAGATCCAGCGGGCGATTGAGCAGGGTGTTTTTGAGGAATTCAGGAAGTCGTTTTACGAACAGAACAAGGAGCAGGCATGACAGCGATGATGATGACAATCGGAATGATGAGTCCCCCGGCGGGGCAGGGTCAACAGCAGGGTGGCGGCATGGTGATGATCGGATATATGGTCATTATTTTCGCCTTATTCTATTTTATGATGATCCGTCCGCAGATGAAGCGGGAAAAAGAGCGGAAGAAGCTTATTTCGGAAATCAAGGCGGGAGACCGGGTTATTTTCTGCGGGGGGATGATTGGCACGGTGGTGACGGTGAAGGAACAGATATTCACCGTGAAGCTGGCTGATGCTGTGAAGGTGGATATTGTGCGCGGGTCGGTATTGCGCGTGATCCAGAAGGATGAGGATATTGGAGAGCTGGAAAAGCAGGCCTGAGCCATTGATGGGCGCGGCCGGGTCGCGCTGCGGATGGCGAGGGGAAGCGGTTCAGATGAAGTGACGGGTTGAAGAATAGGAGCGTGAGGCGATATGGATATGGATAAGAAAGCGCTTTGGAAATGGTTGGTTTTGTTTGTGCTGGTGGTCAGTTCGCTGGCGATGGTGTTGCCGTTAAAGGATAAAATCCGGTTGGGCTTGGATCTCCGGGGCGGCACGAGTTTTACGCTCCAGATCGATGAAGCGGCCGTGTTGGATCAGCTCCGTGAGGAATACAAGGAGATGCCGGACGATCAGCGCATGGAAAAGGTGCCTGCCCGTGTGCGTGATTCCCAGGAGCGTGCCTTGGAGGTTATTCGGAACCGTGTCGACGGGTTGGGTATTGCCGAGCCGGTGATTTATCCTGAGAAGGGAAACCGCATTGTGGTGCAACTCCCCGGCGTTGGAGAGAAGAAGCGCAAGGAAGCGGCCGATACGTTGATGAGTGCTGCATTTCTTGAATTCCGGATGGTGCATGAGAAGAACCGTGACCTGGTGGACAAGATGTTTGACAGGGGGCTTGTACCGGCCGGCTTCAAACTGACCTCGTCGAGTGGCGAAGGTGTGAGTCGGAATTACTTCAAGAGGGACAGGGTGGCGGTTCCTGATTCCGCCATGGATCAGGATTTCCGCAAGAAGATGGCGTTGTTCAACGCGCCGTCCGGGCATGAGATGCTGCTGGAAAAGGAGAAGATCAATGGTGAGGAGTTGTACACGCCTTACTTTGTTGAAAAACGAGCCCAGTTGACCGGCGACATGCTGAAGAAGGCGATGATGGAGAGCGGGGCTGTTGGGCAGATTGCCGTCAAGCTTGAGTTCAACTCGAAGGGTGCCCGGAAGTTTGAAATGGTGACCACCGATTATGGGCCGCGGGGCAGCCGTAATCCCAATTCTGATGTGGGGCGTCAGATGGCGATTGTGTTGGACGGGACGCTGTATTCGGCTCCGGTCATTCGCGAACCGATTCGCGGTGGCAGTGCCGAGATTACCGGAAGTTTTACCCCGCAGGAGGGGATGTTCCTGGCCAACATCCTGAAGGCGGGATCGTTGCCGGCGCCGGTTAAGATTGTCGAGCAGCGCATTGTGGATCCGACGTTGGGCGCCGACACGGTCAAGAGTGGGATCACGGCCGGCATCATGGGATGCGTGGCGATTCTGATCCTGATGGCGCTGTATTATCTGGCCAGCGGTCTTATTGCCAACTTTGCCCTGGTGTTAAACGTGGTGTTGTTGCCGTTGGGCATGGTGATGGTGGCGGGGATTCTCGGCATGTTTGCCAAGGATGCCCGGACCGGTGGAGCGATTGCGTTGCCGGTGTTGACGTTGCCGGGTATTGCCGGTATTGCGCTGTCGATCGGTATGGCGGTGGATGCCAACGTGCTGATTTTTGAGCGGATGCGCGAAGAAATGCGGATCGGCAAGGGGTTGGTGGCGACGATACACGCCGGGTTTTCGCGTGCGTTTACGGCTATTTTCGATTCGAACCTGACGACGATCATTACGGCGGTCATCCTGTTCATCTTCGGGTCCGGGCCGGTGCGAGGTTACTCGGTGACCCTGATCGCCGGCTTGATTGTCAGCATGTACACGGCGGTGCTTGTTTCCCGCATGTGTTTCAATGCGATCGGATCGCGAACCAGTTCGCTCGGGGTGTTGAAGATGATGAACCTCATCAAGCCCACAAACTTTGACTTCATGAAGCCGTGGAAGGGGGCCCTGAGTGTTTCGCTGGTGGTGATTGCGATCACATGGGGAATCATGATCAAGAACGGCATGCAGGATTCGACCAAAGTCTTTGGTGTGGACTTTACCGGTGGGTCGCAGTTGACATTCTCGCTGGAAAAGAAGGTGGATGTGGATACCTTGCGTGCGGCGTTTGAGGCGGAAGGCATCAAGGATGCCACGCCGCTTTACCAGACGGATATGCAGAGTAAGAGGGAAATGCTGGTGGTGAAGGCGGGCAACTCGGCACAAGGGTCACTCATCAAGACGGTGGTTGATGCCAAGTTCGCGGAAGCCGGTTTCAAGTTGCTGCAGCAGGATGACGTTGGGCCGCAGATTGGAAGTGAGCTGAAGACCAAGGCGATGTATGCCATGGCGTTGGCGCTGGTGGCCCTGATTATCTACATCTGGTACCGGTTCGAGCTCGGGTTTGGCATGGGTGCCGTGGCGGCGTTGTTCCATGACGTGCTGGTGACGGTGGGTGTGTGTCATGTGCTGGGCGTCCAGTTGAACATGACGGTGATGGCGGCGGTGATGACGATCATCGGTTATTCGGTCAATGACACGATTGTTATTTTTGACCGGATCCGTGAAGACCTGCGGATGGTGAGAGGGAAGTCGTTTACGGCGATCTGTAACCAGAGCATGAACGAGACCCTGTCGCGGACGTTGTTGACCAATTTTCTGACGTTTGTCTCCGTCTTGTGCCTGTTGATCTTCGGGGGTGGCGGGATTCGCGACTTCTCAATCGCCATGTTCATCGGCATGGTGTCGGGAACGTATTCCACGATCTACATCGCGACGCCTGTAGTGTTGATGTGGTACAAGTTCAAGACGCCTGACATGGGCGCAACGAAGCCCACGGTGTGAAGCGCTGGCGGATATTGAACAACAGGCAGGAGCCGGGCGGCGCCCCGGCTCCTTTTTCTTGTCTGCCGGCGCCTCTGGCCTGCATGCTTGCCGGGCGTGGCGTGCGAACGGCGGCGGACTTGGATCGTTTCCTCCGGCCGCGGTTGAGCGACATGACCGATCCCTTTCTCCTTCCCGGAATGCAGGCGGCGGTTGACCGTCTTTGGGCTGCCATTCAAGGCGGGGAATCCATTGTTGTCTATGGCGATTACGATGTGGATGGCATTACCAGTGCCGCGCTGATGGTATTGGTGTTGGAGCGGTTGGGAGCCAAGGTCTCGGCGTATCTGCCAAGCCGGATGGAAGAGGGGTACGGGCTGGGAATGGAGGCATTGCAGCGATGTCTGGAGCAGTTCCATCCCGGGTTGATTGTGACAACCGATTGCGGAACCGGGTCGGTGGATGCTATCCGGATGGCCGGTGAAGCGGGTGTGGATGTGGTGGTGACTGATCATCACGAGGCGGGGGGTGTGGTGGCGTCAGCGGCGGCGGTGGTTAACCCCAAGTTGGGAGAGGACCTTCAGGCGCGGATGCTGGCGGGGGTGGGGGTGGCCTTCAAGGTGTGTCATGCATTGATCAAGCAAGGGCGCGATGCGGGGCGTCCGGAAGTGGAAGGGGTCGATCTCCGGGATTATCTGGATTTGGTGGCCTTGGGGACCATTGCCGACGTGGTGCCGTTGATGGGGGAGAATCGAATTTTAGCCTGCCATGGACTGGCGAAGCTCAATCGTCGTGAGCGGATGGGGCTGCAGGCGTTGGGCGAGGTGGCGGGGGCGAACGGGGAGCTAGGGGCATACCATGTGGCGTATGTGCTGGGGCCGCGGCTGAATGCGGCGGGGCGGATGGGGTCGGCGGATGCGGCGCTGGAGTTGTTATTGACCCGGCAGGAATCGCGTGCAAGGAGTCTGGCGGCGGAACTTGAGATGAGCAACCGTGAGCGCAAGCGGATTGAAAAAGAGATTCTGGATGAGGCGGTAGGTCGGATTGAGGCGATGTTTGATCCGGAGGTGCATCACGGCATTGTTGTTGGTGACGAGGGGTGGCACATTGGCGTGATCGGGATTGTGGCTTCCAAGTTGTCGGGGCGGTATGGACGACCGGCGATTGTGGTTGGGTTCGATGAGGATGGAATGGGGCGCGGATCCTGTCGGAGTGTTGAAGGGTTTAACCTGTTGGAGGGGCTTAAGACCTGCGAGTCCTTGCTGAAGCAGTATGGTGGACATGCGATGGCGGCCGGGCTGGAGGTTCACCGGGATCATTTTGAAGGGTTCCAGGAGGCGTTTTGTGCTGCCTGTGCGACGGCCCTGGGTGGGCGCGACCTGCGGAAGACCCTGACGATGGAGGGTTGGGTAGGGATGGGGGATGTGCAGGACAAGGAATTTCTGAGAGTACTGGAGGGGATGGCTCCGTTTGGGGAGGGGAACCCCGAGCCGGTGTGGGGGATGAGGGAAGTCCGGGTGGAGGGTGCGCCCCGGGTGGTGGGTGGGAGTCATTTGAAGATGACGGTGGTGTCCGGAGGGCGCGCCTGCGAAACGATTGGTTTTGGCATGGGAGATCGCGAGGTGCCAGGCGGGCCGCTGGATGTGGCGTTTACCGTCCGGCGGAATACGTTCCAAGGGCGGACGACGCTCCAGTTGCAATTGCAGGATTTTCGCGCGGCGGAATAAGGTGTGGATTCATGACTGACGGTGAACAATCCAATCCTTTGCGTGGTAAAGGTGTTGAGTCATGGGCGTTTGGTGCGTTGCTGGCCACCGTCGGTTCGGTTGTGTTTTCCATTGTTCTCGGACAGCTGATGGCGGGGATTTGCTTCCTGTGTTTTGCGGTGGCGCTGATTCGCGGCAAGGTGAAGTGGCGAATGCCGTTACTCGTCTGGCTGGGAGTTGTGTTTGTCGGGGTAGCGGTTGCCGGTTCGCTATGGATGGGGGGATGGGCAGGGTTGTGGGGGCGGACGGGAAAGCTTATGTGGTTTCTGTTGCTACCGGTGACGTTTTCATTGGTGCAGACGCCTCGACGGGCCATGCAGATGGTGTGGGCATTTCTTGCCGGGGGGATGATACTGGCCATCAAGGATCTGGTGATGCATCCGATACGGGCCGCGCGTGATCCCCTGCCGACTTTTATGGCGGCGCTTGTTGACAAGGGTTCCATGACGGATGGCCAGATGTTGATGCTGGGGGTGGTATCGGCTACAGCGATAGTGCTGGTGTTTATGCGGAATGGGCGTTCTGTGCCGGGCTGGCTTTGGTTGATGCTGGTGGTGCCCATGGCGGGGCTGTTGATTAACTTCAAACGCGGTTCCTGGCTTTGTGCGGTGTTATTGGTTGGTGTGATGTTGGCGGGGCATTTGCGATGGAGGGGGTGGCTGGTGGCGGCTGTCGTGATGGTTGGGGTGGTGGCGCTGCCGCCGGTTCATCATCGGTTGGGGGGGCTCGGCCAGGAATTCACGAGGGCAGACGGGCGATTGGCGATGTGGACGCAAGTGGCGCCCCGATTGGTGAGTGAGCATCCGATGGGAGTGGGTTATGGGCGGTTGACGAATGAAATGATGAAGCAGGTGTGGCCGCGGATTGAGTCAAACCGGAATCATTTGCATGCAAACTGGGCACAGGTTCTGGTGGAGACCGGGTGGGCGGGGCTTGGTCTTTATCTGGCGTGGATGGTGTGCGGGCTGATTCAGGCGGTGCGGGCGACGAGGGTGGCGTGTGAGGGCTCTGCCTTGGGGCGGGTTGTGGCGCCGGTGGTGCTGCTGATGCTGGCGGGGTTATTTCTGAATGGCCTGGTGGAATATAATTTTGGTGATACGGAGCTAATGTTCGTCCATGCGGTGGTGATGGGAATGGCGGGGGGGAGGGGGGAAGGTTGTTAGGCCGTTAGACTGTAAGGCTGTTAGTGGAGGAGGGGGGAAATAGACAACGGACTACAGACTACACACTTCAAGGGATTCGGATTCTGATGACTTCCGGCGTTTGGCTTTGAAGAAGGATTGAAGCATGGTGCGGCATTCGTTTTCGAGGATGCCGGTGATCACAGCGGGCCGGTGATTGAGCTGGGGATGGTTTAGGATGTTGAACACGGAGACGGCACCGCCACGGAGGGGGTCGGAGACACCGAATACCACGTTGGGGATGCGAGCCAATACAATGGCTCCGGCACACATGGGACAGGGTTCCTTGGTTACATAGAGGGTGGTTTCGGTGAGACGCCAGTCGCCCACGGCGGAGGCGGCCTGGGTAATGGCAATCATCTCGGCATGGGCGGTGGGGTCTTTTAGAAGTTCGGTTTGGTTGTGGGCCTTGCCAATGACCTGGCCGTTGCGCACGATGATGGCGCCGACGGGAACTTCGTCGTTATCGGCCGACTTCTGTGCCTCGCGCAAGGCGAGTTGCATGTAATGGTCGTGTGATGGCTCAATCATGCTAACAACGGGAAGAATGCTTAAACTACGAAAAACGCGAAACACACGAAAGAATGCTCGGGTTATTTGACGTCTCGGAAACGCTATTCCTTTTCGGTCATGTCGTCGTAGAACTTGACGATGTCGTCAGCGTTTTTGCTGTCCATGAATTTGATGGAATCGCGCGGGTGCTGGTTCATCATGCCGCTGATCATGTAGGGGATGCTATAGCCCCAGAAGAACTGCTTGCGTAACGGTTCGATGTTGTCGCGGATGCATTGCAGGAGGGGGCGCAGGCGGTATTTCGGGTTATGCAGGAAACTGAGGAGTATTTCGGCGGGGCAGTTTCCGGCGCCGCGTCCGAGGCCCGCGAGGCTGGCATCGAGATAATTCGCGCCGCAAACGATGGCTTCGATGGTGTTGGAGTAGGCCAACTGGCAATTATTGTGAGTATGAATGCCGATCTGTTTACCGGCGGGTTTGGCGAATTTCTGGAATTTATGCATCAGGGCGCGGATTTGTTCGCTGTAGAGGGAGCCGAAACTGTCCACGAGATAAATGACGTCGACGTCCGACTTGGCCAGGATTTCCAGGGCGCCGTCCAGTTCGCATTCCGGCACGGTGGAGATTGCCATGAGGTTGACGCAGGTTTCGTAGCCCTTATCGCGGGCGTCCTTGATCATATCCAAGGCGGTGGGGATCTGGTGGATGTAGGTGGCGACGCGGATCATATCCAGCACGCTTTTTTCGCGGGGGAGGATGTCGGTGTGGTAGTCCGTCCGTTCGGCATCGGCCATGACGGAGAGTTTGACGGCGGGGTTTTTTTCTCCGATGGCGCGGCGGATGACGTCTTCGTCGCAGAATTTCCAAGGGCCGTTTTCGGTGGCTGAGAAAATGCGTTTAGAGCCCTTATAGCCGAGTTCCATGTAATCAATGCCGGCGGCGACGACGGCCTGGTAGACGGCGCTGACGAGGGCGATGTCAAACTTGTGATCATTCATCAGGCCACCATCACGGATGGTGACATCGAGAACTTTGATTTCGGGGCGATAAGAGATCCACCCTTTGCTTCCGATTGCCGGTTCATTGCCGCTCATATTGAATTTCTCCACCGTTCCCGAAGGCTATTCCAGCGGGAAAACGCGTTATTCAGTCGGTTTTTTGCGGTTTTGTCAACTTGCGAATGTGAGTCGGGGTGAATATATTTTTAAAATATTTTGTATTCAGAACCGTTTACTTCTATAAGCATCGTGGCCATGAATACTTTGTTTCATATAAGTCAAGGCAAGCGTGTTTGCCGGCCGGAGGGTTTTGTCCGGTTGTCGGCGCTTACGGCCATGGGGTATTGCCATTGTTTTCTGTTAGCCGGCATGATGGTGCTGTTGGGGGCGGGGTGTTCGACGATTCGCCGGGCTCGGGAGGCGCAGGATGGTTTGAAAGTGCCGCCTGGCGAGCGAACGGTGAGGGCGTCTGAAATCGGGTTGGATTCCAATTCGGTTCTCACGGTGAGCAATGCGGTGGCGCTGGCGCTGGAATACCGGCCTTCCCTGATTCAGGCGCGGCAGGAATTAGTGGCTGCCATAGCTCAGGAGAAGTCATCTGTCTCCGCCTACTGGCCGGGGGTTGATGTGTCTGCCGGTTATACGCGGCGCACATCGAATTCGGCGGGTATGCCTTCCAGTGGTCAATCCAGTGATAGTTACAGCGGGTCGGTTGGGTTTGACCTCTTGATCTATGATTTTGGCAAGACTCCGGCGGTGGTTCGGCAGGCGATTGAGCGTCGTGTGGCGGCGGAGGAGTCCTTGCGTGCGGCGAGGAATAACGTGGTTTATGAAGTGCGGACGGCCTTTTTTGATTTTTGCCGGGCCAAGGAATTATTGCAGGAGGCGGATGAGTTGGTGCTGCAGTTCGGGCAGCATCTTGAGCAGGCGCGCGCTTTCTTTGAGGTTGGAACGCGCATCCGGTATGATGTGACCAAGGCGGAAGTGGATCTTGGGAATGCCCGGATATCGCGGATTGATGCCGCCAACACCTTGGTGATCGCGCGGGTGGCGTTAAATCTGAGCCTTGGATTGGCCGAGGATCCTGGTTTCAAGGTGAGCGCGGAGAGTCCTGAGCCTTTTGAAGGCACGGTGGAAGGGTTGATGGCCATTGCTCGGGAGCATCACCCGGAGCTGCGGTCCCTGCGTGCGCGGGAGCGTGTGGCCTCGTCTGCAGTGGATGCGGCCATTGCCAATCTGTATCCTTCCTTGCGGGCGGGAGGGGATTATGGTGTGGGCGGGTCGGCGTTTCCGTTGATGTGGAATTGGTCGGTGTTTGCCCGTGCGGCGGCCCGTGTATTCACGGGGTGGCAGGATACGGCGAGGGTGGAGGAGGCCGTGGCTGGATTGCGGTCGGCGCGCAGTATGGTTGCCGAGCGCGAGCAACTGATCTATCTGGAAATTCAGCGCGGATTAAGCAGTCTCGATACCGCCATTGAGAGGCAGGGATTAACGGATTTGCTTGTGCGGGAGGCGAAGGAGAGTCTGGCGCTCGTGAGCGAGCGGTATAAGCAGGGCAAGGCCTCGGCGATTGAAGTTACGGATGCTCAAGTCGCCTTGACGGGGGCCCGTGTTGGTCGAGTAAGGGCGCGGTTTGACCGCCAGAAGGCGGTGGCGCAAGTTCAGCATGCGATAGGAAACGGGGCACCATGAAACAGTGGAAGATAATAACCGGTGTGGTCGTTTGTGCCGCCATAGCGGGCGGTGTGATGTGGTGGCGGTCACGTGAGCCGGAGGTGGCGCGTTATCGGACGGTGGCGGTAGAGAAGGGGACCGTGGTGCAGACGGTGCGGGCCTCAGGAGTCGTCAAGCCGATACGGATGGTGGATGTGGGAACGCAAGTCAACGGTCCGATCCAGACCCTGTATGTTGATTTTAATGACCCGGTCAAGATGGGAGACCTTGTGGCCCAGATTGAGCCAACGGTTTACAAGGCTCGGCTGGCGCAGGAGCAGGCGAATGTGCTCCAGAGCGAAGCCTCGGTGGATCAGGCCCAGACGCGTCTGGCGCAATCCGAAAAGGACTTTGTCCGGTCCCGCGAGCTGGCGAAGCGGGATATGTTGTCGCAAGCCGATCTGGATGCGGCGTTGGCCACCCGGGATACATTGGCCGCCCAGCTTAAAGTGGCTCTGGCGGAGGTTCAGCAAAGCAAAGCGTCGCTGCAATTGGCCCAGGCTAATCTTGATTACACGGTGATTCGTTCTCCGGTGGATGGCGTGGTGATTAAGCGGAATGTCAGTGCGGGGCAGACGGTGGTGGCCAGCATGTCGGCGCCGGTGCTTTTCCAGATTGCGACGGACTTGCGGCAGGTGGAAATTGAAGCGGGGGTGCCGGAGGCGGATATTGGCACCATCCGGTTGGGGCAGCGGGTGACGTTCACCGTGGATGCTTATCCTGACGAATTTGAGGGGAAGGTGGCCCAGATCCGGTTGGCCGCCACCATGTCGCAGAATGTGGTGACGTATCCGGTGATTATTCGGGCGGATAATCCGGATGGCAAACTTTTCCCGGGGATGACGGCCAACGTGATTTGCGAAGTGGCGCGTAGCGAGGATGTGCTCAAGGTTCCCAATGCGGTCTTGAGATTCAAGTTGGCGGAGGGCAAGGGTGAATCGCGTTCCGGTGGCGGGTCCAAGGTATGGGTGTTGAAGAGCCCTGACCGGCCGCCCGAGGCAGTCAAGATCAAGCTGGGAATCACGGACGGTGCGTTTACGGAATTGCGTGAAGCGGCGGGATTGGGGGAGGGGAGTCTCCTGGTTATCGGGACGAACGGAGTGGCTTCGGGGGCGAAGGAAGAGATGAAAAACCCCTTTGCGCCTCCACGGGCGCCGCCGGGGCGGCGAACAAGGATCCAGTAATGCTGATTACACTCCGCAAGGTCTGCAAAGTTTATCGGATGGGCGAGATCGAAATTCCCGCCTTGAGGGATGTTTCGCTGGAGATTGCGCGGGGTGATTTCGTCGCCATCATGGGTGCTTCCGGGTCAGGGAAAAGCACGTTGATGAATGTGCTGGGATGTCTGGATACGCCTACCTCCGGGGAGTATTTTCTGGATGGAGAGCAGGCCGGGCTGTTGACCGCCGACCGGCTGGCGAGCTTGCGGAACCGGAAGATCGGGTTTGTATTCCAGAACTTCAATTTGCTTCCGCGCACGAGTGCCTTGGAGAATGTCGAGTTGCCGTTGTACTACGCAGGAAAGATAAAGAGTGCGGAACGGCGGCAGCGGGCGGAGGTATTGCTGGAGCGGCTGGGATTGGGCGGACGGATGCATCATCACCCGAGCCAGTTGTCCGGCGGGCAGCAGCAGCGGGTGGCGATTGCCAGGGCCTTGGTGAATCGGCCTCCGTTGATATTGGCGGATGAGCCAACGGGGAATCTGGATAGTCATGCCAGTGCGGAAATCATGGAACTATTCACGTCCCTCAACGCAGAAGGAATCACGGTGGCGATGGTGACCCACGAGCAGGACATTGCGGGGTTTGCCAAGCGGACCATCCACATGCGGGACGGGGAGGTTGTATGACCGGGGCGGTTATTTTCCGGGTGGCGGTGCGGGCCTTGATGCGCAACAAGGGGCGTGCGTTGCTGACCGCGCTGGGAATCATCATCGGGATTGCCGCCGTGATTGCGGTGATATCGGTCGGGCAAGGGGCGTCGGTGATGATAAAGACCCAGATTAACAGCATGGGCAATAATCTGGTGATGATATTTCCGGGCAGTTTGCGAGTGGATGGCGCCCGTAGCGGAGGCGGGACGCGGCAAAACCTGATGGCGGAAGATGGCGAGGCGATTCTCAGGGAGTGTTCAATGGTCAGGGCGATGAGTCCTGTGGTGCGAAGCGGTGCGCAGGTGGTGTACCGTGAGAATGATTGGCAGACCACCATTCAAGGCGTTACCGAGCAATATCCCGAGGTGCGGAATTGGGAAATGGCGGAGGGGGCTTTTTTTGTTGAAAATGATGTTCGGCGTGGTGTGCGGGTGTGTGTGCTGGGGAAGACGGTGGCGGATGAGCTTTTCGAGGGCGAGAGTCCGGTGGGCAAGAATATAAGGATCCGGAACATGTCGTTCCGGATCATTGGAGTGCTGGTTCCCAAAGGGAGTACGGCGTGGGGGCAGGATCAGGATGATGTTATTATCGCCCCGTGGATTACGGTGCGGCGGGTGCTCCAGAAATCGAGTTTTCTCAATGTGGATCAGCTGATTCTCAGTTTACACAAGCTGGAAGATCTGGCGCGGGCGAAAGAGGAGATTGTCGCGATTCTCAGGCAGCGGCACCGGTTGAGGGTTGATGCGGAGGATGATTTTACCGTGACGGACATGGCCGAGGTGACGGAAACCATTACGTCGGTATCGCGAATGATGACGCTGTTATTGACGGTGATTGCCTTTATTTCGCTGGTGGTGGGCGGGATTGGCATCATGAATATCATGCTGGTTTCGGTGACGGAGCGGACGCGGGAGATTGGATTACGCATGGCGGTGGGGGCCAAGCGGCGGGATATCATGTGGCAGTTTTTGATTGAGGCGGTTGTCCTGGCTGGTGTTGGCGGATTGATCGGGGTCGGGTTGGGGATATTGGCGGCTAAGATTGTGGCGACGACAAATCAGTGGCCGGTATTGATAGCGCCAAGTTCAATTTTGTTGGCGTTGTCATTTGCGGCTGGTGTGGGAATCTTTTTTGGGTTTTATCCGGCATGGCGGGCGGCGCGGCTGAGTCCCATTGAGAGTCTGAGGAGAGAGTAGGGGCGGGGCTAACAATGGAAATATCCCTTGAACACATCATGAATATAAGCCCATCGATAGGGGACCGTCCTGCCTTGGGTCGTTCACAGTGATACTGATGGTACCGTGTGGACCGGACTGGAGTGCTTTGGCGCGATGGGCGATGGCGGCATCTGATGATATTGTTGCCGGGACGACCCACAGGCAGGACGTCCGGCGGGTTAATGTTGAGAAGACGAATCATGAGCAAAAGGACAAGTGATCTGCTGGGGCCCCATGCCGGTGTGATGGGCATCGCGCTTGTCTATCTGCTCGTGGCGTTGGCGCTGCTGCCCGGTTTCCGTTGGGCGATCAATGCGGATGGGATTTCCTATATTGCGGTTGCCCGCCGATATCTTGCCGGTGATTGGCATGCGGCGGTCAACGGATACTGGGGGCCCCTCTTGTCGTGGTTGCTTGTGCCCTTCCTTGCGATGCGGATGGATGCGCTTCTGGCCGGGAAATTGATATCGATGCTGACCGGGCTGGTGACGATTCCCGGGTTGAATGTGCTGGCTAAGCGATTTGACTTATCCGGGCGCCAGCGGATGGTTGTGTTAGTGGCGATGCTGCCATTGTTGTGGCTATTTACGTTTTACAAGTTGACGCCTGATTTTCTGATGGTGTGCGTGCTGGTGTGGTACTTCGGTGTTGTTTTTGACTTGGGTTATGGCCTGCGCATCCGGGACGGGATTATTTGTGGCGTGCTGGGGGCGCTGGCCTATTGCACCAAGGCGTTTGGTCTCCCTTTCTTTCTTGCGCATTTTACGTTGATGACCGTTCTTTTCTTGTGCGGTTTGGAAGACAAGAGTCAGCGCCGCGGGGTATTGCGCAACTATTTGCTCGGCATGGTTATTTTTGTCTTGTTTGCGGGCGGATGGATTATGGTGCTGTCCGGCAAATACGAAAAGTTCACGGTGGGAAATGCAGGGTCCTATGCCCATGCGTTGAACTCGCCGGATTTCATTGGACAGCCTCCGGTGCCCAACCGGAGCTTCATTGCCCCTGCGGATCCGGTCGCGATCAGCATGTGGGAGGATCCTTCCTTCCTGCCGGTCTTGAAATGGAGCGCTACGGAATCCGTGATGATGCTGAAGCATCAGGTTCGCGTGATGGTTAAAAACACGATAAAGGCCATCCGTATTTACAGCCGGTACTCGCCATTGTTTGGTGTCATTGTCGTGGTTTTTCTCGTGATATGTGTGAAGTTACGACGACAGTGTTTGCGCCCCGGCGGGGAGGCTGCTCCCTTGTTGACCTTTGTGCTTTATTCTGCAGGTTATGTGCTGGTTCTGGTTGAAGTCCGGTACGTTTTTGCCTGTGTGATTCTATTGGCGTTCATGGGGGCGCAGTTGGCGAAGCGGTTGGAGTGCAGAGGCTTTTTGTCCGGATGGCAGAAGACGGTCGTCTGGCTGGTGCTGGCCCTGTCGATGGCTGTGTACCCTGTGATGCAAACGGCAACGTTGTATTGTAACCGTGACGGGCAGACGGTGAAGGATCTCAGTGTGTGGCTGGCCCGGGAAGCAAAACTACGAGGCGGCATGGCTTCCAATCGGTACTGGGCAAAGAGCCTGTTTGTGGCTTATCATCTTGAATTGCCGTATTACGGAGCGAAGTTTGAGACTCCGGATGATGAGATTGTTCCCGTCCTCATGAGGATGGGGGTGCGTTACTACTTTGTCTGGGGTGATTTTGCTGCTGTGCCTGCGCAGGTGAATCCGTTTCCTGAATTGACGGGCGGTCGAATCGACGGGCTCAGGGTTTATGATCTTGCAAGTGTCGAAGGGAAGCCTTGAATCCCGTGATCAGGGCAAGCAATGAAAGAAGAGATTGAGCCCTTTCATGAATAAGATGAAAAATGCCGGGCGATCATCCGTGAGGGCGGGGCAAGCCCGTGTAAAGAAGCCGGCGGTGGTTTCAATGACCCTTGAGGATTACCGGAGTCTGGTTGACAATGCGCCAGATGTCATTGACCGGTTTGATCGAGGCTTCCGCCACCTCTATGTCAATTCGGCCGGGGCGAAACTGCTTGGAATGGATGCGGAACGCATCATGGGGAAGACCATTCGGGAGACGGGTGTCCAAGAGCCGTTTTGCAGTCTCTGGGAAGAGCGAATCCGAAAGGTTTTTGCTACGGCGCAGACTCTTGAGGTGCGGGATACATTTCCAAGTGCCAAAGGCCTCATTTACTATGAGTCGCGCTGCGTGCCTGAAGTGGCGCCGGATGGATCTGTGCGAACCGTGCTGGTGATTTCGCGCGATGTCACCACGCGTCGTCAGAGCGAAGAGTCGATGCGTGAAAGTGAACTCCTGCTTCATAAGATCATCGAGCAATCGCCTATCTCGATGGCCATTGTCGGGATGGACGGGACCATTGAATACATGAACTGGAAGGCCATCGAAACGTTTGGATACTCGCCGGAGGATATTCCCACGATGGATGCATGGTGGGTTAAAGCCTATCCGGATGAAAAGTGCCGGAAGGACGTCATTGCCCGATGGATGGGACATCTTGGGAAGGCGCTGGTTGAGAACAGTGAAATCGCGGGTGATGAATATCAAGTGACCTGCAAGGATGGCACGGTGAAGACGATGTTCATTTTTGGTGTGCCCGTTGCCAGCAAGGTGTTTGCCATGTTCAATGACGTCACCACGATGAAGCAGTTGCAGAGGGATCTGGAGGCGTCGCGCGACGAACTGGAGAGGAAGGTCAAGGATCGTACGGTTAAACTTCAGGCCTTGGCGGAAGAGATCATCCGAGTGGAGAATCGCGAGCGGTTGAGAATTGCCCATGTTTTACATGAGGATCTCCAGCAATGGCTGGCGGCGGCGAAGTTCAGGCTTGGCGAACTTCAGGAACTTGATGCGACGACATCGTTCCGGGAGTCCGCGAAGCGGGTTCATCAGATGCTGGATAAGGCGATCGCTGTGACCCGCTCGTTGGCGGTGGATCTTCGTCCGCCCATCATTCATGAAGAGGGATTAAAGCGGGCCCTGCGGTGGTTGGCGGATGACATGCGGAAAAAATTCGACCTGTCCGTTCAGATTCGCGTGGACCGTATTATTGAGAAGATTGGAAAAGAAATCGGGCTTTTTGTCTTTGAAGCGGTGCGCGAATTACTGCTGAATGTTGTCAAGCATGCAGGCGTGAAAACGGTTGCCATTGAGGTGAAGGCGCAGGGACGTGGCCGATTTAAGGTTGAGGTTTCCGATCAGGGGAACGGGTTTGATTCATCACGGGATGATGATCGGAAGTTTGGGTTATTCAGTATCCGCGAGCGGGCGGATGTTCTGGGGGGCGAGTTGGACATTGTCAGCAAGCCCGGGAGGGGAACCTCCATTGTGCTGAGTCTTCCCTTGAGTCGGGAATAATCCGGGCGGGGCGGGGTGTGGGGGATGGTGGGGAGACAGGTTGGACAGGGGCCCCAGGCCAGATAACGGAAAGTTGAGTATTTTTTGCAGCCCCTGCCGTGCAAGGCGGCAGGGATCAGGTGGGTAAGCCCGTCACGGGCAGTTTTGGGGGCGAATTAAAAAAGAGTAAAAAATTGCAAAAATTCGTTGACGTTTGGTGGGGCGAGGTGTTGTATTGTGTCACATAAGTCCACCATTGTGGGGCAAAGGTAGGGTCTGTGGAGTCAAAAGACATAGGATTAGGCGGTTTGGGAGAGGCGAGCGGCATCTTCGTTGGGAAGTTTGAGCACTCGTTGGATCCCAAAAAGCGACTGACGATTCCGGCGGAATGGCGGGAATATGCCGGTATTCCGACGAGTCTGTACGTTTTGCCCAGTCTTGAAAATGCCCGTTGTTTAAGTGTTTATCCGGCGCGCGAGATGGTGCAGCGGCTGCAGCGGATCCGGAGTCTTTCGATTGCTGACTCGACGGCACGGCAGTTTGCCCGGGTATTGGGGTCCCAGTCGCAATTGGCGCCGTGGGATTCGGCGGGGCGGATCCGGATCAAGGATGATCTTCTGGACTATGCGAAGCTTGGTGACCAGGTGATCCTGGTGGGTGCGATTGAACGGTTTGAGTTATGGAATCCCGACTTGTGGAAGCAAGTCAGTGGTTCGAATGCGGCTGATTTGGGTGAAGCGGCCCGGAATATTGGATTTTAACGGACAATCAATTTCAGGTGATGAAGGGATGAGGATGTCAACCATAGCGCTTTATATGCAGATGAACGGTTCCATCACGGGACGACGTGAGGGGCTCCGGTGGCTACGGCTTCCGCGCAAACGGCTGGACACTCTGGGGATGGTGCCCGGAGGGCGGCATTTGAGTCGCGGAGGGCTGCGGATTGCGAGTACGGCGGTTCGCGGCAAAGCAGGGCGTCAGCCGGAGAGTTCGCATGCATCAGGCGGTTTTGCTGGATGAGGTGATGCAGTGGCTGGCACCCCGTGCCGGCGGTGTCTATGTGGATGGAACTGTGGGAGGCGGGGGGCATGCGCGGGCGATTCTGGAGGCGGCGGGTTCCACAGGGCGCTTGTTGGCATTGGATCAGGACGCAACCGCTCTTGATCGGGCACGGCTGGCCATGGGTGAGTGTGCGGCCTGTTGTACGTTTGTTCATGCCTCCTTTGCTGATCTGGAACGGGTGGCATCCATCCATGGGGTTGCCGGGGTTGATGGGGTGTTGCTTGATATCGGGATTTCGTCCGATCAGTTGGACAATGCGGACCGCGGGTTCAGTTTTATGAAGGACGGTCCGCTGGATATGAGGATGGACCGAGGTGTGGCGGCGACGGCGGCGGATCTGGTGAATACGCTGTCGGAGTATGAGTTGACGGATGTGTTGAGGCGGTATGGTGAGGAGCCGAGGGCGCGGGCGATTGCGCGGCGGATTGTGGCGAACCGGGATGTGCGGGCGTTTTCGCGGACGAGCGAGTTGGCGGATCTGGTGATGAAGGTGTATGGCGGCCGGCGGGGCCGGATTCATCCGGCAACGTTGACCTTTCAGGCGTTGCGGATTGCGGTCAATGGCGAGTTGAAGGCGTTGGAGGCAGGGTTGGCGGCGGGATTGAACGTATTGGCCCCGGGTGGGCGATTGGTGGTGATTTCCTTCCACAGCCTTGAAGATCGGATGGTGAAGCATTTTTTTGCGGACCACCAGGGGCGATGGGAATCGCTGGCCGAGGGGGGGCGCAAGTGGACGGGGGTTTTACCCCAGGTTGAAGTATTGACGCGGAAGCCGGTGATGGCTCTGGACGGTGAGTGTGAACAAAATCCGCGCGCGAGGTCGGCGAAACTGCGAGCGGTTGAAAGGAAAGGGTAGATTCATGGTGCGACGTAACAGGAAGAAAGCTCAGGCTGGTTTTGTATTTCCGGCGCCCCTTGCTGTTGGGTTGGTGGTGGTTGTGGGACTGGCGGTGTTTTTTATCTGTCTAAAGTCGAAGACTGAAGGGCTGGGACAGGAGATCAAGGCGTTAGAGGCGCGCCGTGACCAGTTGCGCCAGGACGTTGTGAAGGAACAGTGCGAGTGGGCGAGATTGCTTTCGCCTGCCAGCATGGAGCATGCGTTGAAGGCGCACGGATTGGCCATGACGTGGCCGGGTCGAGACCAGATTGTGCGGGTTCGTGCGGATGGCACGATTGACAATACGGGGACTCCGGAAATGAAAACTCCGTCCCGCTATGCACGTGTTGACAGGATAGTAATGAATGATTGAGTTTCGCAGAACGGGAAAGTTCATTGGTGTGGCCGTCATCCTTTTTGCGATGATGGCGGGGCTGGTGGTGCGCCTGGTGTTCCTGCATGTTTCCATTCGCGACC
Organism: uncultured Verrucomicrobiota bacterium; assembly: GCA_964609375.1. Lineage (GTDB taxonomy): Bacteria > Verrucomicrobiota > Kiritimatiellia > CAIKKV01 > CAITUY01 > CAZDUS01. The sequence goes on along the minus strand of CAZSSA010000007.1, from coordinate 34,614 downwards.
AGTCGCGGTCGCGAGCGGCCAAAACCCGTACCTATCGGGAGACCTTGACGGTTCCGCGCGGTCGGATCCTTGATGGCAGCATGAGTGCCAATATCATGGCGGCGAATGTGAGCGTGAAGGACATCTGGGTTGACCCCTCCCTGCTGGCGGCCAGTAATCGGTTTGATGAAGTGGCCTTGAAACTGGCGCGGGTTCTTGGTCTACCCTCCGGGGAGCTCAGGACGAACCTGAAAAAGCCGGGGCGTCGCTTTGCCTATGTGTCCCGTTTTGTTCCGGATGAGCGAGCTGCCGCGGTGGCCACGTTGAAACTTCCCGGGGTCTTTCAGAGTCCGATAACCACACGGTCCTATCCCCAGGGTCAACTGCTATGCCATGTGCTCGGATTCGTTAATCATGACGGGATCGGGTCCGGCGGCATTGAGCAGTGCATGGAAAACTACTTGAAAGGGGTTCCCGGTCTTCTGGAGAGCCGATTAGATGGGCGGCGGCGCGAGATGTATGACCGGCGGGTGCGGGAAGTGGCGCCGCGCGAAGGGTCGGACGTGGTGCTGACGATCGACCAGAACCTCCAGTACATCCTTGAAAAAGGGGTGGACGCGGCCATGGAGAAACACCAGGCCAAGGCGGTGATGGCGATTATGCAGCGGGTGAAGACGGGAGAAATCCTGGCGATGGTAAGCCGTCCCGGATTTGACCCCAATCAGTTTCGTGAAACGGTGGATGCGCAGAAGCTTAACCGGACCATTGGCTATGTCTATGAGCCGGGATCGACGTTCAAGGTGGCGGTTATTGCCGCCGCGTTAGATCAGGGGATTGTGACGCCGGAGACGGTTTTTGATTGTGAGAACGGGCGCTGGCTGTACCAAAACAAAATTTTACGGGACTATCACTCGTATGGATTGTTGAACGTGGCTGACGTTCTGAAGAAGTCCAGCAACATAGGCGCGGCCAAGATTGCCATTATGATGGGCGATGCACGGTTGGACAAGAGTCTGCGGGCGTTCATGATTGGCTGCCGGCTTGGCATTGATTTGCCGGGGGAAGAAGGCGGGATCCTGCGGCAGGTTGAGAATTGGTCGCCCATCAGTTCGAGTCGTATTGCCATTGGGCAGGGCGTGGCGGTGACGGCGCTGCAAATGCTGGGCGTGATGTGCGGCATTGCCAACGATGGGCGCGTGATGCGTCCGTATGTGGTCAAGGAGGTGGTTTCCAGCAGTGGCACCGTGTTGATGCGGCAGACACCGCATGTGTTAAGCCAGCCCATCCGGCCGGAAACGGCGGCATTGATGAGGACGTTGTTGGCGCGCGTGACGGAGGAGGGGGGGACAGGGGTTAAGGCATGCGTGGACGGTTACTCGGTGGCAGGCAAGACGGGGACGGCGCAGAAGCCGGTGGCGGGGCATTATTCGGAGTCGGCTTACATGGCCTCATTTGTCGGGTTTCTGCCGGCGGAGAATCCTGAAATTGGCATGATCATTGTGGTCGACGAGCCGCAGCCGCTGCATACGGGCGGGTTGGTGTCGGCGCCGGTGTTTGGAGAGGTGGCGGAGCAGGCGGTTCGCTATCTTGGCATTCTTCCGGGGGGGGCGCCCCGGCAGGATGGGTTATATTACGCTGGCGGGATGCCGTTGCCATGAAACTGGAAACATTACTCAGGCACGTGGCGCATACGGGAGTGCGTGGAAGTCCGGACCGGCCAGTGGCGGGGGTGGTTTGTGATTCCCGCCAGGTGCGCCAGGATTACCTCTTTGTAGCCATTGCCGGGGAGCAGCAGGACGGGGCAGGATTTGTGGACGATGCGTTGCGGCGTGGTGCGGGAGTGGTGATTTCACAGCATGGACGGTTTGCGCTGCATGAGGCGACCCATGTTCAGGTCGAGAATGCCCGGCGGGCATTGGCGGAGGCCTCGGACGCCTTCTATGGTCATCCGAGCGGGCGAATGACGGTGGCCGGGGTAACCGGAACCAATGGGAAAACCACGACGGCCTTCATGATCAGGGATATGCTGGAGGCGTCCGGCAAGAAACCGGGTCTGATCGGAACGGTTCAGTATGAGGTTGGAGGGCGGGTGATTCCGGCGGGACGCACGACCCCTGAGTCCAACGAACTTCAATGGCTTCTGGAGCAGATGATCAAGGCGGGTTGTGGAAGTGTGGTGATGGAGGTGTCGTCGCATGCCCTGGATCAAGAGCGGGTGACCGGGATTGATTTTGATGTGGCCGTGTTTACGAACCTGACGCGGGATCACCTTGATTATCATAAGACGATGGATGCCTATTTTGCCGCCAAGCAGAAACTTTTCCAAATGCTTGGGCGTGGCAAGCGCAGCGTGGCGGTGATTAATGGCGATGATCCCCGGGGTGGCGCCTTGGCCAAGGAAGCGGCCCTGCATGCCGATGTCTTTACCTTTGGCCTGCAGGGCGGAGTGGCCGTGAAGGCTGAGGGTGTTAACTATGATGACAAGGGAAGTTCATTCCATATCACGGGGCCGTGGGGAGGGTGCCAGGCCCGCGTGAATCTGCTGGGGCGTTTCAATGTGCAGAATGCGTTGGCTTCGTATGTGGCCGGGCGGGCGCTGGGGATTGACGAAGCGACCGTGTTGAAGGCGATGGCGGCTTGCCAGGCGGTCCCCGGGCGGTTGGAAGAAATTCCCACGGGGCGCGGGTACCGTGTGTTTGTGGATTACGCCCATACCGATGATGCGCTGGCGAATGTATTGGAAACCCTCCGTCCATTCACCCGCGGGCGATTGATTGTTGTCTTCGGGTGTGGTGGAAACCGTGACCAGAGCAAGCGCCCCCTGATGGGGGCTGTGGCCTCCCGGAGGGCGGATCTCTCTGTGCTGACTTCCGATAATCCGCGGCGGGAGGAACCGCGCCTGATCATTGAACAGATCCGGGCGGGGTTTGAGGAGGGCGGGCGGTATGAGATTATCGAGGAGCGCGCGGAGGCCATTGATGCGGCATTGTCCCTGGCGCGGGATGGTGATGTTGTGCTTATTGCCGGGAAGGGCCATGAGAGCAAGCAGGAGCTTGCCAATACGATTGTTCCCTTTGATGACCGGCAAATGGTGCGGGCGCTGTTGAAACGGGATGCAGGGTAAGTGGATGCCGACATTTCTTCCAGCCGAGTTGGCCGCCTGGAGTGGTGGCCAGTGGATGATGGGTAAGCCGACACGGGTTACCGGAATTGTCCATGACACGCGGCAGGTTAATCCGGGTGACTTATTTGTAGCCATACCCGGTTCCCGGGTGGATGGGCATGATTTACTGGGAGAGGCGGCGGCACGGGGTGCTGTGGCGGCTCTGGTGTCGCGGGACCGGATGAGCAGGGTGGGGGCGTCGTTGCCATGTCTTGTGGTGGAGAATACGGTAAAGGCGTTGGGGAGCATGGCTGCCGGATATCGCCGTCGGCTGGGGCTGCGGATCATTGGTGTTACCGGCAGTGTTGGAAAGACCACAGCCAAGGAGATGATCGCCGGCATGCTGGCCACCACATATCCAACGGCTCGCACCAAGGGGAATTGGAATAATGATATTGGACTTCCGCTGAGTCTTCTGCAAATGCCGGAGGACTCCAGGATGGGCGTTATTGAACTGGGAATCAGTCATCCCGGTGAAATGACCCCGTTGTGCAACATTGCCTGTCCGGATTGGGGAGTGATAACCAATGTGGGTCCTGTGCACTTGGAGTTCTTCCATTCGGTGGAGGCGATTGCGCGAGAGAAGGGCCTCTTGTTGGCCCGTCTGCCGTGCGACGGGAAAGCGGTGGTCAGCACTGATGAGCCGCACTACGGTTTACTGAGGGGGATGGCGCCCTGTCCGGTAGTGAGCGTGTCGCTGAAGGGAGAGGCGGATTATGCGTTGACGGCTATGAACGTCAAGACGGGGTTGAACACGGTGTTGGAGCGTGGTTCGGGCGAGACCTTTGAATTCCGGATGCCGGTGCCCGGCCTGCACAATCTGCATAATGCGTTGTTGGGGATGGCCGTGGCGCGGGGTTCTGGAGTGGCATGGGAGTCCATTGCCACGGCGCTTGAGCAATATCAGTCGCCTCCGATGCGATGGCAGCGGATAGAGGCGGGTGGCATTACGCTGATCAATGATGCCTACAATGCCAATCCCATGAGCATGCGGGCGGCGATCCGGACTTTTGCGGACACGGCAGTGCGCGGCAGGCGTTGGCTGGTGTTGGGCGACATGCGCGAGTTGGGGGTGGGCGAAGTGGCGGAACACGAAGGCCTTGGCCAATGGATGGGATTCGGGGACTGGCAGGGATTGGTGGCGGTGGGGAGGCTTGGCGGATGCCTCGCGGATGGAGCGGTGGCGGCGGGGATGGATTCAGGACGGGTGTTCCGGTGCCCAGCGGCCGACGCGGCGGCGGACTTGTTGGCGGCAGAACTCAAGCCCGGTGATGCCGTGCTGTTCAAGGCGTCGCGTGGCATGCATCTGGAGGCGGCGGTGGAAAGACTTCAGGCAGAGTTAGGTAAACGGCGGTGACGATGCCGGAAGGCATCAGTGGAGCGGATCATGTTTTATTATCTTCATCTTTTCGGCGGATGGGCATCCGAGTTACGGGTATTCCGATACATTACCTTCCGGGCGCTGGCCGGCGCGGCGACCGCCTTTTTAATCAGCGTCTTTATTGGCCCGTGGGTGATTCGACAATTAAAGCGGATGGATGTTAAGCAATATATCCGCAAGGAAGAGGCTCCGCCGCTCCATGCGTTACATGGCAAAAAAGAAGGCACTCCCACGATGGGCGGGATTTTGATCATCGGGTCGGTGACGGTTGCCACGTTGTTGTGGGCGATACCGACCAACATTCAAATCCTGCTGACGCTGGCAACGTTTCTCTTTATGGGTTGGATAGGATTCATGGATGACTATGCCAAGCTTAAGGGGAAGAACGCCAAGGGTATCAGTGCGCGCTCCAAGTCGTTGCTTCAATTGCTATGGGCATTGCTCATGGGTGGTGTACTGCTGATCCTGCCCGAAACCAGTGTGACGGTACGCCAACTGATGGTGCCCTTTTTCAAGGATCCCGTGATCAGGGACATGGGAATACTCCTGACGATGGTGTTTGTGGCGGTGGTTCTGGTGGGAGCCAGCAATGCGGTGAACCTGACCGACGGGCTGGATGGGTTGGCGATAGGGTGCACGAGTTCGGTGGCGCTGGCGTATCTGGTGTTGTCGTATGTGACGGGGCATCGGGCTTTTGCCGAGTATTTATTCGTGCCGTATATGCCGGGCAGCGGTGAGTTGGCGGTTTTCTGCGGGTGTCTGCTGGGCGGCAGTCTTGGATTCCTCTGGTATAATTGCCATCCGGCCCAGATGTTCATGGGGGATACGGGTAGTCTGGCGTTGGGAGGCGCCATGGCGATGGTGGCGGTGTTGATCAAGCAGGAGATTCTGCTGGTGCTGATTGGCGGCGTTTTTGTCATGGAGGCTGTGAGTGTCATCCTGCAGGTGGCTTCGTTTAAATTGCGAGGGAAGCGGATTTTTGCGATGGCGCCGATTCATCACCACTTTGAACTTCGCAAGTGGAGTGAGACGCAGGTGACGATCCGGTTCTGGATTCTTTCCATTCTGTTTGCGTTGATGGGGATGGCCACACTGAAGATCCGGTAGGCGTTATGACAGGACATTGCAAACCCGTGAAGGTGAAGACAGCGCTTGTGATCGGATTAGGGTCGAGCGGAGAAGCGGCGGCCCGTTTGCTGGTGCGGCAGGGGGCGCGGGTGGTGCTTGTGGATGCCGGTAAGACCGGCGAGATCGAACGCCGGGCTGTGGCGTTGCGAGGGGAAGGCGCAGAGGTCTGTACGGGTGCAACGGAATTGCCCGCGGGTGTGTTTGAGCTGTGTGTCTTAAGCCCCGGTGTTTCGTCGAGCGCCCCCTGGGTGCAGGAATGCCGGCAGCGCGGGATTCCTGTGATTTCGGAGCTGGAGCTGGGGTGGCGGCACCTACCGTGCCGTGTGCTGGCGGTGACGGGGTCCAATGGCAAGAGCACGCTGGTTAAACTTTGTCGTGAGGCGCTGCGCTGTGCCGGGTTGACGGCAGAGGCGGGCGCCAATTTTGGAATACCGCTCAGTGCGTTGGCGTTAGCGAAGCCTGCCCCTGAGTGGATTGTGGCCGAGGTCAGTTCGTTTCAACTTGAGACCGCTGATCGTTTTGCCCCCGATGTTGCCATTCTTCTGAACATCAATCCCAACCATCTGGACCGGCATGGAACGATGGAGGAATACCGGGCGATGAAGCTGAGGCTTTTCCGGCGCATGGGGGTCGGCCAGACGGCGGTGGCGCCGGTGGACGAGATGAGGGCGCTTAAGGAGGCGATTCCGGCGGCCTGTGGCCGGAGTACGTTTGGATTGGTGGACGAGGCGGACTTCCGATATGTGAATGGGGGTATCGAAGGAGTCGGGCTGGTGGCGCCGGTGGATATTGGCGGAACGGCGTTTGACAATGAGGTGATGGGGATGACGGCGGCAGCGTGTGTGGCGGCCATGCGGGGGTGCGGAGTTGATCCGCAATGCGTGGCGCAGGCGGCGCGTGTGTTTGAACGGCTTCCGCACCGCATGCAAACGGTCGCGATTATCCGGGATGTGGTTTTTATCAACGACAGCAAATCGACCAATCTGGCGGCCATGGCGGCGGCGTTGCGAATGGGGAGTGCCCCGGTGCGTTTGATTGCCGGCGGACTATTGAAAGAAAAAGATCTTGAGGGGATAAAAAAAATACTCGTCAAGCGGGTTAGCGGGGTCTATGTTATCGGCAAATATTCACGCGAAATGGCTGAGGCGTGGCAGGATGCCGTGCCGTGTACGGTTTGTCAGGGGTTGAGGGAGGCCGTGAGTCATGCTTGGAAGGATGCAAAGGCAGGAGAGATTATTTTGCTATCCCCCGGTTGCGCGAGTTTTGACCAGTTTAGAAGTTTTGAGGATAGAGGCGAACAGTTTATTGAGATGGTGTTGCAGATTAAAAAAGGAGAGTTGAAGTGAAAAAGGCGTGGGCAATTAGTTTGATAGCGGTGTTGCATGTGGTGGTTGTGGGTTCGTTGTTAATTCAAGGTTGCGGGACGACGCGTCCGGCGGCGCCGACCGAGCCGCCGATGGTCATGCCGCCCGTGACCGAGGCGCCTGTTCTGCCGCCAGTGGTGGAGCCCCCGAAAGTGGAATTGCCCCCTGTTGAAGTTCCGAAGAAAGTGTACACGGTCAAGGCGGGTGACAGTCTGTCGCTTATCGCGCAGCGGTTCAATGTGTCCACGCGTGACATCATCAAGATGAACAAGATCAGCAATCCGAACAAGGTTGTTGTCGGGGCCAAGCTGACGCTTCCCGGTTATGTTGACCTGAATGCCAAGGAGCCGGTTCGCAAACCTCGCAAGGTGAGCGTGGTGAAGGCGGTGAAGAAATCGGCCCCTGTGGTGGCTGGTGCGGGCGAGTATGTGGTCAAGTCTGGTGATACGCTGGGTCACATTGCGGTTAAGAACGGGACGACATCCAAGGCGATCAAGCAGCTCAACAACCTGACGAGTGATGCGTTGCGCGTCGGGCAGAAGCTGGCGTTGCCGAAGGGTGGCGAGGCTGTGGCTCCGGCGGGGGAAGGCGTGCCTGCGGGTGAAGCTCCGGCGATGGCGGAAGCCCCGGCGGTCGCGGCTAATGCTGCGGTGTTGGAAGCCAAGCCTGGTGAACTCCTGCATGTGGTTGAGCCGAATCAGCAGTTGGATGCCATAGCGATGATCTATGGTGTCCGGGTTGAAGAGCTGATCAGTTTGAACAATCTGGCCTCGCCTGACGTGAAGGCTGGCCAGACGCTCAAGATTCCGCCACCGGTTGAATAATGTGGAAGACGCCCAGCATTTTAGTGGGCATCGTCCTTTTGCTTCTGGCGCTGGGCATCATTATGTTGGCCAGCGCCAGTTCCGTTAAAGGAGACGATGTTCACAAGGATCCCAACTTCTTTCTTCGTCGTCAGTTAGTATTTCTGGCGGCGGCGGTGTCGGCGGGGGTTGTGGCGGCCTCTGTGGATTACCACCGATGGCAGAAGTATTGGATTCCCGTAGCGGTCTTTGCTGTGCTGCTGCTGGTCTTGGTGCTTGTCCCGCACATTGGGGCTAAAATTGGCGGTAGCCGCCGGTGGCTTAAGGTGGGGACGATCAGTCTTCAGCCATCTGAGTTTGCCAAGTTTGCCGTGGTTGTTGCGCTTGGCGCCTGGATTACGCAGGTGGGGCAGAGAATCGGGACGTTCAAGGATGGTGTTCTCAAGCCGTGCATTATGCTGGGTGCGATGCTGGGGTTGGTGTTCCTGGAGCCTGATTTCGGGACGACGATCCTGTTGGCCAGTGTTGGCGGCCTCCTGCTGTTTTTAGGGGGAAGTCCACCGGGTTGGCTGGGCCTTGGCGGTTTGCTTGGATTCTGCGGTCTTTCAGTGGCGGTCCTCTTCGACGACAACCGGAGGGGGCGAATCCTTGCCTTTATCATGCCGGATAAGTTTCCGGCGGCGGCGTACCAACTGGGGCAATCCGAAGACGCCTTTACGCTGGGAGGATTCTGGGGGGTGGGCCTGGGGGAGAGCATTCAGAAGCACTATTATCTTCCCGAGGCGCACACGGACTTTATTTTGGCCATTATTGGAGAGGAACTCGGGTTGATTGCCACGATTACCGTGGTTGTGCTTTTTGCTTCGTTGTTTGTTTGTGGCCTGTTGATCAGCCTGCGGGCGCGGGATCCCTTTGGACGGTTGCTGGGGTTGGGGTTGACCTTGATGATTACGGTTCAGGCGATGATCAATATTGGGGTCGTCACAGGTTGTCTGCCGACAAAAGGGTTGCCATTGCCGTTTATCAGTTATGGGGGATCGAGCCTTGTGATCTCGATGATTCATATTGGCGTGTTGATTAACATTGCGCGGCAGGGCATTTGGGATACCGACAAAACGCCGGTCGGCGCTCGTGATCGAGCCCGCTGGTTATAGTTGATCCGGAACGAGAACCCGCCTGACCGTTCTGATAAAGGCGTTGTCATTCGGATCTGGAATGAAGTGCGCCACATTAAACAGGGGCGTATCCATGTGGTGGTGAATGCCGCTGTCGTCGTAGAGGATGACGGGGATCGAGCGAGTGGAGACGGTGCTGCCGAGCAAACGGGCGATGGATGGCCCGTTGACCATGGGAAGCAGGTATTTCAGGAGAATGACATGCGGATTGTGGGTGGTGGCTGCTTCGATGACATGCCCTGGATCGGCCACGGGGTGCGGGTCCATGCCGTGTGTTTTGAAAAGCCGCACCAAATGATGGCGCACGGATTCGTCATCCTCGACGATCAGAAGCTTGTGCAACAGGTCGTTCGGTTTCTTTCTGTTTGCCGTGCAATGGTGCTTCTTCATGATGTCCCTGATCGTTGATGTCAGAAGTTCCGGAACGGCGGTTTTGGGGACGAATCCTGCCGCGCCCGTGTCGGCAAAGAAATCCTTCATGTTTTCGCGAGCGGTGAAAATCAATACAGGGATGTTCTTGTAGTCCGGGTGGAGGGAGGCTTTTTTCATAAAGCCAATACCGCCAATGCCGGCCATTGAGATGTCGAGAACCACCAGGTCCACGACATGGAGGGCGAGAGCGTTGAAGGCTTCCTCGCCTGAAGCGGCGTTGATGACCGTGTACCCTTCTGCTCTCAGGTGGTCGCCCACAATCAATCGGACGGCAGGATCATCGTCGACGAGGAGAATTGACGGTGTAGATGTCGTCGTGCTCATATAGGCGGCTAGTTAGTATAAAACAGTTGCATTCGTCTATCAGGGTTTTGCTGAAAGTGCGTCAGAAAAAACGGAAATGAAGTGGGTATGGAACATCCGGGCGGGTAGGGGAGAGGAGTGGTTGAGCGGCATTGGTGGTTTGAAACGATTGATTTTATGAGGAATCAAAGCTTGATTCCCGCGGGTGGCGGATTATTCTCGAAAGATGAGGCGGGTGATCATGAATGGTTTATTGTCCAATGGCGAAACAACGGCTTGATGTGTTACTTGTGGAACGCGGTTTGGCGGAAAGCCGGGAGAAGGCGCAGCGCCTGATCCTGGCCGGGGTTGTCCGTGTTGCGGAGAATGTGGCGGATAAGCCGGGGCGTGAGATTGACGCCCAGGCGGTCATCACGGTGGAGGCTCCGGAGCCGTTTGTGGGGCGTGGTGGCGGGAAGCTGGAGGCGGCGTTTCAGGCATTCGGTTTCAGTGTGGATGGAATGGTGTGTGCGGATATCGGGGCCTCGACGGGTGGATTTACGGATTGCCTGTTGCAGCATGGCGCGGCCAAGGTGTATGCGATCGATGTTGGGAATGGCCAGTTGGATTGGCGGTTGCGGAAGGATCCGCGTGTTGTGGTGAAGGAAGGGCTTAATGCCCGGTATCTTTCCGCCAAGGATATTCCAGAGCCTTTCCGGTTTGCCTCGGTGGATGTGTCGTTCATCTCCTTGACGCTGATTATGCCCCCTGTTACAACGCTGATCGAGCCGGGTGGAGAGTTGGTGACGCTGATTAAACCGCAATTCGAAGCCGGGCGGGAGCAGGTGAAAAAGGGCGGCGTGGTTCGTGATCCGGCGGCGCGTGATGAGGTGGTGCGGCGGATCCGTGAGTTTGGAACAGGGACATTGAAGCTGGATTGCCTTGGAGTTTGCGAGTCGCCGTTAAAGGGGCCTGCCGGGAATGTGGAGTTTCTGGCATGGTGGAGGAAGGGGTAAAGGGAATGGTTCATGGTTCATGGGGTGGGAGACGATGTGTATGAAAACGATCGGGGTGATAGCGAATGGCGGGAAGGAAAAGGCGAAGGCGGTACTGGGGCGTCTTCGGATTAAGGCGGAGGCGTTAGGGTTGTCGTTGTTACCAGAGCCGGAGACGGCGGCACTGCTTGGGATGACCGCGGTGGGTACAGCCCGTGATATTTTGCGAAGCGCAGAGGTTGTGATGGTCATGGGTGGCGATGGCACGATGCTGAGAGCTGTCCGCGCACTGGATGGAAGGGATGTGCCTGTCATTGGCGTCAATCTGGGGGCGCTTGGGTTTATGACCAGCGTGACGGAAGACAAGCTGGAATACGCGCTGGATTGCCTTGTTAGCGGGAAGTATTCCGCCTCACTGCGAACCATCATTGACTGCCATGTGATTCGAAAGGGCGAGACGATTTCAGGGTATCGCGCGTTGAATGATGTGGTGATGACTTCCGTTGGATCCCGGGTGGCGACGTTGCGGATGACCATGAGCGGGGAAGCGGTGGGTGATTTTGTGTGTGACGGGCTGATTATATCCACGCCTACGGGAAGTACCGGGCATTCATTGTCCACCGGCGGTCCGATCCTGATGCCTTCCGCGCGCACGCTGGTGGCGAGTTTGATTTGTCCGCATACGCTGAGTACGCGACCCCTGGTGATTCCTGATGATGTGGTGGTGGAGGTTGAGGTGGTGGAGCGCTCGTTGGGCGCCAAGTTGGCAGTGGATGGACAGGTTGGGCAGGAGTTGTCGATTGGGGATCGGGTGGAGATTAAGCGAAGCGGGCAGGGGGTACGGCTGATTCACTTGCCGGGCTATAGTTATTTTTCAGTGCTGAGGCAGAAACTGCACTGGCGCGGATCGAATGTGTAGGGGGGTCTGAACGACGAAACCATGGAGACATCACGCATGGGCACTGAGCATCAGGTGAGGAATTTCCGGCTTTCTGAGCGGGCGGATTCAAAGATGGTGCGGAGCGAAATTCCTGTCTTTTCGGCGAGGGACAGGCAGTCGTCGTATTCCGGTGAAGCTGTGACCGCCCGGCCTTTCCAGGAACCCAATTTCACGCGGACCTGTCCGTAGGGCGTGGTCACCGGTTCCCACCTGCGCTCCAACATTGTACGGCGGGTCAGATGCTCACGTACACCGAAGGTGGTGCTTTCGGTGAAGATCAGGTCCAGCAAGGCATCCCGGCGGGAAGGGGCGCACAGAACGGTCAGCAGCATGCCGGGGCGCTGTTTCTTCATCTGGATGGAGGTTGTGAAGACATCAAAGGCACCACTGGCGAGAAGTTTTTGCGTCAGGGCGCCGACGAGTTCAGGGGTGGTGTCGTCGATATTGGTTTCCATCACGAGGCAGTTATCAGTGGTATCGCTGCGGGAGGCGGACTCCATGAGCGTGGCGCGAAGGAGATTGGGGCGGTTATTGAGTTTGCGGTGACCGAAAGCGTGGCCGACCTGGCCGACGATGCCAAGGTTTTCGGGCGGGAATGACGCCGCCGGGGACGACGGCGTCCACCGGGAAGCATCGGCTCCGGCCCAGGTGGAGAGGAGTGCTGCTGCCGTCGGGGTAACCAGTTCAAAGGGTTCATCCACCCGGACCATGGGGTAACCACGAAGGAGGGCCACTGTGGCGGGGGCTGGATTGGGCAGGGTCCCGTGCGCGCAGGTGATGGTGCCGTGACCGGCGGGAAGGGGGGCGAAGCCGATGCGATCCACGCCGAGGAGGGAGAGGGCGAGGCAGGAGCCGACGATATCGGCGATGGCATCGAGGGCGCCGACTTCGTGGAAGTGGATGGCGTCGGGTGTGGTTTGGTGGATGGCGGCTTCGGCTTCGGCGAGGCGGCGGAAGACGGCGATGGCTTGTTGTTTGACCGGGGTTGGCAGGGGGCTTTCGTTGATGATGGTTGTGATGTCACTGAGGCCGCGATGAGAATGCGAGTGGGTGTGGTGATGCGCATCGTGGTGGTCATGGGCGTGGACGTCGACTCTTGTGCCGGACATGCCATGATCGGAAACGCGGGAGACTTCCAGTTGGATGTGGAAATCGCCGAGGGAGGAGAGGGCGGATTGCAGGGTGTCCGGGTTGACGCCGAGATCGATCAGGCTGGCCAGGATCATGTCGCCGCTGGCGCCGCCGACGCTGTCGAACCAGAGGGTGCGGCTCATCGGGAGGGCCTCTTGGTTGACGGTTTTGTCCGGGGCTGGCGTTTGCCGGATTTGTGTTGTTCCGGGAGGCGATTGATCATGGCGGCGGCGACGCCGGCGCCGAATCCGTTATCGATGTTCACGACGGTGATGCCGGGGACGCAGGTATTCAGCATGGCGAGGAGAGCGGCGGTGCCTTGCATGCTGGTGCCGTAGCCGATGCTGGTGGGGACGGCGATGATCGGGCAATGTGTCATACCGCCAACGACGGAGGGGAGAGCCCCTTCCATGCCGGCGACGACGATCAGGACGCGGGCTTTCTGGAGATCGGGAAGGTGATGGATGAGGCGGTGCAGGCCGGCGACGCCGACATCGAAGACGCGGCGGACGCGGGCGCCCATTTTCTCGGCGACGATGGCGGCTTCCTCGGCCACGGGGATATCGGTGGTGCCGGCGCAGAGGACGGCGACGAGGCCGGTGGCGGGGGCGGCGGGGCTGACATCGAGCGCGATAATCCGGGCGGCCTCGTGATAGACGGCTTTAGGGAAGGCTTTGCGGACGACTTCATATTGGGCAGGGGAGGCGCGGGTGGCCAATACGTTCTGGCCTGACTCACTCAGGGCGGACATGATTTTGGCAATGTGGTCAGCGGATTTTCCCTGGGAGAAAATGACTTCAGGGAAGCCCCGGCGGCGGAGCCGGTCGGTATCGACGCGTGCGAAGCCGAGGTTTTTTTCCCGGGTGGCATCAATATGTTTTGCGGCGGCGGCGGGTTTCATCCGGCCGTTGGCAACCTGATCGAGTATCTGGCGAAGGTTCATGGGGGAGAGGATGGAAAGAGAGAGGGGATGCGTCAAGGGAAATGGTTGGGGATCAGGATATTTTTCAAATGTTGAGGGGGAGGAGGGGTATTTCTGGTATCGACTTCCCCGTTGAAAAATGGTTTTTGGTGTAAGTTTTCAGCAAAGGAGGCGATATGAAGGTTCAGTGTTTAGCGGTCATGATGGCTGTTGTTGCGTTGTTTTCCGGTTGCATGACTCATACGCCGAGGATTTTACCGCCGGATCACGGGTTGACGGCGCAGTCGGCGCTGGCCATCGTCCAGCCTGCGATGGAAAGGGCTGCCAGCAATGGAATCAAGCCCAAAGCGACCCTATCCACCTTTCAGTATTGGGATTGGAATTCAAAGATGCTGATGGGCAGTTATGGCAACAGGACGACCTATTTGGTGCCGCTTCGAACGGCCCGATATACCGATATCACGAATGTTGTTGTTAATAACTTTATTTGGATTTCGCCGGGTAATCCCTATTTGATGAGTGATGTGACGCTCTCGCTAGCCAATGGGAACCGTCTGGATCAAATGCCGCAAGAGACTTTTGGCGATGTCTTAAACATGTTGCCGCCGTTCTGGTTTTTTGACCCCAAGCGGCGTGTTCGCAAGGCGAATGCCTTGGCTGATGCTTTTCTCGTATTGCGTGACTTGCAACAGAAAGCCGGTACCAATAGCGTGGTGCGGACGGGTGCGTCCGGCGGACGGGATGCATTTGAGAGCGCGCTGCAAAAAGCGGTGTCTTCCGGAAAGATTTCGAGTGATCAGATCACCATTACCTATCCTGATGGCTCCCAGAAGACGATTTCAGGTCCAGGCAAGTAAAACGGGTGATGGGTTACCCTTGAAAATGGTTTTTCAACCATGACCACCTGCATGATGGGGCTTGATTGGGACGGGCGGTGCGTTTACCTTATGACCTGCCAACGCCAAGGATGCGCGGTTCCCAGTAAGTCGGGGCCGGCGAGAGTCAGGCCCTATGCAACGGAGACCGGCAAAACCCCGTCAGGACCGGAAGGTAGCAGCGGTATGTCGGGCCTGCGGGTGCCGTAGGGTTACTGGCTTGAGCCGGTTCCCGGCTTATTGGGTACCCGGATCCATGGGGAGGGGGATGGGGGGGGGAAGGATGAAAGATGAGTTATGAAGCAGGAATGGGAGCGGGGATGGGGGATGAGATTGTGAATTGCGAACCGTGAAGGGTGTAACACCATGGCATATGAAGTTTTAGCCCGGAAGTGGCGTCCGAAACAGTTTGAGGACGTGGTGGGGCAGGCGCATGTGACGCGCACGTTGCAGAACGCCATTCTGACCAAGCGGATTGCCCATGCCTATCTTTTCGTGGGGCCGCGCGGCATCGGGAAGACCTCCCTGGCGCGCATTTTCGCCAAGGCTCTGAACTGCGAGAAGGGGCCGACGGCGACGCCTTGCGATGTCTGTGACTCGTGCCGGGAGATTGCGGCTGGCACGTCGATGGACGTGATGGAAATTGACGGCGCCTCGAATAATGGTGTGGATCAGGTTCGTGAATTGCGCGAGAACGTGAAGTTTGCGCCAACCCGCGGCGCCTACAAGATCTACCTGATTGACGAAGTCCACATGTTGACCACCGGTGCGTTTAATGCATTGCTGAAGACGCTGGAGGAGCCGCCTGCCCATGTGAAGTTCTTTTTTGCGACGACGGAAGCGCATAAAATCCTGCCGACCATCGTATCGCGGTGTCAGCGGTTCGACTTGCGCCGGATACCGGCGGGGTTGATCGTGGAGCAGCTTCAGAAGATTGCCGCGGCGGAGGGGGTGCAACTGGAGGGGGATGCGGCCCTGGCGATTGCCCGAGGCGCTGAGGGGGGGATGCGGGATGCAGAGTCGGCGCTGGACCAGTTGATTGCCTTTCGAGGGAATGAAATCAAGGAAGCAGATGTGTTGTCGGTGTTCGGGCTGGTGGCGCGCCAGACGATGGAAACGCTGGCGGAGTCGGTGTTGCAGGGGGATGTGGGAGCGATCGTGCGGATCATCAGCGAGTTGGATTCCTCCGGGAAGGATATGCAGCGCCTGGTGTTGGAATTGCTGGATTACTTCCGGGCGCTGCTGGTTCAGCTTTGCGCGCCGGATGTGGCAGGGCAAGAGGATCTGGTGGCGGCCCAGTTGGCGACGTTAAAACGGCAGGCGGCATTGACGACGGCTGACCGTTTGTTGCGGATAGCGGATATCCTGTCGCAGACGGAAGACCGCCTGCGGTTTGCCCTGTCGCGTCGCACCCAGGTGGAGACGGCGTTGATCCGGTGTGCGAGGACGACGGCGGTATCGATTGATGATCTGGTGCGGCGGATTGAAGCCCTGGGGAAGAGCGGAGTGGATGTCGGGGCGGCGATGGCGGAGCGGGCCCCGGCGGCTCCTGTCCGGAAGGTGGCGGTGGCCAGTGAGGCGCCATCGGCTTATCGTGTGCGGACGCCAGCGGCTGTTCCGGTGGTTGCGCCTGAGGCGCCGGTTTCCGCAGCGGTAAAACCGGCCATTCCGGCAAGTCCTGCGGATGAGTTGGCGATGCTGACAGCGCAGTGGCATGACGTTGTTGACCGAATCGGGAAGGTGGTGCCGCTGGCGAAGAGCATGTTGCTGGACACCACGCCGCTGGAGATAACCGCCGAGCGGTTGACGATCGGGTTTGATCCGGAGTTTGCAAAGAATCTGGAGCGCGTGGCGCAGAACCCGATGTACATGCGGGCGGTGCAGAGCGTGATGCTTCAGGTGCTGAAGCGCACGGTCAGCGTTGATTTGAAGTTGATTCACGGCGACGGGCATGTGGATGTTCCGGCGGATCATACGGCGGAGCAGGCGGGCAGGGCGAAGGGGGTGAAGTCGAAGCAGGAATGGACGAAGGACCCGGTGGTGCGGAAAGCGCTGGAGATTTTTAACGGCGGCATTGTGGATATTCGCGAATAAGGATGGAGACAGCTTGATATGAACATCATGAAGTTGATGAAGCAGGCGCAGACCATGCAGAAGGACATGGAGCGAACACAGGCGGAATTGGCGGGGAAGCGCGTGAGTTTTTCCAGCGGTGGCGGCATGGTGTCGGCCGTGGCGGCGGGGGATGGATCGATCGTCGAGATCAAGATTGACCCCAAGGTGATCAATCCGGCGGATAAGGAGTTGCTGGAGGATATGGTGTTGGCGGCGGTGGACGGGGCGATCAAGAAGAGTCGCGAAATGGCGGCGGCGGAGATGAAGAAGGTGACGGCGGGGATGGGATTGCCGCCGGGGATGATGGGGATATAGGGAGGGGGAGGGTTCGGGGTTCAGGGTTCAGGCGGGATTTTAAATTTCAGATTTAAGATTTCAGAATTGGGATGGGGACTGCAATGAATGGGATGGAGCATCTTGATCGTGTGGCTGGAGCCTTGGCGAAGTTGCCGGGGATTGGACGCCGTTCGGCGGAACGAATGGCGTACAGTCTGGCGTGGAACTCCGGCGAGACGATGCGGGAGTTGCTGGAGTCGCTAAAGGCGGCGTCTGATCAGGTGCGGCTTTGCGAGCGATGCGGGAGTATTACGACAGTTGTGGAGATGCCGTGTCGCCTGTGCGTGGGGCCGGGGCGCGATGCCAGTGTTGTGTGCGTGGTGCAGGATCCCGGCGATATTGTGGCGATTGAGCGGACAGGAAGTTACAAGGGGCGCTACCATGCGTTGATGGGGGTGATTTCGCCCATGCATGGGGAGAGTGTCAATGATTTGCGGTTGGCGACGTTGATGAAGCGCGTGGAGGACGAGAAATTTACGGAAGTGATTTTGGCGCTGGGAATGGATGTGGAGAGCGAGGCGACGGCGGGATATGTGGCGGAATTGATGAAGGTGCACCGGGTAAAGGTGACGCGACCGGCGTCAGGGATACCGGTGGGTAGCGGGATCCGGTATTCGGACTCGTTGACGCTGGCGCGTGCGTTGAAGGGACGGCAGACGGTGTAGGGGGGGATTCAGGGTTCGGGGTTTAGGGTTCAGGAGAGGTCGGACTGATCAAGAGGGATTGGACGATGAATGTGGAGATGGATAACCGGCTGGGTGAGATTCGGCGGCGGATGGAGCAGGCTTGCGCACGCGCGGGTCGGGATCCTTTCTCCGTACAGCTTTTGGCCGTTTCCAAGACACATGGGCCGGAGGCGGTGATGGAGGCGGTCCAGTTGGGGGTGATCCATTTTGGCGAGAACAAGGTGCAGGAAGCCCGCCAGAAGATACCGCAATGCCCGTCCGCGGCCCATTGGCATTTGGTTGGCCATCTGCAAACGAATAAAGCCCGTGAGGCGGTGAAGCTTTTTGAAATGGTGCATGCGGTGGATTCGCTGAAATTGCTTGAAACGCTGGATCGGGTTTGTCAGGAGGAAGGGCGGAATCTTCCGGTGTGTCTTGAAGTGAATGTGTCGGGTGAGCGCAGTAAATTCGGGATGACTCCGGAGGAGGTGCCGGGGGTGCTGAAGGCGGCGTCGACCTTATTCCGGGTTCGTGTGGTGGGGGTGATGACGATCCCTCCGATTGCGGAAGATCCGGAAGAGGCGCGTCCATTTTTCCGGGCGTTGCGGGAGGCGCGGGACCGTTGGCAGGCGGAGTGTGGAGTGGTGCTGCCCGAATTGTCGATGGGGATGTCGCACGATTTTGAGGTGGCGATTGAAGAGGGGTCAACGTGGATCCGGGTGGGGACCCGGTTGTTTGGTGCGCGAGCAAAGAGGATCATTGATGAGCAGGCCTGATGCCGATCTGGAAAGTTATGTGCGTCCTCCGCGTCGGCGTTTGCCGGTGCTGGGGTGCCTGACGATGTTCCTGTTGCTGCTGGCCCTTGTGGTGGCGGGTTTGGCGGTAGCGGCGAAGACGCGAGGCGGTTGCGGGATGATTTCGAAGGCCCTGCAATCGCAGACGGGGTTAGCCTTGACGATTGGCGAGGCGAGGCTGGGCATTCCGTGTGATTTGGTGTTGAACGAGGTGGCGATCCACCCCGGCCAGGCGCCCGAGGGGGATTTCAAGGCGCGGGAGGTGCGGATTGGATGGAGGCGCAAGGGTGTTATCCTTGAGGTGACGGGTGCGCAATTGGATTTGGTGCAGGCAGCGGATGGATGGATGCCTGATGTGTTCAGCCGGATTGCCGGGCTTCGGGATGTACGGGAGACGGCGGGATTGTTTGCGGATGCGCCCGGGCGTGTGAGGGTTTCCATTCGCGACAGTTCCATTTTCTGGCGCGGGGCGGACTGGGAGATGAAGGCGTTTGTGCAGGGATTGAGTTTCTGGTCCGGGGTGAGCGACACGCCGACGGCGACGTTACGGGTATATGAAGTGGAAGCGCTGGTGGTCCGGCGTGAGGGGCGTGTGGATGGACGGTCGATCCGGCGGACATGGGTGAGCAAGGATGGGGTTCCCTACGCTGAGGTTTCCTACAAGGGAGTTTGGGACGGCGATGTTCGCCGAATCAAGGATTGGTGGAGTGTTCCGGAGGGTCATTGAATGAAAGTTGAACGCGCCAAGGCATTGATGGAGGTTTTCCGGCGGCAACGGATTCTTGTGGTCGGGGATCTCATGCTGGACAAGTATATCCATGGGAGCGTGGAGCGTATTTCGCCTGAAGCGCCTGTTCCCGTGGTGCAAGTCAACCATGAGCGCCGGGTGCCGGGTGGTGCGGCCAATGTGGCCTACAATATTTGCGCGTTGGGTGGGCAGGCGAGCGTGGCGGGGATTGTGGGTGACGATGCCGCCGGTGTGGAGTTGATGGCGATCCTGAAGGAGCGCGGGATTGGAACCGAAGCGGTACGGGTTATTGCCGGGCGCCCGACGACCGTCAAGATGCGGGTGCTGGCCGACCGTCAGCAGGTGGTGCGAGTGGACTGGGAGAGCCGGCCGGAGTTACCTGATACGGATGTGAAGGCGTTTTGCGCGATGGTGGAAGCGGAGGTTGGGCGGTCCACGGGGGTAGTGATTGAGGATTACAGCAAGGGAGTGGTCCGGCAGGAGGTCATGGATGCGACGGCATCGGCGGCGAACCGGCGCCAGGTGCCGGTGGGGCTGGATCCGAAGGACAACCTTGATCTCAGGATGGCGGGATTGACCCTGGCGACTCCCAACTACAAGGAGGCTCAAGCGTGTGCGGGGTTGATGTATCATCCGCCGCCGCCCGGCGATCCGCTGGATGATGTTTCGCTGCGAAAGGCGGCGGATATCCTGATGAAGAAGTGGACTCCCTCGCAGTTGATTGTGACGCTGGGGCCGAAAGGGATGTATGTGGTTTCGCCGACGAAAGCGCCGCATGTGATTCCGACGCGGGCGCGCGAGGTATTTGATGTAAGCGGGGCGGGCGATACGGTTATTGCCACGTGTGTGCTGGCGATGGCGGCGGGTGCCTCCGGCGACGAGGCGGCGGTGTTGGGTAATAATGCGGCGGGTGTGGTGGTGGCCAAACTGGGGACGGCCACCTGTTCGCCGGAAGAGCTACTAGCCAGTGTGGTAGCCAATGAGCGGTAAGCGGACCGGTGTTATTGGAGTGATTCCCGCCCGTTGGGGGTCGACGAGGCTGCCCGGCAAGGCGCTGGTGCCTATTGGCGGCAAGCCGTTGATCCAGTGGGTCTTAGAGCGTGTTCGCCAGGCGAAATGTCTTGACGAAGTGGTGGTGGCGACGGATGACAGCCGGATTTTTGACGCGGTTGGCAGGTTAGGCGGGGTGGCGGTGATGACGCGGGCGGATCATCCTTCCGGGACGGACCGGGTGGCTGAAGCGGCGGCCCGGTCGGGGGCGGGTATTGTGATTAATATCCAGGGGGATGAGCCGTTGATAGATCCGGAGTTGATCGATCGGTTGGCGCAGGTTATGGTGGAGGGGCATGAGTGGGATATGGCGACGGCCGCCACACCGATTGACGATGAGGAAACATTGAAGCGGCCATCGGTGGTGAAGGTGGTGTGTGGGGAAGGCGGGCGGGCGATTTATTTCTCGCGGTCGGTGATTCCCTTTGTGCGTGACGCGATGCCGGCTGGAATGCAGTATTGGCGGCATGTCGGGATCTACGCCTATCGGCGGGAATTTTTGGAGCGCGTGGTGGTGGAGCCGCCTTGTTTGTTGGAGCAGGCGGAGAAGCTTGAGCAGTTGAGGGCGTTGCATCTCGGGGCGATGATGAAGGTGGTGCAGACGCAGGAGATTGGCCTGGGTGTGGATACGCCGGAGGATGTTGTTCTGGCGGAAGCGGCGCTTCGTGCGGCGGGATTGTTGTCTTGAGCGGGTTGGATAGCGACAAGGATAAGCGATATGGCAAAGACGATTAAGATTGGCGGAATCAGCATGGGGGCGAACCGGGGGTTGGCTTTGATAGCCGGGCCTTGTGTGATTGAGAGCCGTGAAGGCTGCCTGATGATTGCCGAGCGACTGGTGAAGCTGGCGAAGGCGCAGCGGATACCGTTGATTTTCAAGGCGTCCTATGACAAGGCCAACCGTTCATCGGTGAAGTCGTTTCGCGGGCCGGGACTGGAGCGCGGGCTGGAGATTCTGGCGGAGGTGAAAAGTCGATTCGCCGTTCCGGTGTTGACGGATGTGCATACGGTGGAGCAGGCGATTCGTGCGGCCCAGGTTGTGGATGTGATACAGATTCCGGCGTTTCTGAGCCGGCAGACTGATTTATTGGTGGCGGCGGGCGAGACCGGTGCGGTTGTGAATATCAAGAAGGCCCAGTTCATGGCGCCCTGGGACATCAAGAATGCGATCGACAAGGTTGAGAGTACGGGCAACCGGCGGATCCTGTTGACGGAGCGCGGGGTGTCGTTCGGGTATAACAACCTGGTGGCGGATATGCGCAGTTTGCTGATCATGCGCGAGTTTGGCTATCCGGTGATTTTTGATGCGACGCACAGTGTGCAGAAGCCGGGCGGGGCGGGGAGTCGTAGCAGCGGGGATGGGCGCTGGGCTCCGGCGTTGGCGCGGGCGGCGGTGGCGACGGGGTGTGACGGGGTATTCCTGGAAACGCATGTGAAGCCTGAGGAGGCGTTGTCGGACAAGGATAATACGGTGCCATTGGCTGTGTTGGGCGGGCTCTGGCGCATGTTAAGGACGATTCATGAAACGGTTCGGCGTGGATAATTATTGGCGGATGCTGGCGGGTGTGATGTTCCTGGCGCTGGTGGCGCCGGGTCAGGCGCAATTGCCCGTGGGTTCGTCGACGACCAAGTCGATCATTTCGGATTTCCGGGTGCCTGAGTTCGATGCGAACGGCGTCAAGAAATCGGAAGTGGTGGGGACCCAGGCGGAGATCCTTCCGGACGGGCAGGTCAAGATTACGGGGTTGAAGATCGTGATGTTCAAGGATGGCCAGATTGAAGCCACCATCCTGGCGGACCAGTGCACGTTTGACCGCAAGGAGAAGCGGGCGTTCTCGAATTCCGCCGTGAGTATCGACCGGGGGAGCATGAGGGTGACGGGGCGCGGGTTCCGGTGGTCCTCCGAGGGGCAGCGAATTGAAATCCTTAATGAGGCGCGCGTTGTGTTGAAGAACACGAGTGTGTGGAAAGAAGTAGCGAGACAGTAACATGAAAAGACAATGGTTCATAATGGCGGCGATCATGGTGACGGCAACCTGTGGTTGGGCGGGGGAGAAGGCTGGAGTGGCGGCCAGTACCAATGAGACGGTGATTACGTCCCGACGGTTGGATTTTGATTATCCCAAGAAGACGGCGATCTTTGACGGGGATGTGGTGGTTACGGACGTCCGGGTGACCATCAAGGCGGACCAGATGACGGCGTTGTTTTCGACGAACAACCAGCCGGAGATGATTATGGCGGTGGGGAATGTGGTTATCGACCAGGAAGATCGAATGGCAACGTGCGAGCGGGCCACGTATAGTGTCAAGTCAGGGTTGCTGGTGTTGACTGGAAAGCCTGTGGTAAAGAGGGGGGCGGAGGTGATGTCCGGTTCGCGGATTATTTTCAGTCGAGACGACGACAAGGTAAAATGCGAAGATGCGGTGTTGCGGATTTCTCCGGGACAGAGCGGGTTGAAGGGTGGATTTGACGATGTGATGAAAAAGCGGTGAGGATCAAGTGGAACCGTTAGTACGAACAGAGGATTTAGTGAAGGCATACCGGGGGAAGACGGTTGTCCAAGGGGTCAGCGTTACGGTCAATGCCGGTGAGATTGTGGGGCTTCTGGGGCCGAACGGTGCCGGGAAGACGACCACGTTTTACATGATTGTGGGCCTGATTCGTCCCACGGCCGGGAAGATATTCTTCAAGGGGAAGGATATTTCCAGGTTGCCGATGTTTGAGAGGGCGCGGTCGGGGATGGGGTATCTGGCGCAGGAGCCATCGATTTTCCGCAAGCTGACGGTAGCCGACAACATCATGGCGATTCTTGAGACCCGCAAGTTGACGGTACGGCAGCGAAAGCAGCGGTTGCAGGAATTGATGGAGGATCTTGGGATAGCCGGGTTGGCGAAACAGATGGCCTTCACGTTAAGCGGAGGGGAGCGGCGGCGACTGGAGATTGCCCGTGCCCTGGTGACGGAGCCAGCCATGATTCTTCTGGATGAACCCTTTAGCGGGGTGGATCCGCTGGCGGTCTATGATGTGCAGGAGATTATCCGCAGCTTGAAGAAGCGCGGGTTGGGAATTCTGATCACGGACCACAGTGTCCGCGAGACCTTGTCCATTGTGGATCGGGCTTATCTGATCTGTGAGGGGCGGGTATTGAGGGAAGGGACCAGTGATTTTCTGATTAATGATGAAGTCAGTCGGGAGTTGTATTTGGGACCCCGATTCAGTATGTAGTGCAGTGGAGGGCAAAATTATGGCAGTTGAAATTACCGGACGGCATGTTGATGTTTCTGACAGCATGAGGGATTACGCGCAAAAGCGTATTGCGAAATTAACGGACGAATTTCCGACCGTGGACAAGGTTCACGTGATCATGGACATTCAGAAGTACGTGCAGATGGCCGAGGTGGTGATCCATGCCAGCCGGCATATTCGCGTGGAAGCCAAGGTGCAATCGGAAAACATGTATGCGTCGATTGATGAAGTGGTGGACAAGGTGGAGAAGCAATTGCGGCGTGCGTTGGACAAGCGACACGAGCATAAGGGTGATGAGAAACTCCGGGATGCGGAAATCCCCTCTGAAGTGTAAGCGAGCGTACGCATGAGTGAATCAGGGGTTCATAAAACGATAGTGACAGTGGACGACTTTTTAAAAGCCGGCCGAACGCGTTTGGACCTTGATTTGGTGGCGGGCGAGTCTGGATTGAGCCGGAAGATTGACGAGGCGGCGGTGAATCGGCCGGGCTTGGCCTTGACGGGTTTTTTCAGCTACTTTGCGCCGCGTCGTCTGCAGACGTTGGGTCATGCGGAGATGGCTTATCTGCATTCCCTGAATAACGACGAGCGACGGATCCGGCTGACGCAATTATTTGAGCGGAATATTCCGTGTTTGGTGGTGACTCGTCGGCATCGGGTGCTTCCCGAGCTTGAGGAATTGGCGGAAGAGTTCAAGACGCCGGTCATGCGTACGCCCATGGTCACGAAGCATTTTGTGAATGCGGCGACCATTGTCATGGAGAACCTGATGGCTCCACGGCAGGTGATCCAGGGGACCATGGTGGAGATCCTGGGGTTGGGGGTGTTGCTAATGGGGAAAGCGGGGGTGGGGAAGAGTGAAACCGCCTTATCGTTGATCAAGAAGGGGCATAGTCTGGTGGCGGATGATGTGACGTCGTGCCGGGTGGACAGTTCCGGCGCCCTGGTGGGGGCGCCGATGCGGGCAACCCGGTATCACATGGAAATCCGCGGGTTGGGAATCATTCATGTGCCCAGTCTTTTCGGGGTGGCGTCGGTGCGGAACGAGAAGCGGTTGGATTTGGTGATTAACCTGTGCAGCCAGGAAGCCGTGGCGTCTGATGATCGGAGCGGCCAGACGACGGGATTGAGGAGCATTCTGGGCGTGAATGTGCCCGCCATTAATATTCCGGTGGCGCCGGGGCGAGACGTGGCTAATGTTGTTGAAGTGGCGGCGCTGGACCAGATGTTGAAGCGGTTGGGGCATGATGCGGCGAAGGAGTTGGACGAAAAGTTGATCTCGATGCTGGCAAACGGAGGGCAGGCGGATGAGTAAGCGTGAATCTATCCGTGGATCGGCTGGCCGCATCCTGGTTCGTCAACTCAAGATTATCAATCAACTGGGTCTGCATGCGAGGCCGGCGGCATTGTTTGTCAAGACGGCGTCGCGTTTTGAGAGCGACATCACGGTGGAGAAGGATGGCAACACGGTGTCCGGCAAGAGCATCATGGGACTCATGACGTTGGAGGCAGGGTTTGGTGTTGTCATGACGGTGACAGCGGAGGGGGTTGACGCCGAGGAATCGTTGAACGAGCTGCAGCATTTGGTGGACAGCAAGTTTTTCGAGGATTGACAGGCAGGCTGTGAAAAAGCAGCACGAACATGGCCAGGAGGAAGTGCGGATCCAGGGCATTGGTGTGTCGCCCGGCGTGGCTGTTGGCGTTGTATACCTGGTGACGAGCGATGATTCGCCGCCTGCAGACCGGGAGCTTGTCGAGGGGGACATCTCCGGTGAGGTCATGCGGTTTGAGACCGCCATTATTGAAACCCGACGCCAGATCAACATCATTCAACGCAATGTCCAGCGGGTGATTGGCGAGTACGATGCCAATATTTTCGATGTCCACAAGATGGTTCTGGACGATGGGGCATTCATCGAGGAGACCATTCGCAAGATCCAGAATGAGCACAAGAGTGCGGAGACGGCGGTCCGGTTGGTGGCGGCGCGGTATGGTGAGGCGTTGGCGGTTGTTGAGGACGACTATCTTCGCGAGCGGGTTGCGGATGTGAAGGATGTGGCGCGGCGTGTGTTGCGCAATCTGTCCGGCGAGGCGGTGCATGTTCTGGACGGGCTTCGTGAGAAAAGCATTGTTGTGGCGTCGGACTTGGCGCCATCGGAGACGGCGTCGTTACGCAAAGAGTTGGTGCTTGGATTTGCGACGGACCAGGGGAGTACGACCTCGCATACGGCGATCATGGCGCGGGCGCTGGGGATGCCGGCGGTGGTGGGGTTGGGCGATGTGACCCATCGACTCACGTCTGGCGACGCGATCCTGATGGATGGAACCGAAGGCATCATCATTCTTAACCCGTCCGAGAAAAGCCTGCGCAAGTACGGGCAGCTTTCCGAAGCCCGCAAGCTGATTCGCAACGGATTGAATTCGTTGAGGGATGAGCCTGCCACGACGCAGGATGGGCGCGGGGTGGTGCTATCGGCGAACATTGAATTGCTGGACGAGGTTCAGGATGTCAAGAAGTGCGGGGCCGACGGGGTTGGGCTGTTCCGGTCTGAATATCTGTATATTGCCAGAAATGATCTTCCGGGTGAGGATGAGCAATGTGCCGCCTATCGTGATGTGGCGGCCATGCTTGCTCCGGCGGGCGTGATTGTCAGGACGGTGGATCTGGGAGGCGACAAGTTTGCCTCGTCCGTCAAGATGCCGGAGGAGATCAATCCGTTTCTCGGGTTCCGGGCGATCCGGTTTTGCCTGGCGCAGCCGGCGATATTCAAGACGCAACTCCGGGCGATCCTCCGGGCCAGCGCGCATGGGAAGATCAGGATCATGTATCCGATGATCAGCAATGTGGGCGAGGTTATCCGGGCGAATGCCCTGCTGGAGGAGTGCAAGGTGGAATTGCGCGGGGAGGGGGTCTCCTTTGATGAGGGCATTGAGGTGGGGGTGATGATTGAGATTCCATCGGCCGCCCTGACGGCTGATTTGCTGGCGCGGCATGTGTCGTTTTTCAGCATCGGGACCAATGACCTGGTTCAGTACACGCTGGCGGTGGACCGGGTGAATGACCGGGTGGCTCATCTGTATGAACCGACGCATCCGGCGGTGCTCAAACTGATCAAGGCGACGATTGACGCCGGGCACGCCAGGGGAATTTGGGTTGGGGTTTGCGGCCAGATGGCAGGTGATCCCCTGATGACGGCGCTGTTGCTTGGGTTGGGCATTGATGAGCTTAGCATGGTGCCGGCGTCGGTGCCGCTGGTGAAGTCGATTATACGGAGCATTACCATGGTTCAGGCCAGGGAGCTGGCGGAAGCGGCATTGGCGGCGGGGACGGCCGTGGAGGTGCTGGAGCGGTGCCGGACGCTGGCGGCCCAGGTGGCGCCCGAAATACTTGAATTGGTCTAGCGATTGGAATAGACTTTTGAGTTCCGTGACCGCAGGGGGCGGATCAACGGCGGTAGTAACCCGAAGCGAAAAAAGAAGCGCCGCTGGGGACAGCGGCTACCAACAAGAGAGAGGCGAATATGGCTGACAAGTATCTATTTACGTCCGAATCGGTTTCGGAAGGGCATCCTGACAAAGTGGCGGATGGCATATCGGACGCCATTTTGGACGCCAATCTGAAGCAGGATCCCAAGGCGCGTGTGGCCTGCGAGACACTGGTCAGCACAGGCCTGGTGGTGATTGCCGGGGAGACGACCAGCAAGGCGATTGTCAACTATACGGATGTGGCTCGGGCGAAGATCCGGGCGATCGGGTATACGGATGCGTCGCTGGGTTTCTCGGCGGACAGTTGTGCGGTCATGGTGGCGATGGATCGTCAGTCTCCGGATATATCGCAGGGCGTGACGGCGGGGCAGGGGCTTTTCAAGGAGCAGGGGGCCGGCGACCAGGGGATGATGTTCGGCTATGCGTGTGATGAGACGAAGGAATTGATGCCGATGCCCATCATGTTTGCGCACCGGCTCAGCCGTGCCCTGGCGCAGGCGCGGCGGAAAGGGGTATTGCCCTTCCTGCGTCCGGATGGCAAGTCCCAGGTGACGGTGGCGTACGAGGATGGCCGCCCGGTGCGAGTGGATACGGTGGTGGTTTCGTCGCAGCATTCTCCGGATGTGTCGTACAAGACCTTGCGCGAAGGGATCATCGAGGAGATCGTCAAGAAGGAGATCCCGGCGAAGTTGCTGCAGAAGGCGCGTTTCCTGATCAATCCGACAGGTCGTTTCGTCATTGGTGGCCCCCACGGGGACAGCGGGTTGACGGGGCGCAAGATCATCGTGGATACCTATGGCGGAATGGGGCGGCATGGCGGTGGCGCGTTCTCGGGCAAGGATCCTTCGAAGGTTGACCGCAGTGCGGCGTACATGGCGCGGTATGTGGCCAAGAATGTGGTGGCGGCGAAGCTGGCCCGGCGTTGCGAAGTGCAGGTGGCGTATGCCATTGGTTATCCGGATCCGGTCTCGGTGCATGTGGATACATTCGGGACGGGAGTGGTGAAGGACGAGAAGATTGCCAAGGCGGTCCGGAAGGTGTTTGGTCTGAAGCCGGCCGAGATCATCAAGCAGTTGAACCTGTTGCGCCCGATTTACGAGCAGACGTCGGCCTACGGTCATTTTGGCCGGGTCAACAATCTTGAGGTGTTCACGTGGGAGAAGGTCGATAAAGTGAATGCCCTGCTGTCCGCCATCTGAGGTGAGAGGAAAAAAGCTATGGTGACTCTGGATATACAAGAAATCATGAAGTTGCTTCCGCACCGGTATCCGTTTTTACTGGTGGACAAGGTTGTCGAGTGTGATGACCAGAAGCGCATTGTGGGCATCAAGAATGTGACGATCAATGAGCCTTTTTTCCAGGGGCATTTCCCCGGGACGCCGGTGATGCCCGGGGTGTTGCAGTTGGAGGCCATGGCGCAAACCGGGGGGATTCTGATGAACCGGGTGGCTGGAGGAGGCGAGCGGGTGCCGTATTTCATGGCGATCGACAAAGCCCGCTTCCGGCGTGTGGTCAAGCCGGGGGACCAGATGCGTATTGAGGTGGAGTTCATCACGATCAAGAGCAAGCTTGCCAAGTTCCAGGGGAAGATTCTGGTGGATGGCGAGTTGGCGTCGGAAGCGGAAATGATGTGCATGATTTCCGACAAGAAGGTGACGGCATGACGTGCATACATCCTTCGGCCGTGGTGCACGAAGGGGCCGAGATCGGGGTGGACGCAGAGGTTGGCGCCTATGCCGTGATCGGCCCCCATGTGAAGGTGGGTGATCGTTCGAAGATCATGCCGCATGTTTTTCTGGATGGGCATACCACGCTGGGTCCGGAATGCACGGTATTTCCGTTTGCGAGCGTGGGGTCCCTGACGCAGGACCTGAAGTACAAGGGTGGGACGACCTATGTTGAGATTGGCGCCCGGGCGACGATCCGCGAGTATGTGACGATTAATTCGGGAACGGCGGATGGCGAAGTGACCAAGGTGGGGGATGGGTGTTTGATCATGGCGTATTGCCATGTGGCGCACGGCTCCAAGGTTGGCAACCGCGTGATCATGGCCAACGGTGCCTCGCTTTCCGGTGATGTACTGGTGGAGGACGATGTGACGATTGGCGGGATGACGGGGATTCACCAGTTCACCCGGCTTGGGCGTTTTGCGATGATCGGGGGGATGTCGAGGATCACGCAGGATGTTCCGCCGTACATGCTGGTGGAGGGGAATCCGGCCGTGGTGCATGGGATCAACTCCATCAAGTTGCAGCGGCTGAATATTCCGGCGGAAACGCAGGGGTTGATCAAGAAGCTCTTCAAGATTCTTTACCGCGAAGGATTGTCGACTCGCCAGGCGCTGGAGAAAATCCGTGCTGAACTGGCCATGACGGCGGAAGTCGAATACATCATCAAGTTCATTGAATCGTCTGAACGGGGTATTGTGAAGTGACGCCCCGGCGGGCGGCGGGAGGTGGTACGGTGCGAACGCCGTTTACAACCGTTGTTACGATCAAGGGCCTGTGCCGTTGGTGGGCGCCCGTTGCCGGTGTTTTGCTGGCGACTGTCTTGCCGGCGGTTCCACAGGAGCCGGTACAAGCCCCTGCCGCTGAAACGAATAACCCATCCACGATCAACTTCAGTTTTGATCGTGTGGACGTGCGGACGTTTATCAAGGTGATCGGGGAAGTGACCGGGAAGCGGTTTGTGGTGGATGAGGCGGTCAAGGGGCAGGTTACGGTTCTAGCGCCGCGCATACCGGTTTCCGATGCCTATGTTCTTTCCCTGAGGATTCTTGAGTCCAGTGGTTGTGCCGTGGTGGAGGATGGGGGGATCAGCCGGGTGGTTTTGATGGGGCAGCGCACGACGCCATCGGCTCCGGTCATTGGCGAAGGGCAGCGGATGCCGGTTTCCGGGCTGGTGACGCGGGTGATCCGTCTGCGCCATACCAGTGTGGCGGACATGCGCAAGGTGATGGAAGCCCTGGCCGGGCGCGACAAAGGCGGATCGGTGGCGATCATCGAGGCGACGAATCATCTGATTGTCACGGATACGACGGACAATATCAGGCGTTTTGAGCAATTGGTGGCGGAGATAGACAAGCCCGGCTCGGGAGCGGTCAGTGAAGTTTACGCGATGAAAGTGGCGAGTGCGGCGGATTTTGTGCAGCAGTACAGCCGGGCGATTGCGGGGCAGGCGCCACGCGGAATGATCCGGGATGGGGTCCCCATGAAGAGCGGGACGCCGTTGACGCTTTTTGCCGCGCCGCATTCCAACAGCATTATCATGGTGGGGCCGGCGGTTGATATTGCCGAGATCGTCAAGATTTTGAAGCTGATTGATGTGGAGTCGACGGCGGGGCAGGGGACTCTGCATGCCGTGTTTCTCAAGTACATTTCCTCCGAGGAAGCGGCCAAGAGTCTGAACGGATTATTGCAGAAGGCCCTGGGCAAGGATCCCAAGGCAGGAACCGAGCAGCGGGTGGCGATCGATTTCATGGCGGCCAACAATGCGTTGCTGGTGAGCGGGTCTCCGACGGAATTCGAGTATGTGCGGACGCTGGTGGAGCAACTGGACCGGATGCCGCAGCAGGTGATGATCGAGGTTGTCATTGCCGAGATCGGGGCGGATGAATCCCTGGACGTGGGTGTTGAAATGGCGGCGATCAATATGCCGTCCAAGGTCGGGGATACGGTTGTGCAGGGAGCCAGTACCCTTAGTGATGGAGCCAACGCCTTGATGACATCGATCCAGAACGGGGTGTTCCCGCGCGGCATTACCATCGGGATGGCGCAGGGTACCCGGGTGGACGCCGATGGGAAGATTGTCTCGGGTTTCCCGGCGGCGATCAACATCAATGCCCTGCAGAAGAAGGGGAAAGTCAAGATCCTGTCGAGTGTCCCGCTGTTGTCGCAGGACAACAAGGAGGCGAGCGTCAGTGTGGTGAATAATATTCCCGTCCTGAAGTCCACGATACAGGGCGGGTCGGGAACCTCGCGCGATGTCATTCAGAACATTGAGCGGGTGGATGTGGGGATCAAGTTGAAGCTGACGCCGCATATCAATCCGTCCAACGAGGTTCGCATGGTGTTGAACCCGAGCATAGAGGCGATTATTGATCAGGGGCCGTCGGGGCAGTATACGCCGACGATTGCCAAGCGGTCGGTTTCGACCACGGTGACGGTTCCCGACGGGCGAACGATTGTGATCAGCGGGTTGATCCGGGAGGACCGGATCAATTCGGTTCGGCGGGTTCCCATTCTGGGGGCTATTCCGATTCTTGGCATCTTGTTCCGGCACAAGGTGGATAGTGTTGAGCGGACGAATCTGATCATCTTTGTGACCCCGCATGTGCTGGGCGACAGTGCGGCGGCGGAGGCGATGACGCAGAGTTGGAGCCAGCGCACGGGACTGAGCGCGACCAATCTGACCGAAGGGGCGACCAAGGCTCCCGCGACGGCTCGCTGATCTATGGAAAACACCACGGATACCGTTGAGGACTTGAGCCGGCAGGCGGCGGCGTTGGGCATGCCCTTTCTTGCCGAGGTAGGCGATGAGTTGCTGGATGCCACGCTGATTTCCGGAATACCGGTGGAATGGGCGCGGGCGCATGCCGTGCTGCCGATCCGGCGGGACGGCGTGTTGTGCCTGCTGACGGCGGACCCGGATAATCTACGCCAGCAGGAAGATGTGGCCTTGGCATTGGGTTCGGAATTGCGTCCGGTGGTGGCGCCGCGGGCGGTGATCCTGAATTGCATTGAGCGGTGCTATTTCAGCCGGAAAGGAACGGCGGCTGATTTTCTTCGCGGGCTTGGGCGTGATGGGGGCGGGGCGGGCGCGGAGGAGGAATCCCGGTCCGACGATTTGCTCAAGTCCACTGAAGACGCGCCTGTTACGCAATTGGTCAATCTGATTTTACTGGAGGCCCTCAAGGCGCGGGCATCGGATATTCATGTGGAACCCTTTGATTCGCGGTTGCGGGTGCGGTACCGGGTGGATGGGTTGTTGTATGAGCAGGCGTCGCCGCCCAAGCGGTTGGAGCGTGCGCTGGTCTCCCGAATGAAGGTGATGGCGCATCTGGATATTGCCGAGAAGCGTCTGCCGCAGGATGGATCAGCGCGGGTCCGGGTGGGTGAACGGGAGATCGATGTCCGTGTTTCCACGATTCCTGTGGGGGAAGGCGAGCGTGTGGTATTGCGGTTGCTCAACCGGGAGTCGTCCGTGCTGCCGCTGGCGGCGTTGGGTATGCCGGAGGGTGTTCAGCGGACCTGGGAGTCGCTGTTAAGAGAGGCTCATGGCTTGATGATTGTCTGCGGGCCGACGGGAAGCGGGAAGACGACCACGTTGTATGGCTCCATCCGTCAGCTTGATACGAAAGGGCGGAACGTCCTGACCATCGAGGATCCGGTGGAGTATCAACTGCCTGAAATCGGGCAGATGCAGGTGAAGCCCAAGATCGGGTTGACGTTTGCCGGCGGGCTTCGCCATATTTTGCGTCAGGATCCGGATGTGATTCTGGTGGGGGAAACGCGAGACAACGAGACGGCGGAAATAGCGGTCAGGGCCTCGTTGACGGGGCATCTTGTGTTTACGACGCTCCACACGAATGATGCGGCTGGCGCGATGATCCGGATGATGGATATGGGGGTGGAGTCCTACTTGCTGGCGGCGGCGTTGCGCGGGATTCTGGCCCAGCGGTTGGTGCGGAAACTTTGTCCTTCCTGCCGGAAGCCGGTGGCGGTACGGGCGGAGGAACTGGCGTTACTGGGGGAAGCGGGGCGGCCATTGGCGGGGCGGACCGTTTATGAGCCGGGGGGATGTGCGGACTGTCTGGCGGGGTATCATGGCCGGATCGGGATCTATGAACTACTGGTGGTGGATGAGGCGATGCAGGAGGCGATGCGGGCGGGAACGTCGGCGGGGCGCCAGTTAAAGATGGCGCCCGGCATGGGTGTGCGGCGTACCCTGTTGGACGACGGGTTGGCCAAGGTTCTCGATGGCCGGACGAGTCTTGCTGAGGTTCTGTATGCGTTGGGGATTTCCGGCGCGTGAAGACGTACGCCTATAAAGGGTATGACAACACCGGCGCGGTAAGGCGCGGGCTGGTGGAAGCGCTTGATCTGAAAGAAGCGCGCGAGAAACTATCGGCGCGCGGCGTGCTGCCGGAAGAGGTGACCCCTGCGGAGCATGAGGCGCGGGGTGAGGGTTTCAGGGTTGGCCGGCAGGGATTCGGCGCCGAGGCGCGTGTGGCCTTCTATCGTGAAATGAGTGTCCTCATGGTTTCCGGCATGCCCCTGGTCAACGCGCTGGAAATTCTGATTGAGGCGCCGGAATTGGGGGCTTCGGCAACGATGATGGCGGGGGTGCGGGACAGGATACGGGAAGGGGCATCGCTGGCGACGGCTTTAAGCGAGGCGTCGGCATCGGTCAAGCCGTTTGAGCGGGCGATTTTGGAGGTGGGGGAGCGGTCTGGCAGTTTGGAGGCGATGCTTGACCGGTTGGCGGGTTTTTTGGAGGAGCAGCAGCTTCTCCATGAGCGTGTGTTGTCCGCCATGATTTACCCCGGGATCATCATTGGGTTTGCGATTGTGGTGGCCATTGTGATGCTGGGGGTGGTGGTGCCTTCGGCGGCGAAGGTGCTTGGGGAGCATGGGGGGGCATCGTTGCCGTTGCTGACGCGGGTGATGATGGGGATTGGGCGGGTGATGTTGTGGGGGGCGCCGGTGCTGGCGTTGGTGGGGGTGTTTGTGGTGAGTTATGTGCGGCGGCGATTGGCGGCGGATTTGGAGTGGCGTTGTCGTGTGGACCGGATGTTGTTCCGGGTGCCGGTGATTGGGCGTGGATATACGATTGTGGCCAATTTGCGGTGTGCGCGGACGCTGGCGATTTTATTGAAAGGCGGAGTGGGGATGGTGGAGGCGCTGGCGTTGGCGGGGCGTGCGACGGGAAGCGCATGGGTTGGACGTCTGGCGGAGGAGGAATCGAAGGCCGTCCGGCATGGAAGCAGTCTGGCGGATGCGATTCGACGGATACCGCCCCTGGCGGCGGCGTTGCCGGCATGGATACAGGCCGGGGAGGCGAGCGGGTCGCTGGAGAAGTTGCTGGAGACGGCGGGGACAGCGATGCAGCAGCGGTGGAACCGGTTTGTGACGCGTACGTTGAGTTGGCTTGAGCCGGTGTTGATTTTCAGTGTGGGTGCGTTTGTCTTACTGGTGGTGCTATCGGTTCTCCTGCCGATTGTTTCGCTCAACAAGCTGATTGGCGGTTGACGCGTCCTCTCGGCTCAGGGTTTCTTCTAAGTGGCGCGGCTGACAGGAGTCGAACCTGTAATCTTCTGATCCGAAGTCAGATGCCTTGTCCATTAGGCTACAGCCGCAGAAAGGAATGGAGTATGGTTGATGGTTAATGGTTGATGGGGAGAACCCCAACCATGACATCCGCCAGATATTCCCGAATTGCGCGCGTATGGTGGCGAGTTGGGCGCAGGGAGTCAAGTCTGAGTTCATGTCGAGAGAGTGTTTGACAGGAGTTGGGCAGGCGGGGAGTCGCGGCACGTAGTGCCCCTCCCGCATAGGGGCGGCAATAGGGATATTCCCTGTGGTCGAATTGTTTAAGGGCCGGG
>CAZSSA010000006.1:21112-53548 GCA_964609375.1 uncultured Verrucomicrobiota bacterium | reverse complement strand
GGACGCCTATTTCAATCCGAACATCTGTTCCTTGAGGTCAAGGTAGTAAAGGTAGTCAGCGGGTTTAACATTCGGAGGGCAGCGATGGTCGCAGAAGGGGATGTAGCCCCCGCGTTCCACGAGCGGCACGAGTGTTTTCATATAGGCCTTGATGGCTTCCGGGCCCTTACCCATTTCGATCTTGTCGAAGCCGCCCATGATGCGCAGGTCCTTTCCGTATTCAGCCAGCAGTTCCGCAGGATGGGCGCAGCCGTTGACCTCGAACGGGAACAGGCAGTTGATGCCGCCTTCCATCATCAAGGGCAGGATCGGGCGGACATCGCCGTCGCAGTCGACCCACCAGAGCTTGATGCCGGCAGCCTGCAGGCGTTTCGAAATCCGCTTGTAGCGTGGCATGACCACATCGCGAAAGAAATCCACTGAAACGATCGGACCGTTTTTGAAGCAAATATCCTCCCACCCTGCGGCGAAATCGAAGTCCAGATGAGGCAACATCTGGTCCAGTGCCTGCTCGGCGAGTTGACAGGAAGTTTCGACCATGTCTTCAACCATCTCCGGATAGTCATAGCAGGCGTAGGCCAGGCCTTCAAAAGTCAGGACATCCCGGATCTTACCGATCATGGAGCCGCACCAGACTCCCAAGGGGTAGTCGCGGGACGTGGGGTGGGCGAGTTTCAGCGCCTCGATATCCACCTTGCGGGCAGGGTCATCAAGCCGGAACCGTTCCTCCTTGCAGCGTCTCCAGTCATCCGGTGTCACAATACTCGCCTTGAGATAGTGGGGAATTGAGTCGTGGCCATCCTTGGGTACCTCGGCCAGCAGGCCGTCGCCATTCATGATGATTTTGGAGGTGGTGGTTTCCTCGACAACCGACGTCGGGAAGGGCGGGCTCATCCAGATATTGCCACCGACCACGACCTGCCGGTCGAAATTGAAGAACTCATCGGCCTCGGCGTTGTTCTTGATGCCATTGTTGACAAACAGATCCCACTCGGTGAAGTTCTCGTTCCAGTAGCCGAATTCCATGTTGAAGCACCGGTCGACAGGACGGTACTGCATCTGGTTGTTGAAACGTTCCCGGTCGGTCATTGAACCCTTCCACTTTGGTCGGCATGGCGTGATCATCTGCTGGTTCCTTTCGCGCTTGTCATTGATAATGAACAAAAATAAGATGAAGACATTGCTTTTTTTGTAGGTAATTTCCTAACAATACAGGATTCCATGGTCGTGTGGAATGGAGTGGAGATAAACAGACATGGATGGGAATAAGATCAAGAAGTTGTTGGGTCTCCAGGAGTTGCGGCCTGTGGTGTCGATGGCGAACTACTGTGAGGTTCAGCGGGGGGCACGTTGGGGGGAGCGGGTCATTCAGGATCTTGAGTTGATTCTGGTGGTGGCCGGGCGTTTCTCATACGAAGTGCGTGGGGACTCCCCGCTGATCCTGGGGGCGGGGGATGTGCTTCTGATCCCGCCCGGCGAATGGCACACGTTCCGGCGTCTCGATGAGCCGGTGCATGCCGCCTTCAGTTGCATTCACGGGGAGTTACTGCCCAATGCCCGGTGGGGAGCGGGTGAATACCGGTTATGCCCTGAACCTCGCCGGGTCACGGCTACAGAGACGGATGCTGCAATCCATGACCTGTTTATGCGGTGCAGCGAAACGTATAATGGGTATGATCGTTATCGGGCGGAGTTGCTGGAAGCCCTGGCGAGGGAAATCTGGATAAGGCTGGCGGAATACTGGGAGGGTGGGGGTGGCGGGCGTATCCCGGAGCGGATTCGCCCGATGGTTTCCTATCTGAGGTCCCATCTGCGGGAGCGCATCGGGCGCCGTGATCTGGCCAGGGTGTTCCGGAT
Organism: uncultured Verrucomicrobiota bacterium; assembly: GCA_964609375.1. Classification (GTDB taxonomy): domain Bacteria; phylum Verrucomicrobiota; class Kiritimatiellia; order CAIKKV01; family CAITUY01; genus CAZDUS01. The sequence continues at coordinate 51,691 of CAZSSA010000006.1, read as the reverse complement.
CACGCCAGAGCATGTCAATGCACTGTTCCGCAAGGAGCTTGGGGTGACGCCGACGCAGTTCCTGCACAGGGAGAGGATTTTTCGAGCCTACCGGTACATCCGGGACCAGGGAGTCAGTGTGAAGGAAGCCGCGGCGCAGGTGGGGTTTGACGACCCCTTTTACTTCTCGCGGGTATTCAAGCGTATATTCAAACACGCCCCTTCATCCTTGCGGAGGGCGCGCCCTACGGTTCAGATAAAATCGGACGTTACATCCTGACTGGATTCGGCAAAGATACAAATCACGGGTGCGCGAGTTCCAATTAGAGGATCGGATGATAAACATGAACATGATGAGCAGGGTTTTTGAGTTGGCGCCGGAGGTGAGCGTGTATTCGCTGGTCGGTGAAGCCTCCAGCCATCTGGTGGTGCGTAACGGGCGGAGCCTGTTAATTGACTGCCACACTACGCAGATGGGGCGCTGGCTGGCGCGTCGCGGGCTTCCGATCCCAGAAATGATTCTGCACACGCATGTGCAGCCTGAGCATTGCCGGGAGGCGGATCAGTTTCCCGCCGCCCGTATTCTTGTGCATGATGAATTGGTGGAATTGGCTGGTGATCCTGCCGCCTACAGAAAGGCGGCGTATACGGTTTGGGATCATCCGGCCGACTGGATGAATACATTGGGCCGTGAGAAGTACGGCATTGCAGGCAGCATCACCGTGTTCCCGCCAGAGGTACCCATGAAGGTGGCTGGCACGTTCCATGAAGGGGAACGACTGACCTGGCAGGATTTGGTATTCGAAGTGATTCCGCTGCCGGGGCATAGTAGGCATCATGTGGGCTTCGTTCTCGAAATAGATGGCAAGCCGCTGGCCTTGTTCACGGGTGACATCCTTTGCCATTCTGCCAAACTGGTCAATGTGTTCGATCTTGAAAGCCATTATGGCGTCACGGCCATTGCCTCATTGCCAGAGGTATTGAGAACATTGGCTCAACGCCCCGTGCAACGATATTTTCCCTCGACCGGCCCTGTCCTTGAGAATGGGCCAGCCCAGGCCCTGGAGCTGGCCGGGGCCATCGATGCCTATCAGGAAGCGTTGACATGGAAAAGCGGCAAATTCAAGCCCGCTCCGCAACCTGAATACCCCCGAGTGGGGCGGTATCTGAAGCTTCACCATGGCGTTTACCAGATCGATAACTTCGGCAACTGCATTCTTCTGATCGACGATCAGGGTAGGGGCTTGATGTTTGATCCGGGCCCCTGTGATTTCGAATCGCCAAATCGGCAGGCTGATTTCCATCGTGATCTTGATCTTTTTGAACGGGAATGCGGGCTGAAGACCATTGACCTGGCGCTCGTGACCCATATCCATGGTGACCACTATGACCTGACTCCGGAGCTCCGGAAGCGATATCCGGGTTGCAGGGTAGGGGCATGGGATCTGGTGGCCCGAGTCATGGAGGCGCCCTGGGACTTCCCGTATGCGGCGCTGCTGCCCTGGTATAACCTGGGCTTTGATCATGTGGCGGTGGACGATGTGCTCAGTGCGGACACGCCTTACGACTGGCATGGGGTGGCCATTCGTTCGATTCACCTGCCGGGACACTGCTATTGTCATGCCGCCTACTTGCTGACCTTCAACGGACTTCGGTTGGCGATTACCGGCGACACCATTCAAAGCCGGGGTGATTCGGATGGGCTTGGCTTCGTCATCTCCAATCACAGTGTTCCGGATGGGAACAGCGGTATCCTGAAGACTTATCGGCAGATGGCGGGCGAAGCCGTCGATCTCAACCTTGGCGGGCACGGGTCGCACTTTTCGGATTGTCCGGCGCAGTATGCGGAGAGCTTGCGACGCATTGAGCATACGTTGCCGGCGTTGCGCCGGCTGGTGCCGGGCGGCAACTTGCATCCGGCGTTCATCCGTCCTGGTTTTCCCCTTCTGTTTGAATAATAAAAAAGGATTCAGCACATCATGAAGACATCATTCCACGCGCATCATTCGCCCATGGGGGCACATTGTTCGTTGACCTGTGGCATGCACGGAGCCCCGGGGGGCATGGCCATGGAAAAGGGGAAGCCGGCCGATGGCGGCGTCTATGTGGGGTATGAGGACGATAAGGGAGTGCTGAACTTCCTTCCTCTCTTTGCCATGAACGAGGATGAGCGGGCCCGGTATGTCCAGGGAGGACAGGCTAATGGGACCGCCACGACCGAGCGGGTGATCCCTGCCGGAAAGATCACGCGCGACTACCGCTGGGCAACCGACGTCTTCCGGGCCGAGGGCTTGAGTTGTGAGATCGTGACGCCTTTTTTTTCGATCCCTGACCCTGCCACAAGTTCGTCCGCGGAGCAGAAGTATGCCTCCTGTCCCGCCAGCCTGATCCGGGTGAGTTATGACAATCGTAAATCGAAGAAGGTCCGTCGCTTTTTCTTTGCCATCCGCATGGACGGACGATGGTCTGTTCCGATGGGGCAGGACGAGCACTTCAAGTGTCTGACCCAGCGGGATAGCATGGGGATGGCGACAGAGGATGAGGTTGAAACGTTTGTTAATTTTGATGTTCCGCTGGCCATGCGCAGGCGCCACCGCACCCCGCATTTCCTGCTGGGGGCGACGGCGGGCTTTATTGCCGAAGCCAAGGCTGGTGAGAGACGGGAGATTCTGATCAGTGTCGGGTATTTCAAGAAGGGGCAAGCCACAACTGGCAAGGCTGCCAAGTACTGGTACACCCGTTATTTCAGCGGTCTGGAGGAGGTGCTTCGTTACTCCCTGGAGATGGCCCCGGGGTATCTGACTGAGGCCGATGCGCGTGATGCCGAGCTGGTGTCGGCCAAACTCAATGAGGAGCAGAAGTTCCTCATTGCTCACGCCACGCATAGCTATTGGGGCTCGACCGAGTGGCTGGATGATGGCGGACGTCCCCGCTGGGTGGTCAACGAGGGTGAGTACCTGATGATGAATACCTTTGATCTCACTGTGGACATGCTGTTCTTCGAGATGCGGTTCAATCCCTGGACGGTGCGCAATGTGCTGGATCAGTTTGTGCGCGAGTACAGCTACTATGACCAGGTATTCGAGCCCGGCAAGCCGGGAAAACTCCACGAAGGCGGCATCTCCTTCACTCATGACATGGGGATAATGAACCAGTTCAGTCCCTCCGGGCGCAGTAGTTATGAGGTGGCCGGATTGGATCGCGAATGTTTTTCGTTTATGACCTGCGAACAACTGGCCAACTGGGTGTGTTGTGCCGGCGTGTATTATGCGCAGACCCGCGATGACGATTTTCTCGTGAAGAACCGCGGGATCCTTGAGGACTGCCTGAGGAGTCTGCAGCACCGCGATCATCCCAATCCCCGCAAGCGGACCGGGATCATGAAGTGCGAGAGCTCCTTGACGCAGGGCGGGGGGGAGATCACGACCTATGATTCCCTTGACCATTCGCTCGGGCAGGCGCGCAACAACATCTATCTGGCTTCCAAATGCTGGGCGTCCTATCTGGCCCTTGAATTCATGTTCAAGAAGCTCGGCGCTGACGATAAGGCGGCGGAATGCGTTAAGGCAGCCACGTTGTGCGCGAAATCATTGGTAAAGGGCTACAACAAAAAGCTGGGCTTCATTCCGGCGGTGCTGGAGGCGGGGAACAAGAGTGCCATTATCCCTGTCATCGAGGGATTGATTTTTCCCCGCGAAATGGGCTTGAAGGAGGCGTTGTCCTTCGAAGGGCCGTATGGCGATCTTCTCAAGACGCTCAAGCGGCATACTGAGAATATCCTTGTAAAGGGGGTGTGCCTGTACCCGGATGGCGGGTGGAAACTGTCCTCCACGGCCGACAATTCATGGATGAGCAAGATCAATCTCTGCCAGCACATCGCCCGTACCATACTTGGGGTGAAACAGGGCAAGGCCGGTGCGGTAGCTGACCATGCCCATGCCGAATGGGAGAGGAATGGATCTGAGTTTGATGCCTGTTCTGATCAGTTTAAGTCTGGCAAGGCGATGGGAAGTAAGTATTATCCGCGCATTGTCACCAATATCCTTTGGATGCAGTGCGGACAGGGAAGCCGCCGAGATCGGTATATCTGGCCCCCTCCGGAGATGCTTTATCCTTTACAATGAAAGGCGACTATTGCCATCTCGTCGTGCCTGAAGTGAAGGATCACATGATGATTGCGTTCGAAGGTGTTTAAAACTGAAAACATGGTGGAATGATGCAACGATCGGAAATTAATGCAGTGGTGATGGAGGCGCGGAAGGCGTTTGAGCGGCATGGCTGGACCTTGCCGCCCAATGCCCGGTGGGATGTGACCGATTTCGGGATGGGCGATTTCGACAAGATTGGATTGACCCTGGTGAATCTGGCGGAACAGCCGGAGTATTGTGAGAAGCTGATGTATGTGCGGCATATGCAAGTGACGCCGCGCCATTATCATGCGGCCAAGAAAGAGGACATCATCTGTCGGTGGGGCAGATTGGCCATTGAGTTGCCTGCGGCAGGCCCGGTTCGCCTTCAAGTGAACGGGGAATGGCGTGATATTTCGCCGGGGAAACCGTTGCTCCTCATGTCCGGGGAGCGGGTTACTCTCACCAAGGGAGTTCTACATGCCTTCTGGGCGGTATCTGAGTATGCCATTGTGGGGGAAGTGTCCACTGCGAATGATGACGCCCATGACAATTATTTCGAGGATAAACGGGTGGGGCGGTTCAGCAAGATTAACGAGAATGAACCGGCGTGTGTAAAACTGGTCAGTGATTGAATTGGCGAGGCACTATGACAGGACGAGTCGGCATAACGGCGGCAGGGAACTGGATTATCGACCGCGTGAAACGTGTGGATTGCCTGCCGGGACGGGGGATGCTGGCCAACATCAAGGATCAGACCTTCAGCCCCGGTGGTGCTCCCGCCAATGTCCTTCATGATCTGGCAAGGCTCAAGGCGTCCTTTCCGTTGGCGGGGATAGGCGTGATAGGCAAGGATGCCGATGGCAATTACCTGCGGAATGTGTTCACGGAGCTGGGCGTTGATATCCGGGGACTGCAGGTGACGGACCAGGCTCCGACGTCGTTTACGGACGTCATGAATGACGAAACAACAGGGGATCGGGTGTTCTTTCATCACCGCGGGGCGAATGCATTGTTCTCTCCCGGTCATGTTGATATCAGCCGGTTAAGGTGTCGCATTTTCCACCTGGGCTATCTCTTGTTGCTGGATGCGATGGATCAGGCTGATTCCGAGTATGGGACCGTGGCGGCCGGTTTGCTTAAACAGGTGCAGGCGGCCGGGATCCTGACCAGTCTGGATGTGGTAAGCGAGGAAAGCGACCGGTTTGCCAGGCTTGTCCCGCCTGCCTTGAAGTATGTGGATTACCTGATCCTGAATGAGATTGAGACGGCTCGGGCAGTGGGGCTCAAGGTGCGGGATGAGCAGAGACGTCTTGACGGGCCCGCCTTGATGGATGCCGTCGAGCGGCTGTATCAGTTTGGCGACATGCGGCTGGTGGCCGTCCATATGCCCGAAGGGGTCTATATGCGTGACCGGGCCGGCAGGTGCTATTCACGGGGCTCGCTGGTGTTGCCTGAGGGGTATATTGCCGGTGCCGTGGGTGCGGGCGACGCTTTTTGTGCAGGGATGTTGTATGGGCTCCATGAAGGATGGGGTGTGCTGGAATCGGCCGGGCTAGGGAGTTGTTGTGCGGCGGCCAGCTTGTCGCGTGCCGGGGCCTCCGAAGGAGTTTTGCCTCTGCAGGAAACCCTTGGGCTGGCAAAACGTTTTGGCGAGCGAAAGCCGCCGGTAGCGGTATAGCCCGGCACTGAGGGAACCAAGGACGTGAAAATCCGGGGTTGTCATCGTTAGTCCATGCGCTATCTTCTCCACAGTGAAGGGCTGATGCCTGTTTTTTGCTTGAAGAGGCGCGAGAAGTAATAAGGATCCTCGAATCCGGCTTTGCGGGCCACCGCGCTGAGCTTCAGACCCTGATCCTCCATCAGTTGCTTGGCCATGTTGATTTTCAGGTTCAGCAGGTATTGCCGGGGAGGGAGGCCGGTGGATTGTCTGAAGACCCGGCGGAAATGCGGATAACTGACCCCCAACTCATGTGCCAGCACCTGCATGTCGAGGGGTTGGTTGCCAATACTGGCCATTCTCTGTTTTGCCTGCTGGATGAACGACTCCTCCCGGTCGCCCTGTTCGCGCTGAAGTTGCAGGCGACTCTGGATATGGGCAGCCATCTGCAGCACCAGTCCGGTATGAATAAGGTCGGCGAAGGGCGGAGTTGTTGCCGCCACATCGAGCATTTGGGAAAACAGGGGGTGCAGGGACTGATCCGCCCCGTAATGAATCAGCGGCGTGCGGCGGGGCAGATTGATTTGCCTGACAAGGTGCCCGGCCTGCCGGCCATTGAACATTATCCAATATTCCTTCCAGCCGGTTTCAGGGTCGGGTGCATAATCATGCCACTCGCCAGGGTATATCACAAGGACATCCCCTGCCGTGACGGGAAGGGCGCGGGCGCCACGGACACGAAACAGGCCGGCGCCTTGCGTGACATGCACGAAACTGTAGTCCAGCAGGGTGCGGCCTTTTTTCCATTGGTAGGGGGCCCCGTCCTCATACACCTGATAGGGAACATGGGGTGGCGTCAGGCGGATTCCCACGCCGCAGAGGTGCAGTCCCCATTTCGATGCCTTCGGGGCCAGATAGTCATACCGCTTATTGATGATCAGATTGTCCATCTGAATGATCATTTCCTCTATTCAATTCGATCAGTATATATCGGATATTTTGGGCTGCAAGACGCCTTTATTGGTTTCTTGTGACATAAAACAAGATGATCATAAGATGAATCATCAACATAGGGAGCACTCATGAAAGATTCAATCGAAAATCTCGAGGTTTGGTTTATTACGGGAAGTCAGCATCTCTACGGTCCGAAGACCTTGGCGCAGGTGGCCGAGAATTCCGGCAAGATCGTGCAGGGGTTGAATCGATCCGGACGGCTGCCGCTCAAGGTGGTGTTCAAGCCGGTGGTCAAAACCCCCGAGGAGATTCGACATACGCTGGCGGATGCCGGCCATGATCCTTCCTGTGGCGGGGTGATCTTCTGGATGCATACCTTCTCCCCCTCGAAGATGTGGATTGGCGGGTTGAGCTCGTTTCGCAAGCCGATGCTGCACCTTCACACCCAGTTCAATCGCGACCTGCCGTGGTCGTCCATTGATATGGATTTCATGAACCTGAACCAGGCGGCGCACGGTGACCGTGAGCACGGGTTTATCCACTCCCGCCTCCGGTTGGAGCGCAAGGTGGTGGTGGGTCACTGGACAGATCCTGAAGTGCTGGAGCGCATCGCTGCCTGGGAGCGTGCCGTCCGGGGCTGGATGGACCTCCAGGGCGCCAAGTTTGTCCGTTTCGGTGATAACATGCGTCAGGTAGCGGTCACGGAGGGCGACAAGGTTGCCGCTGAGATCCGCCTTGGCTATTCGGTCAATACCCATTCCGTTAGCGATCTGGTGGCACGGATCAATGCGGTCAGCGCCAAGGCGGTGGCGGAGCAGTGTGCGGTCTATGATAGCGCCTATGCGGTGGCCCCGGCATTGCGCAAGGGTGGGGCCAGGCGGGTGAGTCTTGAAGATGCCGGCCGCATCGAGGTCGGGCTGCGTTCCTTCCTGGAAGAGGGTGGATTCAAGGGGTTTACGACCACGTTTGAAGATCTGCATGGGCTGAAGCAACTGCCCGGCCTGGCGGTCCAGAGCCTGATGGCGGAAGGATACGGGTTTGGCGCCGAGGGGGACTGGAAAACCTGTGCCCTCCTGCGCGGAATGAAAGCCATGGCGGCCGGACTGCGTGGAGGAACGAGTTGGATGGAGGATTACACCTACCATCTGGATCCGAAAAGGCCGTTGGTCCTCGGCTCGCACATGCTGGAGGTCTGTCCCTCCATTGCCGCCGCCAAGCCGTCGCTGCAGATCCATCCGTTGGGCATCGGGGGCAAGGCAGACCCGGTGCGGTTGGTTTTCACGGCGAAGGCCGGACCCGCTCTCAATGCCACCATGGTGGACATGGGTAACCGCTTCCGGTTGATTGTCAATGAACTGAACGTGGTCAAACCCCCGCGGCCGTTGCCGAAGCTGCCGGTAGCCTGCGCGATGTGGGAAGCGTTGCCGGAGTTCAAGACGGCCGCTGCCGCCTGGATTTTTGCCGGCGGGGCGCATCACTCCGCCTTCAGCAGCGCCTTGACGGCGGAGCCCCTGGAGGACTTTGCCGCCATCGCCGGCATCGAGTTGATTCGCATCGGGAAAGGGACTACACTCCCTGCCCTGAAGAACGAACTGCGCTGGAATGATATTGCCTACCACCTTCTGCAGGGAGTGGGGCGGTAAAGAAGAATTCAGAATTCAGAAGAAGGAGATGCCGATGGCTAAGTATACAATAGGTTTGGATTACGGGACGAACTCGGTTCGTGCGTTGGTGGTGGATGTGTCCAATGGCGCTGAAGCGGGGGCGGCGGTCAAGGTTTACAGTCACGGGAAGGAAGGGGTGATTTTGTCCTCCGATCCGAATCTGGCGAGGCAGCACCCGGCGGACTATCTGGAAGGCGCAGAGGCGACGATCAAGGATGCATTGGCCGCCGCCTCGAAAAAGATCAGGGGTTTCAAGCCCTCGCAGGTGGTTGGTATCGGGGTCGACACGACCGGGAGCACGCCCCTGCCGGTGGATCAGGACGGCAATGCCCTGGCGATGACTGGAAAATTTGCCAGGCACCCGGCGGCGATGGCATGGCTCTGGAAAGATCATACCGGTACGGCGGAGGCGGCTGAAATTACGGCGTTGGCAAAGAAGATCAGGCCCCAGTATCTGGCGAAATGCGGCGGAACCTACAGCAGCGAGTGGTACTTCAGCAAGATCCTGCATTGCCTGCGGACCAGTCCCGAGGTTTTCAATGCAGCGTACACCTGGGTGGAAATGGCCGACTGGATTCCCGCGATGTTGACGGGAACCCAGAAGCCCGGCATGACGAAGGTCGGCATCTGCGCCGCCGGTCACAAGGCGATGTTCAATGCGGAGTGGGGCGGATATCCCGATGTCAAGTTCCTGTCGACGCTTCATCCCAAACTGGGTGCATTGCGGAACCGGCTGGCTTCCAAGGCGTATGATATTTCGGAGGCCGCTGGGTATCTCACGCCGGAGTGGGCCGGGAAGACCGGACTCTGTGCGGGAATCCCGGTGGCAGTCGGGGCCTTTGACGCGCATCTCGGAGGGGTTGGTGCCGGTGTAGGTGAAGGAACGTTGGTCAAGACCATTGGTACAAGCACCTGCGATATGATGGTTGCACCGGGCTCCCGCACGCTTGCCGACATTCCCGGGATTTGCGGGATCGTCAAGGGCAGTATTCTCCCTGGCTATTACGGTTTGGAGGCTGGCCAATCGGCCGTGGGTGATATCTTCAACTGGTTTGTGAATTATATCGAGCCGCATGGTAAGGCGGGCGGACACATTGCCATGGACTTGGCAGCAGCCAAAATCAAGCCCGGGGAATCGGGCCTGCTGGCGCTGGATTGGAATAACGGTAATCGGACGATTCTGGTCGATCAACGCCTGACCGGCCTGCTGGTTGGCCAGTCACTCTACACAACGCCGGCGGAGATCTACCGGGCGCTTGTCGAGGCAACGGCTTTCGGTGCACTTACCATCATCAATCGGTTTGAAGAATATGGTGTCAAGGTCAAGTCGGTTGTGAACTGTGGCGGGATTGCCGAAAAAAGCTCCTTGGTAATGCAGATCTACGCGGATATTATCGGGCGTCCCATGAAGATCTCGCGGTCGGCCCAGACGTGTGCGCTGGGTTCGGCGGTGGCGGCGGCGGTGGTCGCCGGAATATACAAGGATGTGGTGGCGGCGCAGAAGGCCATGACAGGCCTGAAGCCGGTGGTGTATAAACCGGACCCCAAGGCGGTGGCGGTCTACAAGGAACTGTACAAACAATACCGGACATTGCACGATGCCTTCGGGACCAAGGAGTGGACCGGCAATCTTTACGGTGTGATGAAGAAGCTGATTCAGATCAGGAGTGCCGCACGGCAATAGGGGAGGGTAAAGATGCTTGAAGCGCTGAAAAAAGAAGTATGCGATGCAAACCGGCGACTTGTCGCCGAAGGTCTGGTTGTCCAGACGTGGGGCAATGTCAGCGCGATTGACCGTCGGCGAGGACTGATGGTGATCAAGCCGTCGGGTGTGTCCTATGAACAGATGAATTTCCGGCAGATGGTGGTGGTTTCGCTGAAGACCGGGGAAGTGGTTGATGGAGCGTTGAAGCCCAGTTCTGACACGCCGACGCATCTGAACCTCTATCGTGCTTTCCCGGCGATTGGCGGTGTGGTTCACACGCACAGTTTATTTGCCACGGCGTGGGCCCAGGCCCGGCGGGAACTTCCGGCGCTGGGGACGACCCATGCTGACTATTTCCATGGGGCGGTGCCCTGTACCCGGCCTCTTCGTGCAGCGGAGATCAAGGGCGACTATGAGGCGAATACGGGCAAGGTGATTGTGGAACGGTTTGCCAAGGTTGATCCGCTGGCATTTCCGGGGGTGCTGGTGGCGGGGCATGGACCGTTCACATGGGGGAAGACTCCGGGGACGGCCGTGGATAGTGCCGTGGTGCTAGAGTTCCTTGCCCGGATGGCGTCGGAAACCCTGAAGATCAATTCCCGGGCGAAGGGCATTCCAACCATTCTGCTGGATAAGCATTTCTTGCGAAAGCATGGCAGTGGCGCGTATTACGGACAGCAATAACAAACAAAACGACTGGCAAAGGAGATGGCTCAAATGACAACATGGATTGGCGGTTTTCCGAAGATAGGGATTCGACCCACGATTGATGGGCGGCGCCGGGGGGTGCGTGAATCGCTGGAGAAACAGGTGATGGCCATGGCCTTGACGGCTTCAAAATTCCTGAGCGGCAACCTCCGGTATTCCAATGGTAAACCGGTGGAGTGTGTCATTGCCGACACCTGCATTGGCGGGGTAACGGAAGCAGCCGCGTGTGCCGACAAGTTTCGCCGGGAAGGAGTGGGGGTCTCGCTGACCGTGACGCCATGCTGGTGCTATGGCAGTGAGACCATGGATATGGATCCTGTCATGCCCAAGGCGGTGTGGGGGTTCAACGGGACTGAACGGCCCGGGGCGGTCTACTTGGCGGCGTGCCTGGCGGGACACAACCAAAAGGGTCTTCCGGCATTCGGCATCTATGGCCGTGATGTGCAGGACAAGGGAGATACGACGATTCCGGCGGATGTGCAGGAGAAGTTGCTTCGTTTTGCAAAGGCGGGGCTTGCCGTTTCCACGATGCGAGGCAAGTCGTATCTGTCGTTAGGCGGCGTCTCGATGGGAATTGCCGGGTCGATCGTCGATCAGCCGTTTTTTGAAAGCTACCTGGGTATGCGTGTCGAGAGCGTCGACATGACTGAAATTGCGCGTCGTATTGAAGAGAAGATTTTTGATCCGCAGGAATTCGAGAAGGCGTATGCCTGGACCAGAAAGTTCTGCAAGGAGGGGAAGGATGTCAACCGCATCCCCCTTGAGGCCAAGGCCAAGGAGCGCGACTGGCAGACGGTGGTCAAGATGACCATGATTGCTCGCGATCTGATGGTGGGCAATCCGCGTTTGGAGGAACTCGGGTTCAGTGAGGAGGCGCTGGGGCATCATGCGATAGCGGGCGGGTTCCAGGGACAACGCCAATGGACCGATCACTATCCGAATGGGGACTTCATGGAGGCCATTTTAACTTCCTCGTTTGACTGGAACGGCATACGGGCGCCCATGGTGTTTGCCACGGAGAATGACAGTCTGAACGGTATCTGCATGCTGTTTGGATATCTGTTGACCAATACAGCGCAGATTTTTGCCGATGTCCGGACATTTTGGAGTCCGGAGGCGGTCAAGCGGGTGACGGGGCAGAAGCTGACGGGAGCGGCGGCCAATGGGCTGATCCACTTGATTAACTCCGGCGCGGCCACGTTGGATGGAACCGGTGAACAGTCGATCAGGGGAAAGCCGGCGATGAAACCCTATTGGGATATCACCGAGGCGGAGATGGCCAAATGTTTGAAGGCAACGACGTGGCCGCCTGCCGTGACTGAATACTTCCGTGGCGGCGGTTTTTCGTCCTGCTACCTCTCGCGTGGCGGAATGCCAATGACCATGATGCGAGTCAGTCTGGTCAAAGGGTTGGGTCCGATTCTCCAGATTGCGGAAGGGTGGTCGGTGGATATTGCTTCCACGGTGCATAAGGCGCTGAATGAGCGAACGAACCAGACCTGGCCGACGACCTGGTTTGCCCCCCGGTTGACAGGGAAAGGAGCGTTCGCCGACGTGTATGGCGTGATGAACAACTGGAGCGCGAATCATGGAGCGATCAGTTACGGGCATGTGGGTGCCGATCTGATTTCGCTGGCCGCGATGTTGCGAATACCGGTGGCGATGCACAACGTGGCGGACGAGAGCGTGTTCCGGCCCAGTACGTGGGGATTGTTTGGAGAACAGGATATGCAGGGGGCGGATTATCGCGCCTGCCGGAACTTCGGTCCTTTGTATGGATGAGCCCCCTGCGGTTCCCTTTCCATCCACTACTATCTATAGCAACAGCCTATTGATCTGCAGCATGCCAACAGGAATAAATTCAACGCAACTGAATACAATTATTCTGCAGCCTGCCGCTGCGGGGCGGGATACCCCGACCCGTCTCGATTCCAGTGGGGTGCCTCCTGTGTCCGGCGTTCCCGCCACTGCCTCGCCATACCAGATTCTCAGCGAAATCGGGCGCGGCGGAATGAGCACGGTCTTTCTGGCCAAGGACATCAAAATCGGCCGCTTCGTTGCCATTAAACGGCTTGGCAGCCTCTTTCTTTCCGATAGCGCCATGCGGGATCGGTTCCTGCGTGAAGCGCAACTAATCGCCTCCCTGAATCACATTTACATTGTCAAACTTTATGACTTTGACGTCACGCATCCCGAACCCCAGATTGTAATGGAATACGTGGCCGGACCCGGCAAGCCGCCCGGGCCCGACTGGCCGCCGCTTTCGTTGAATCTGGAGCAGAAACTGGAGCAAAACACGACCCCTCTTTCTCTGCGGGCTTCCGTCGTGCTCGTCAAGAAGCTTTGTTTCGCCATCGAGTATGCGCATCGCCGGGGTGTGATACACCGCGACCTCAAGCCTTCCAACATCCTTCTTGATGAACACGATGAGCCGCGCATCGTGGATTTCGGCATTGCCCGCCAAATCGCATCCGATGCCGCCAAGTTGACGATGACCGGCACGCGGATGCTCTCCCTCGGATACGCTGCGCCCGAGCAGGAAACCCATCCCGCCGGCGCCGACGAACGCGCGGATGTCTACAGCCTCGGCGGCATTCTGTATTTTTGTCTCACCGGGGATAACCCCCGCTTTTTCCGGGACAGCCGGGTTCCCGATTGCCTGCGCCCCATCATTCTCAAGGCCATGGATCACGATCCTGCCCAGCGCTGGTCCTCTGCCAAGGAGTTTGCCGATGTACTGGCCCAATCCGCCGGCGATTTGCTCTCGCCTCTTACCGATCCGGGCATGTGGAGGTGTAAGTGGTGTAACATGCCCAACCGTGTTGACAGCCGGTATTGTACCCACTGTAATTGGGACGGCATGGAAAGCTGCCCTGAATGTGCCTGTGAAACCAGGGTAGGCGTCCGTTTCTGTGGACAATGCTCCACGGATATCAAGACCTTTGAGGATACGCGCGCCCTTCTAAGCCGGGTACGCGAATACCGTCGCCAAAAGGATTTCGCACGTATCCAGGATGCCGTTGATGCCGTCAAACGGTTTCAACCCAGGGGTGTCAAGGGGATGGAACTGGTTCAGGAAATCCTCGAACTGGGGGAAACCGCCACGTGGGCGATGAAGCGCAAGGATGAATTGTCACAAGCCATCACCTCCAGCCTTGACCGGCAGAACTACGAGGAAGTGCGTGATCACATTAATGAATACGGACTACTCGACGACGGTCCCGAGTACAAGGCGCTGCGGGTGGAGCTGCCTTGGCGTATCGCCGGGCGAAAAATCATTGCGCTTCGCTCGGAACTGGAACAAACACGGCAACTGATTGTCGATAAAAAACCCGGGCAGGCCCGGATCCGTCTTGCCGATATTGAAAACAGCATCCTGTCACTCGGCCAATTGGAATCCCAATACCCCGCCCTTAAAGGCGTGCTCATACACGAGGGGACTCCGTCGGGCCTTGAGCCTGGATCCTATGCAAAGGCTGTGGTTTCCCTCTCCTCCAGCATCGAACAGGTGAAACTGGAATTGGAATCCATTGCCAAGTCAATTGAACGCCTTGTTGAGTCGGCGACCGCAGCGCTGCAGGCGCAGGACTATGAAGGGTGTCTAAAAAATTGCGCCGACGTGCAACGTCTCTCCCTGGAACCTTCGCCAGCGGATGCTCTGGCAGAAAAGGCCGCGCGGCAGAATGAACAGATCTCCCGTTTTCTGATACGGGCTGACGATGCCTTGCGAAAAGGCGACTTTGCCTCTGCGGAACGGGCCACCCGTAACGTGCTTGACCGGTTCAAGCGGGACTCCTTCCCGGCCATCAACCTTCTGGATCAGATTCGGAAACTCCAGCGGAGGCGCAGTGCGGGACTGATAGCGTTGACGCTGTTGGTGGTAACGGTTCTCTATGTTCTCAGCATTGGCCCCGCCTTCCGCCTCATGCTTACCCGCAAACCCGTGTCGGTCAGCACACGGGATACAATGCGTACCCTCTATCAGCCTGTTTACTGGTTGCATGCCCGCACGGCGCTGCGAATTCCGTTGGAGCGATACGCCCGCCAATGGGACGCCGTCATTTTCGATGCTCGCTAGCGTGGTGAATTGGAAATTTGTTTCTAATGGGTTGGGGTAGGGCGGCCTCAATCCTTTGTATTCACTTCGTGTTTGCGAACCAGACGCTGCAGGTAGGCCCGCTCGATCTGGGCTTCGCGGGCGGCGCGGGATATGTTGCCACCGTTCCGCTCCAGAAGTTTGACGATGTAGTCTTTTTCAAAGTCACCGACCAACTGGTTTTTGGCCTGCTTAAACGGCAGATCAGCCGGGTCAGCCATCCCGGACTCACGCTCCGTCATGCCCATACGCCCAAGTGTGAGGCAGGCTCCCAGATCCATGGCGCCCCCCGACCCGCGGACCGCCATTTCCACGACGTTCCGCAGTTCCCGTGCATTGCCAGGCCAGTCATGCCGACGGAAGAGGTCCATGCTTTTTTCAAATTCCGACCAGATCTTGACATCGTCGGAACCCGTCAGATCCTTGAGAAAACAACGCACAAGCCTCGGAATGTCGTCTTTCCTTTGCCGTAGAGGCGGCAGTTCGATCCTCACAATCGAAAGCCGGTAATACAGATCCTCCCGGAACCGGCCCTCGCGCACCTCCCGTTCCAGATTCCGGTTCGTGGCGGCAATCACCCGTACATCCACCGGTCGCATTGTATTCGCCCCGAGTCGCCGTACTTCCTTCTTTTCCAACACCCGCAGCAGTTTGGGCTGTAGCGATAAATCCAACTCGCCAATTTCATCAAGGAACACGGTTCCCCCATGAGCCGACTCAAAGGCGCCCACCCGCTCGGCACCTGCGCCCGTAAACGAACCCTTGGCATGACCAAATAACTCGCTTTCAATCACCCCGGTGGCCAACGCCGCGCAGTCAATGATCACAAAAGGCTGCTTGCTGCGCGGACTGTGCGCATGCAATGCCTCCGCCAGAAGTTCCTTGCCGGTCCCCGTCTCACCCTGAATCAAAATGGCCGCATCGGTCCGGGCATATTTCTCTGCCAGATGAAACACCCGGCGCATGGCCGCACTGCCCCCGTTCAGCCGTCCGAAACTATCATGATCACTCAGGGGATAGGACATGGTTTCCTGCAGCGGGCAGAATACCATGCGGGTTTTTCCCAGTTGAAATTCCACCCCCTGGGTGAGATATACCTCGCATACACGGATACCCTGAACCATGGTTCCATTGGTGCTACCGAGATCGCGCAACAGGAATCCATCTTCGCGCTGATGGATCTCGCAATGCCGGCGTGAGGCCGCCTCGTCCGTCACAATCAAGTCATTCTGTGATCCCGCTCCGATGGTAAACACATCCTTGTCGATCGGGACTTCACGTCTCTGTTCGTTGCCGTTGATGATCAGCAGTTTCGCCCTTTTTAATAACAGGGACTGTGGAGCCCGTCGGGGGGGCAGCACAACCGTTTGTAACCCTGCCCTGGAGGGGTGCTTGATCGTTGTGTTACTCATGGTCAAACGATATCTCCTTCGTGATTCCCCGTCAATTTCAATCTGCATACAACAATATGCACCACCTCTGTGAACTGCATATTGCGCAACACACATTCGACGTTCACAGGGGGCTTCATGAAAAATCATCACTAGCATTCCATGGAAATCATAATCGTAATCTTAATCTTAATCTTAATCCACTGCACCAGAAGTGATTACGATTAAATTTACTATTACGATTACGATTAAGATTACGATCAGGTTTACGGAGAGAGGTTGGGGACAGGTTCTGATTTCTGACGTATGGCATGACTTGTGCTAATCATTAACCTACCGAAAAGGAGACCTATGACAACTACTGAAAAGAGAGAAGATAACGTCCAGTCGTCGGTGATGCCAGACGACATTGAGACGGTTAAGGCGCTGAACCAGGCCTACGAAAAAATGACCCATCAAGTGCGCCAGGCCATTGTGGGCCAGGATGCGGTTGTGGAGCAGGTGCTTGTGGCCATCTTCTGCCGCAGCCATGCGCTTCTGGTAGGCGTTCCCGGGCTCGCCAAAACCCTGCTGGTGAGCACCCTGTCAAAGGTCATGCACCTGACGTTCAAACGTGTTCAGTTCACCCCGGATCTGATGCCGGCCGACATTACCGGAACGGATGTCCTCGAGGAGGACCGTACTACCGGCAAGCGCGCCTTCCGATTTGTACACGGTCCCCTGTTTGCCAACATGGTATTGGCTGACGAAATCAATCGTACGCCGCCCAAGACGCAGGCGGCGCTCCTTGAGGCCATGCAGGAGCGGATTGTCACGGTGGGCGGTGGCGACTTCAAACTTCCTGACCCGTTCTTTGTGCTTGCCACGCAGAACCCCATTGAGCAGGAGGGGACTTACCCCCTGCCGGAGGCCCAGTTGGACCGGTTCATGTTCATGATCAAGGTGGATTACCCGTCCGCCGCCGAGGAGTTGGAAATAGCCAAAAAAGTCACAAGTACCTATAAGGCCAACCTGGAACCTGTGTTGTCCGGCGAGGATATTCTCAAGCTGCAGGATATTGTGCGCCGCGTTCCAGCCGCCGATCACGTGTTCGAGTATGCCCGTGATCTCGCCCGGGCCACACGCCCGGGGCCCGCCTCGCCGGCCTGCGTGCGTGAACTGGTGCAATGGGGCGCCGGTCCGCGTGCCACCATCAACATGATGATGGCCGCCAAGGCCCGTGCGATCTTGCATGGGCGATATCACGCTACTACGGAGGATGTCCGGGAAATGGCGGTTTGTGTACTGCGGCACAGGATTGTGCCCACCTTCAATGCCGATGCCTCGGGCATCTCCACCGACCAGATCGTCCAACGGCTTCTGGATGAAGTTAAACCATCGGCTTCCGGTTCATTCTTGTAACCATGAGGGACTCAGCCTCCAGCCCTTCGACCGTTGTCGCGCCTCACTTCCAGCTCCTGGATCCCGAGGCGATGGCAAAGATCAACCGGGTTGAACTGTTGGCCCGCCAAACCGTGGAGGGGTTTATTTCCGGCCGGCACCGGAGCCCTTACCGCGGTTATTCCGCCGAATTCGCCGAACATCGTGAATATGCGCCTGGCGATGATCTCCGTGATCTCGACTGGCAGGTCTACGCCAAGAGTGATCGCTATTATATCAAGCAGTACATCGAAGAGACCAACCTCCGGGCCACGATTCTACTGGATGTCTCCGGCTCCATGGCCTATCGCGGGGAAAACGCCGCGAGGCATCAGGGAAAACCGCTGAGCAAATTCGAGTACGGCCGCTTCCTCGCCGCCTGTCTTGTCCGCCTGCTGCTAAACCAGCAGGATGCCGTCGGTCTCGTGACATTCGACACCGCCATCCGACGCTATCTGCCTGCCCGGACACGCACCAACCACATGAGTGTGCTTCTGGAGGAAATGTTCAATACGAAGCCCGGCGAGGAGTCGGCGCTTGCCCCGGTTTTTCATGAAATCGCCGAGCGGGTCCATCGTCGCGGGCTGCTGATCATTATTTCCGACCTGTTCGACAGTCCAGAGGACATTCTCAAGGCGTTGCACCATTTCCGCTTTCGCAAACATGAGGTCATCCTTATGCACGTGATGGCGGATGAGGAACTGACCTTCGCGTTCAAACACTGGAGCCAGTTCCGCGATCTCGAACAGACCGGAATCCACCTTGATATTGATCCGGAAGCCTTGCGCTCGGCTTATCTGGGTGAAGTCCGGACTTTCCTGGATACCCTTGAAAAAGGCTGTGGCGAAATGCGGATCGACTATGTGCCCTTTTCGACCCGTCAGGATTTCGATCTGGCACTGGCCAACTATCTGGCGCATCGGAGAAGTCTGGTGAAGCGATGAGGGAAAGACAGGATACAGGATTCAGGAGTCGGAAGTCAGAATGGGGGGCGCCATGACGTTCCTGAACGCCTTCATGCTGCTTGGGCTCGCCACCATTGCCATCCCGATTGTCATTCATCTGCTCAATCGCAGCAAGCCCCGGCTGATCGAGTGGGGTGCCATGCAGTTCTTGCTCGCGTCCTTGAGTGCCCGCAACCGGAGGATCAAGATCGAGGATGCCATTCTGCTCTGTCTGCGATGCCTGGCGTTGGTGGTGCTGGTGCTGGCCATGGCGCGGCCGTTCCTTCCCAGTATGTCCGCTGTGCCATGGGTGCTCATTCTTCCGGGCCTCCTGGTGGCGGCTCTATGCGCCGGCATTGCCGCGATCGTGTGGTCGGACCGGGTTTTGCGGGGGCGGCTGTTGAAAATCGCCGGTGTTATGTTGGCGGTGGCTGTTCTGGCTTCGCTCATTGAACGGCGGATCCAGGCGCGGCGGTGGATGACGGCCGGCGGCGGTAGCGACACCGTTATCCTGCTCGACGCCTCCCTGTCCATGACCCGGGTTATCGATGGACGGAGCAACTTCAGCCGGGCGGTGGAAGAAGCCTCACTATTGATCGAGCAGGCGCGTTCGGCCGATGCCATCGCCATTGTTCTGGGCGGTCCTGTTCCCCAGGCGTTGATCCGCCGTCCGACATCGGACCGGCGGGAACTGTTACGCGCGCTCCGTTCTTCGGAGTGCCGTCCAGCGGGAGGCGTCATGTCTGTTCTGGAGGCCTTGAATCTTTCCGCCACATTGCTGGCAGACGGCCCCAATGTTGCCAAGCGTGTCGTGATTTTTACCGACGGGCAGGCGGCGGGATGGGAGCCGCAGGCGGTGGCCCGCTGGGAATTTCTGGCCTCGAACTTCAAGTCACTATCGGCGCCGCCACGCGTCTTTTGCCGCCGGCTGGAGAGCCCCGGTATGTTCCGTAATGCGCTGGTTTCGGATATCCGCCTGTCTCGGTCCGTCATCGGTACTGACCGTCCCGTGAAGGTGGATGTCGCCATTGGCAACACTGGCACGGTCCCTGTGCGTCCGGCGGCCCTGGAATGGGTGGTGGATGGAAGGAAAGTGGAGCGGGTCCCCATCATCAAGGACCTGATGCCACAGACTTCCGAGGCGTTTCAATTCACTCACCAGTTCGATACCCCGGGCTATCATGTGGTCTCCGCCCGGCTTCAGGCTGAGGATGATTTGCCCGCGGATAACCTCCTTGAGCAGGTGGTCAACGTGATGGACCGACTGCCGGTTCTGCTGATCGAGGGAGCCTCAACGGAGCGCTTTTTCTTCTTCAAAACCGCTGGACTGATCCGTGTTGCCCTGACGCCTCGGGAAGCGGCTGCATCCACGGACACGGTTTCCCGCGAGATGTCCTATCTCGTGGATCCAACCATTGTGCAGGCGTCCGACATTGCCACGATTCGCGATCTTAGCGCCTATCGCGTGATTCTGATGGCTGATGTGCCGCGCCTTCCGGCGACTGAGGCGGAACGTCTTGCGGGGTTCGTCAAGGCGGGAGGCGGTTTGCTGATCCTTCCGGGCAACCGTGCGGAGCCGTCCTTCTATAACTCCTGGCAGAGCCTTGCGGGCGAATCGATTCCGCCGGCCCGGATCGAGAAGCGGATCATTCCGCCTGATCCTTTGCTGTTGGACCTGAAGTCCCTGACTCATCCCGCCGTGCACCTTGTGGCGCAACCCGACCAGTCGGACCTCCGGCTTGGCCTCATGGCCGCTTATTGGAAGCTGGGTCTGGATGCCGAGTCCACCTCCGTCCGGACCTGCGGCCGGCTTGAATCCGGTGAGCCGTGGCTGATGGAGCGGCAACTTGGCAGGGGTTATATCCTGATGAGCGCGATGGCCTTCGACCGTCGCGACAGCAACCTTTCCACGCTGAAGTGTTTTGTGCCGATGATTCACGAGATGGTCTATTATCTGGCCGCGCCGACGATGCGAAACTGCAATCTTCCTCCGGGTACGGAATACACGCTGGCCGGGAGCCTGCCGACGACCGTTGCGCGTGGCGGTAATGCCGTGAGCGCCACCATTATACAGCCATCGGGGGAGGAGACACCGGCCCCGATCGACTACAAATGGCAGGAGTTCCGGCTACGGTTCCCCGGAACCCGTTACCCGGGATTATACCATGTGCGCCTGCCGGCGGTTATTGCCGCCGCCGTCGGGATCCCGACAAACCAGGTTCCCGAAGCCCTGTTCGCCGTCACCCACCAGGCGGAAGAAAGTACATTGACACCGCTGGGTGATGCCGATATCGCCGCACTGCGCACCCATGTCGATCTCTTCCTCCCCGGAAGTGCCGGTGAGCTCCAGGCGGCCTTTACCGGAAATGTTCCCGGACAGGAACTCTGGAAAATCCTGATTATCTGTGCCTTGCTGACCCTGCTGGCGGAGAGCGCCTTGACCCGGTGGATAACCCTGCACCGACATCTCCATCAGGCTAAGCCGGTTGAACTGCGTTCCCCCGCTGAAAGCGTACGGGCGACCAAAGCCAGGCTGGCGCAACTAATGGAGACATCGGCATGAATCCGGATCTGATCCACTTCACTACCGATATTGCGGATGTTCCCGTTTATTTCCTTATCCCGATCTTTCTGATGCTGATGGCCGGATGGATGCGTTCCCATGTGTGGAGCCGTCGTCTTGCCGGACGGTGGCGAAAGGTGGCGGCCTTCTCCGGAAGGGTGGCGCTGGGATTCCTGACGCTCCTGGCAGCCTCTGGCCTGGCGCGCCACGTTGTGGTTTTTTCAACCGCCTGGAGCGTGTGGACACTGATGCTGGTTGGCTCCTTCCTGGTCGAGGCTGTCATGGCCCTGGCCCGCCTGGAGCGGAACATCATCTCGCGCCGGGCCGGTCGGGCGTTGACCCTGCTTCGCCTTGGCGCCGTGCTGGCAGTACTAGTGGTGCTTTGCCAGCCGGTGCGTATTTTCGATACGTTCCGCCGCCTGCAGAGACGTGTTGTGGTGTTGCTTGATGTCAGTGCCTCCATGCAGGTTCCGGACAACAACATGACGGCTGGCGAAAAGGTGCGCCTGTCCGAGGCACTGCTGGTTCCTGCCGCCCGACGGGCCTTCGCGGTCGACCGGGTGGCTGCCGACCTCAAGGCCGCCGCCCAGGAGATTCAGGCCCAGTCGGACGGGCTGAATGCCCTGGCCTCGGCGCCTCCGGATTTGCAGATCCGCCAGATCGAACGCAATTCGCCGGTATGGGGCCGAAAGCTAAAGAAGGTTCGCGAAACCATCGTGTTGGCGGATAAGGCGCTTATGGCCGCCGCCACTGCCCCGTTCCTGTCAAGCAACGGTGTCCAGCATGCCGAGGTTCTCAGGAAAGTTTCGGCCCAGTTGGCCGCCGAAGGGGTCCAGCCACTCGACAAACTCATCGCGTGGATCAGCGACAGCCGCGCCGCTTCGACCGGCACGGTCGCCTTTGCGAATGCACGGGAGTTGCTTAGCAGGACGGCGACGTCGATCACTGAGGCCGGAGGCCGCCTGTTGCCGGCAGGAGAAGGGGTTGACGAGGCCTTTTACCGCTCGTTGACGCCCCGGGATAAGGAGATCGTTGACGAGGTGGCTAAACGGCGCCGAAGTGAATTGGCCATCCAACTGCTCCTTAACCGGGCCGGTGAGCAGGGGCAGCCTGGTTCAGACGGTTCCCCGGGGCTTCTCGAGCGGCTCGATCGTGAGTATGGTGTACATTTTCAGACATTCGGCGCATTCACCGCCGGGATCAAGACCAAATCCCTGCTGGAATCCGCCGATGCCATCAGCGCCAAGTCCACCGCTCTGCAGATGCAGGGTACCGATATCGCGGCAGCCCTGGATAAGGCAACGGTCGATCTTCCGCCGGAGCAGATGGCGGGAGTCATCCTGTTGTCGGATGGCCGGCACAATTCAGCGGATTCGGTGGAAACGGTGGCCAGAAGACTTGGGGCGCAACGGATCCCCGTATTCCCGGTGATGTTGGGCGGAACCCGCCATCCGCCGACCGATGCCGCCATCGCGTCCCTGGCGGCGCCGGAATCGGTGAGTACGAACGACAGGGTTTCCTTTACTGTGGATCTCAAGCTGGACGGGCTGGCCGGAACGAATGTAGCCGTCAGCCTGCTGGACGGTGACAGGGTTGTGGCCTCCAACACCGTTATTCCGGCGACGACGGCGTTTCGAAAGCAGTTGCTGCTTTCCGATGTCCCCAGGACCAACGGCTTACACACCTATCGTGTCCGTGTGGAGTCTTTCCCTGCCGAGGTGGACAGCACAAATAACGTCATGGATATGCCGGTCATGGTTAGTAGCGATCCCGTCAAGGTGCTGCTGGTGGATGCGTATCCGCGGTGGGAGTTCCGCTACCTGAAGAACCTGTTCATGCAGCGGGATAAAAACGTGCGGCTCCAGTATCTGTTGTTTCATCCGGATCAGGTGGCGGGCATCACCAACCGTCCCCAGCGGGCCGCCTCTGCCACCGCTGAAACGACCGATGGAGCCGAGGCCACGCTCCTTCCGGCCAACGAGGCGGAATGGATGAAGTTCGACGTCATTATCCTTGGCGACGTCGCCCCCAATGATCTTGGAGTCAAGAACCAGCGCATTTTGCGGGACTACGTGGTTAACCGGGGCGGTTCACTCATTGTGCTGGCCGGGCCCCGTCACATGCCGCAGTCCTTCGACCGCACACCTTTGGCGGAAATCCTGCCGGTGACGTTTACCCCTTCTGTCCGCCCGCTGCTGGCCGCGCCGGAATCGGAATTCCGGTTGAGCCTCACGGCGGATGGACGTAACTCGGTGTTCATGAAACTTGATGACGATGCGGCGCGGAACCTTGAAATCTGGAACGGGATGCCGACGATCTACTGGCGCAACGGTTCCATTATGGCCAAGGAGGGTGCGACGGTCCTGGCCTATGCGGCGGCGACACGGCAGGGGGTGGGCGAGCCTGTTCTACGGATTCCCGACGCCGAGGTCCTGGCACGCCAGCGGCAGACGGAAAAGGAGAAGCCGCTGCTAGTCAGTCACCAGGCTGGCTTTGGCTCAGTCCTGCTGTTTGGTTCCGATCACACCTGGCGTCTCCGCTACCGGAAGGGGGACGAATACCACCATAAGTTCTGGGGCCAGATTCTGCGCTGGGCCACTGCCGACAGGATTGCTGCCGGATCCGCCACAGTAAGGGTGGGGACATCCCGTTCCCGCTACCCGGCAGGTACGCCGGTGCGCATCATGGCGCGCCTCGCGACCCCGGACTACCTGCCCATCATCAATGCCTCGCCGCGTGTCCTCATCCGATCCGAGGGTGGCGAGATGAAGCTGCGCCGTCCGTTACGGTACCGGGAGGGATCGCCGGGTATTTATGCCACCGAGATCAGTTCGCTTCCCGAGGGCCGCTACCGTCTGGAACTGGAGTCCGTCGGAGCGGGGGAAGGGGCAGGCGGGACGGAAGTTGTATCCAGTCAGTTCGCCGTGACCGCAGTTGTTGATGCCGAAAAGGTGGAACTAGCAGCTGATGGCGGGCTACTGAACAGCGTTGCATCGCTCACCGCAGGCAGGGTGCTTGATCCCAACGAATTGGAGTCCCTGTTCGGAAGGCTCGGTCCCGCGCGGGTTACCCGAACGGAGCGGCGTCAGATTGATTTATGGAATTCCTGGCCATGGCTGCTCCTGATCGTGGCGCTGCTGACGGCCGAATGGGTGCTACGCAAGAGAGTGAGGCTGCCCTGATGAACGATCTACTGCAAAATCAACCACGGTCCCTGCCCGGGCCGATTATCATGGCGCTTAATCAATTGATCCGGCGGGCGCGCAACCTGATCATTGTCCGCGGGGTGTGCGCCTCCTGCGCGGCGGGACTGGGAGCGTTTCTGATCGTGATGCTGTTCGATGCTGTTCTGACGCTGCTGGTGGCGTGGCCGCGCTGGATCCTGTCCCTGGCGGCCTATTCCTGCTGGGCCGGCGCCACCTACTGGTATCTGGTGAGGCCTCTAGCCCGGTCCTTTACCCTGACCGGTATTGCGCGCCTGATCGAGAATCACCATCCCGAACTGCAGGAACGCATCAGTTCCGTCGTGGAACTGCTGGCCAGCAAGGATATTCCTTCCATCCGCGGATCCGAGGTGCTGATCCATGAGTTGACGGAGGAAGCGGTGCGCGGCGCGGTGTCGTTACGTCCCCGCCACGAAATTTCGTTCCGCAGTGCGATACCCTTCGGCATGGCGGCTGGGTTGATGGTGGCGGTTCTCACCGGACTGGGACTGGTTATGCCGCGGCAAACCGGGTTCCTTATGGCCCGGGCGGCGGCCCCTTTCCTGAACCTGCCCAACGTGCGGGCGGTGGATCTCGTTGTTAAACCCGGTGATGCCCTCGTGGCCGCCGGTGGAAGTCTGGAGATCAGTCTTCGAACCCACAATCCGGTTGTTTCCTTCGCCAGACTGAGGATGACCGATTCCCAGGGCCGCGAAACAGTGGCTGATATGCTTGCCTTGCCGGCGGCCAGCAACCGGACGGACCGTTGTTTCGCTGTCACGCTGCCCGGGGTGCTGAACGAGTTCCGGTACCGGGTTCAAGCGGGCGATGCTGTTTCCCGCTTCTACGCCGTCCGTGTCGCGGTGCCGCCCGTTATCAAGCAACAGGATATCCATTACCGTTACCCGGAATATTCCGGTCTGCCGCCCAGGCTGGACAGGGATGGCTCCGGCACGATCCGCGCGCTGGTTGGAACGGAGGTGACGGTTGCCGCGCAGGTCAACAAAACCGTTCAGACCGCAGTTCTGGAGATCCATACCGGCACCGTGACGAACACCATCAAGGGTATCCTGCGTGTGGACAAGGATGCGGTGGTCTACGACTTCCCGCTGGTGCTGCCCAGGGTGTTGACCGGCGCCTGGACCCTCCGGTTGACCGACGAAATCGGACTTTGCAACTCGCCGTTTGAACACTCAATCCAGAGTATTCCAGATGCGCCACCGGTGGTTGTGGTCTCCAATCCGCGCCAACGGGAACTGCGATTGAACCGTGATACGCGCCTGCCGGTGTTCTATGCCGCCGAGGATGACCTTGGCCTGCAGGGTGTCGCCCTGGTATTCTCCCTGCCCGGCAACACCAACGAACTGATTCGTTCCCTTCCGCTGCCCGAACCTGCGCCGGGACATCCCGGCACGAAGCTGGCAGGCGAGACGGTGATCGACCTGCAAGATTCGCTTTTCACCAATGTGCCGCGCTTTTCGGTCAGGTTGCGTGCCGTTGATAGACTACCTGCCGATGCCAAGGGACCGCAGACCGGGCATTCGGATATCATGACCATTATTCTGGACAGTGCTGCGGATTCCTGGCAGGAACAGGTGCTGACCAGTCAGGACAAGCGTGTTTCCGAAGGGTTGAAGCTTATCCAACAGAAGCTTACCAAGGCCCGAGAACAGTCTGTTGCCCTGAATGACCCTCTGGCGAAGCAGCCGGCATTGACGGCCGAAACATCCCGGAAGATAGACGCCTTGCAGGATGTTCTGGCCTCCGCCGAGAATTCACTGCGTGATACGGCGCAGGAACTGGAGAAGGGATTCTTCGATGCACTGGCGACCAATCTTAACGCCCTGGCCGAGGAACACGTGGCCAAGGCGGAGAATCTGGCTGGCCAAATCAAGCTTGTGGATAATCCCGCCGAGCGGATAGCCGTCAACAGCAATGTGACGATGGAGATCAACACATCGCTTGGAGCCGTCGAGAAAGCGCTGCGCGATCACGAGCAGGCGCGCGCGGCAGCCCGCCGGGCCGTGGAACTGGATGAAATGAGCGGCAAGCAGGATCAACTGGCCAGGGAGCGCCGGAACCTTGAGAACGCCGATCAGGCGGGGGGGACCAACGCGGCGGAAAAGGCGGCCGCAGAGGCGGCGGAAAAGGAATGGGCGAAGGACCAGGATAATGTGGCCGACGACCTTGCCAAGATGACAAGGGAAACACCGGAAGCGGCCGCGGAGGCTGCCGGGGCCGTCAGCAACAGGTCCGCGCTCGCGGCGGTGGAAGCCGACCAGCTTGCCAAGCGACAGGCCGAACTGGAGGCACTGACACGCGAGGCGCTTGAACAGCAGCAGAAGCAGGAAGCGCAATGGCGTGATCTCGCCGCGAGACAGGACAAGCTGGCTGAAAGCGTCAAGGCTGAACCGCGGGCCTCCCTGCAGGCCGATGCCATGAAGAAGGCGGCACGGGAAATGGAAGCAGGCCTTCGCGAGCAGGCCAGGAACCAGCAGCAGGAAGCGGCGGAGTCCCTGCGCAAGGAGGCGCGGGAACTGGATCAGCCGCGGACAACCGCGCCGCTCGGGACGTTGAAATCGGAGGGACAACCGCCATCGGCGGAGAAACCGGATCCATTTCAGGAACTGGTCGATAAAGCCGGGGCACTGAAGACGCAGCAGGAGAAGACGGACCAATCCAAGGCTCCGTCGCCGGCGGAAGCCGCACGCGAGTCCGCACGCACCGCCGAGCAGGCCGGACAGTTGTCTGAACAGGCGGCCCAGTCCGCCGAGAAGGCGGCGCAACAGGCGGAGCAATCGGCCCGCAAGGCCCAGGAACAGGCCGAGGCGGCGAAGGCCGCCGCGCAGCAGGCGGACCAGGCGGCGAAGCAGGCCGGGCAGGCAGCACAGCAAAGCCAGGGCAAGCCCAACGAGCAGGAGGCGAAACGTGCTGCCGAGGCTGCGCAACAGAACGCGCAGGCAGCGCGTGAGAACGAGGCCGAAGCGCGGCAAGACGCGCAGGACGCGAAAAAGGACAGCCAGAACGCGCAGCGGGAATCGCAGCAGGCAAGGAATGCCGCCGCGGCCGCGAAACAATCGGCCCAACAGGCGGCCCAGCAGGCGCAGCAGGCCGCCGCGGCCAACTCGCCAAGCACCGCCAACCAGAAGAAGGAAGCCGCCGCCGAGGCCGCCAAGGCAGCGGTGTCAAAAGCCTTGGAAGCAGCACAAGCGGCGATGCGTGCCAACGAATCCGCTAAAGCCGGGGCGCTGAAGACACAGCAGGAGAAGACGGACCAAGCCAAGGCCCCGTTGCCGGCGGAAGCCGCACGCGAGTCCGCGCGCACCGCCGAGCAGGCCGGACAGTTGTCTGAACAGGCGGCCCAGTCCGCCGAGAAGGCGGCGCAACAGGCGGAGCAATCGGCCCGCAAGGCCCAGGAACAGGCCGAGGCGGCGAAGGCCGCCGCGCAGCAGGCGGACCAGGCGGCGAAGCAGGCCGGGCAGGCAGCACAGCAAAGCCAGGGCAAGCCCAACGAGCAGGAGGCGAAACGTGCTGCCGAGGCTGCGCAACAGAACGCGCAGGCAGCGCGTGAGAACGAGGCCGAAGCGCGGCAAGACGCGCAGGACGCGAAAAAGGACAGCCAGAACGCGCAGCGGGAATCGCAGCAGGCAAGGAATGCCGCCGCGGCCGCGAAACAATCGGCCCAACAGGCGGCCCAGCAGGCGCAGCAGGCCGCCGCGGCCAACTCGCCAAGCACCGCCAACCAGAAGAAGGAAGCCGCCGCCGAGGCCGCCAAGGCAGCGGTGTCAAAAGCCTTGGAAGCAGCACAAGCGGCGATGCGTGCCAACGAATCCGCCGAAGGCGCGCGCCGGGAAGCCGATTCGGCAACATTGGCCGATATGGCCCGCAAGCAGGAGGAGTTGCGTCGGGAGGCCGATGCCTTGCTGGCCGTGAAGCGGCAACATGCCGAAGGGTTGGAGGATAGGATCGCCCGGCAGGTGGAAGCCCAGGAACGGGATCTGGCACAAGCCGCCGAGGCGTTGGCGCAAGCGATGAACCGCGAGACGGCACCCGAAGGTGTTGCGGAACGGGCCTCCACCGCGGCACGTGCGGCCCGGCAGGCGGCCGACGAGTTGCAGCAGGACAAGCATTCGCAGGCACGGTCGGCTTCCCGGGAAGCGGAGCGGGCGCTGGAGCAGTTGGCGGACCAGTTGCGGAATGCCGTACGCGGCATGGAAAACGAACCCTTGGAGAAGCGGGCCGACATGGAGCAGTTCGCCCGTCAGGCGCGGGAACTGGAGGAGCAGCAGGAACAACTCGGCAAGCAGATTGGTGCGCTTGCCACTGATCGGCCGTTGGACGCCTTGCAGGGGCAACAGGAGCAGGTCACCCGCGAAGCCAATGAACTGGCGCAAGAAGCGGCTTCGATCCAGGCGCAAGCCGGCGAAGCCATGACGCAGCCCCAGGGCGCGCGGCCGGCGGCGGCGGCGGATCAGGCCGCCCAGGCCATGCAGCGCGCCCAGCAGGCCACCGGGAAGGCTGGGCAGCAGATGCAGACCGCTGCGGGCCAGAGGAGCGCTGATGGAAAGAGTCCTTCGCCACAGGCTATGCAACAGGCGGCCCAGCAGGCCAGCCAGAACCAGCAGGTGGCGGCCCAGGCCATGCAGCAGGCCGCACAGAGCCTGAGGCAGGCGGCGCAGGCCGCGGCGGCGGCACCGGCTCAACCGGATGCGAATGCGCTTTCCGAGGCCTACCAGAGCGCTCGCGAGGCGGCACAGTCCAGTGAAAGTGCCGACGCGGCGGAAGCAGCCGCTCAAGTGGCGGCGGCCGCGCAACAAGCCGCCGGTCAGGCGCGTGCCATGGGCATCAACCCTCGTCCCTCCACACTGCGAACGGCATCATCCAGCGGAACGGGATCAAAAGATATGCGCACCGAGTCCGAGGAACTACCCTCCTTCGCGCGACGGCTGGGGCTCAGGCTGCAGGATTGGCTGAAACTTCACGGTGAGTTGAAGGACGACGTTCTGCAGGCGATCAACAGCGAGGGTCCCGAGGAGTACCGGCCCATCATTCAGAAGTATTTCCGGGAAGTCTCGCGGCACGGGGAGGAAAAATGAGACGCACACTCGCGGTTGGAAAGATCCTGGTTCTGGCATGCGTGGTCTGGCTGACGGGGATTGATGCGCGTGCGCAATCCTCCGTGATGGAGGACGATAAGTATCAGCGTGCCTTTGATGAATCGGTTGATAAGGGGCTGGCGTTTCTTGCCCGGTCGCAGGCGGCGGATGGATCCATCGGCGGGGCCACAACCCCTGCCATCACCTCGCTGGCGATCATGGCCTTCCTGGCGCGCGGCTATTCGCCCGGCGTCCCCCCCTACGGCGATGTCATCAACCGCGGAATTGACCACATTCTTTCCCAATCCAAGCCGAACGGCCTGCTGATGGGCCAGAACGGACGGATGTACAGCCACAACATCTCGACCCTTATGCTTTCCGAGGTGTCGGGCATGGTGGATCCCGAGCGGCAGGCGAGGATTGACGATGTACTGCCACGCGCCTTGCGGATCATCCTGGCGGCGCAGGATGTGGCCAAGGGCGAAGCGAACGCGGGCGGATGGCGCTACGAGCCATCCAGTAGCGACAGCGACATTTCCATGGCGGGGTGGGCACTGGCATCCCTGCGATCCGCGCGCAACAACGGGGCACCGGTCCCGAAGGAGGCGGTTGACAAAGCGGTGAAGTACATCCTGCGTTGCCGGGTGAAGGAAGGGGGCGGGTTCGCCTACCAGCCCGGCGGGGGCCCCAATCTGGCAAGGACGGGCATCGGCCTGCTTTGTCTGGAACTGGCCGGCCGGCACAGGGACGAGGTAACTCTCGCGGCGGGAAAGTTCATCGCCGGCAAGTTCAAGGACTCGTCTTCGCTGGGCACCGAGACCGAGGGGTATTATGCATTGTACTACATGGCCAACGGAATGTTTCAACTGGGCGGGCCGGAATGGGAGTCCTTTGCACCGAGGTTTTATGACTCGATCCTGAAGATGCAGGGACCGGATGGTTCCTGGCCGGCGAAGAGCCAACACTCCCAGAACACGCAGTATGCCACCAGCATGGCGATCCTTGCGCTGAGCGTCTCCTACCGCCAGTTGCCGATTTATCAGCGTTGAGGGTCGGTTTTTTGCCATTGG
>CAZSSA010000006.1:0-21012 GCA_964609375.1 uncultured Verrucomicrobiota bacterium | reverse complement strand
TGGAAGGGCGTGGTGGAAAGTTGATCCTTGCTGGCGGGGCTCTGTATTGTCTATATGTACGCCTGACTGGAATGGGTGGCAAGAGAAGCCATCTCTGCCATCACTGATGGTAATATCTCATCATGCGAGGGAATTATGGCGACAACGAATAGCAGCCGGCCTGAGTTGAAATGTACTCAACTTTCTGATTTTAAACCTGAGTCATGGTCATCTATTGAAGCGGCGTTTGCCGACTCGCAGCCATGTGTGACCAGGCAGTACTGGAAGCCTGAGCCGGAAGCAGCGTTCAGGCCTGCAACGATAAGGGTTGGCTGGAGGAACAAGGAGTTCCTGGTCTACGCAGTCCTGAGCGACGACGATATATTCAATCCTGTTTCCGAATTCAATGAGCCTGCATTCATGAAAGGGGACGTGTTTGAAATGTTTCTCCGGCCAGTGGATCAAGATGCCTATTTTGAGATTCATGTTTCGCCTGAGAATCAGAAGTTTCAGGTTCGTTTTCCATCGGCGGCGGCATTTCTTGGGCGAACGTCAGGGCCGATTCCTTCCGACTGGATGCTTAGTCACCGTCAGGTTAGCAGCCGTGTGCTGGTTGAGAGGGATCAAAAGCGATGGCGTGTGCTGGCCCAAATACCATTCGACCTTGTTGCGGAAAACTCGATTCCAACGGCAGGCAGCAAGTGGTTGTTTTCGTTTTCGCGTTATGACTATACGCGGGGAGTGGCGCAGCCTGTATATTCCTCAACATCACCCCATGTTAAGCTGAGTTATCACATTCAGGAGGATTGGGGAACGTTGGTGTTCAAATAAGAGAGACTCCTGAAGTCATCATGGGGACTCGGGAAATCAGAACAAGAAGACAGGCGGCGCGGCATCCTTGCCTCAACCAAGCTCTCTTCAAGGGAGAGGGGACGCGATTGTGAAGGGGCGCCAGCGGCGGACGGAATTGATGAGATAGAGCGCCTTGCCATGGCGCAAATTGTCCAGTCGGATGATGCCTTCCTTGATTATTCCTTGAGCAAGTAATTCATCCCTGAAGGTTCCCGGCAGCAAACCGCACTCCACCGGTGGAGTGATCATTTCCCCGTCCATATCGACGACAACGTTGGCAATCGTGGATTCAGTTATCTCACCCTTCGGATTCCAAAGCAGAACGTCATCGGTTCCCGGGCAGGATGACCGGGCGTTTTCATAGATCTCACGATAGGTGGTTTTGTGGTAGAGGAAACGATTCTGCGGGTCAACAGGGTGTGAGGCAATGCCGACGCAAGCCAACGGCGGGGATTCTTTTGTGAGCGGAAAAGATTCGATGGTGATCGTTCCGCTGGCGGAAAGAAGCAGGCGTATCCGCCAGGAAAGCGGCTTGTTCGTGAGTGCAGATTCGGCGGCCCACGCATCCAGCTTGATTTTGGTTTCGGGCAGCGAGAAATGGAAATCAAAATACTCTGCGGATTCGGCGAGACGATGAAGGTGGCGATCGAGCAGGAAGAATCCAGTGTCGGAGTCCCATCGGAGAGTTTCCAAAAGGCTGAATGCAGGCGTGGCGGGCCGGAGAATGGCGGATTTCGTGATGCATTCATCATATTCGTCACCGCTGGAGGAATCCCACACGATACCGCCGCCAACCCCATATTCGGCGGTGTGGTTGAGGTTGTCCAACAGGACGGTTCTGATGGCAACGTTGAATTGGGCGATCCCACCGGGGGCAAGGAAGCCAATGGAGCCCGTATAAATTCGGCGGGGAGAATCCTCCACTTCCGCAATGATACGCATTGTCCGTGGCTTGGGTGCCCCTGTGATGGAGGCACAGGGGAAAAGAGCCGTCATGATTTCCGGGAATAGCGCCTGAGTCTTGCATGTCACCGTTGAGGTCATTTGCCAGACGGTCGGGTAGCGCTCAATATTAAAGAGGCTGACGGGGGTGACGGAGCCTGGAATGGCAATACGCCCCATATCATTGCGGATCATATCGACAATCATTACGTTTTCTGCACGGTTTTTTTCGGAGCAGTGGAGGTTGGCGGCTTCCTGCCGGTCTTCTGAGGAGGTCCGTCCCCGTGGTGCCGTTCCCTTCATGGGGCGTGCTTCGATGTTGCCATTATGCATACGGAAGAACAGTTCCGGTGAAGCCGAGCAGACGGCGAAGTTCTCCGTGCTGATAAAAGCGGAATAGTGGGCGCCCTGAGCACCGACCAGTTGAGAAAAAAGCGAATACGGGGATCCCTTAAAGGAGGCAAGCAGCCGGAGGGTATAATTCACCTGATAGGAGTCGCCTTTGTAGAGGTATTCCCGCAGCCGGGAGAGGGTTGCGATGTATGCCTCCCGGGTAATAGAGGGGGTCCAGTTCAGTGCGATGGGGGTACTGGCAGGCAGAGGTATTGATTTTCGGCGAGTGGGGGCGTCGAACAGTCCGAACCAAAGTAAAGGGAACCTCGGATCGGGCGGGCGTACGGTTAGGGCAGGATCGAAGGCTGGTGCGGCTTCATAGCTGATGAAGCCCGCGGCATAGTGGTTATTGTTGTCAACGGCTTGTTGGATTTCATGCAAGGCGGGGATGACATCCGCATGGCGATGAGCCTGGATGACAGCGGAGGGCGGAGGAAAGCAAAGCCACTCGCCATGCTGTGGGTTGTGAAGAAGAACCTCGGGTTGTTGAGAGGTATGCATGGAGAAGTGACGTGGGGTCACATGGTGCTGAGAAGTTTCTGTTCAGCGTTCAGAAGCGCAGCAAGCATTTCATCGGCTGTTCCGGCAAGGCGCAAGGTGATGAGCAAGTCGGTTTTTTGGTAGAGGGCGCAAAGACGGGCCAACGTATGCAAGTGCATTTGATCATCCTGACAGCAGATGAGGAAAAAGAGGTCTGTTGGTTTGCCGTCCAATGCGTTGAAATGGATAGGTTGCACCGTCCGTCCGATCACGATAAATGACTCGGAGGTCAGATAGGGTGAATGGTGGCGGGGATGGAGCAGGGCGACACCGCCGGGAAGGGCCGTGGAACAAAGTTGTTCGCGATTTTCAATGGCGACCAGAAGGTCAGCAGGATCGGACACAAGGCCCGTGGTTTCTGCAAGCGCCACCATGTCGCGGATGATGGATGCACGGGTGCGTGAAGACATGTCGGTGCGGATGCCGTTTACGGAAACAAGCGAAGGGATGAGTGTTTCGCGATTGCTGAGCTGGCGTATTCTTTCGGAAGAGATCGCGTGGTATTGTGCAAGATGTGTATGGGAAAGATTTAGAATGCGTTGGGATGCCCAAGCGTCTATTTCCTGCCGACGGAAAATGACCCGCTCTCCCTGGCGCTCATGGGGGATTTCATGACGCTTAATCATTTTTTCAATCTCAGCAGGCGTCAGATGCAGGAAAGCGGCCGCTTCCTTTGTATTAAGAACCCGGTGTGACACGGTGTGATCTCCTTGCTGCAACTGGCTTACGGATATTTGAAAATCTGCCAGAACCTGAAGAATGGTTCAATCCGCAAACCGGCCCCAGGTAAGCGGGTGTGAGTCATTTGGAAAACATGAAGACACCACCGACGGTGACGGTGTAGGCAAGCAAATCGACAAGAAGCGGGATGTCCGTTAATAGAACCTTTTCCGGCCGCCCACCCGCCTCCTTGCGGTAAACGAGGTCGAGATAACGGAAAATGCCGAAGATGACAAACGGGATGGTCAGGGAGAGTAGCGGTGTGCCGAACTTACGGGTCGTATCCGGCCAGAGTGTGTAGATGGAATAGGAAACGATGGTGGCAGCGCTCACGACGGCAATCAATTGATCGAGCAGTTTGGCGTCATAGTTGTCAAGGCTGGGGCGGTAGTCACTGGCTGATTCCGTAAGGTACTTTTCATGGCGCCTTTTACACAAAGCCAGAAAGAGAGCCAACAGGAAGGCGCAGATAAGCAGCCAGGGGGAGACGGTGACATTAAGAATGACACCACCGGCCGCCGCACGAAGGACAAAGCCGCTGGCAATGATAAACACATCAACCAGTGCGATGTGCTTCAGCCAGAGTGTGTAGGCCGCTTGCATGGCAACGTATGTGGCCACAATGCAGCCAAACAGGGTTGAGAGGGAAAAGGAGCCATATAATCCGCCTGCAAGCAGGATGAACGACAGGACAGCAGCGAGAGGGATAGATATCAAGCCGGAGGCCAACGGTCTTAGACGCTTTACAGGGTGCATTTTATCCGCTTCGACATCTTGTATGTCGTTGAAAAGATAAATGCTGCTGGAGACTATGCAAAATAAGCCACAGGCGATGGTGACGATCATGAACGATTGTTTTGGAATGGATTGGGTGCGGTCTCCCAGCGCAAAGATAAAGGCGGCCATTACGACCAGGTTTTTGGTCCATTGACTGGGCCGAAGTGCACGGAAGATATGAAATGCCGAGCTAAACGCTGAATGTGGCTGTTTCATGTTGGTGGCGGCGTCTTGAATCTTGAATTGGGCCGACGGCGGGGGCTTCGTCGAAACCGATTCCGGAAGACCAGACGCCAGACCATGAGCAGGGCTTCCTTGAAAATGCTGGAATTCATCTTTGAGTAACCGGAACGACGATCAACAAATGTAATGGGAATCTCG
This sequence comes from uncultured Verrucomicrobiota bacterium, assembly GCA_964609375.1. Classification (GTDB taxonomy): domain Bacteria; phylum Verrucomicrobiota; class Kiritimatiellia; order CAIKKV01; family CAITUY01; genus CAZDUS01. The sequence goes on along the minus strand of CAZSSA010000006.1, from coordinate 16,428 downwards.
GCGATGGTGAATCCTTTCATCCATGCCGTGTGCGTCATCTCGATTTGAAAGGAGTATCCGTTGGATCGGATGCTGTCGAGGTCAATCGATTGGAGGACGCGCCGACGGAAGCACTTGAACCCTCCGGTTGGATCGGAAAACGGCATTCCCGTGAAGGTGCGCACATAGAGGGCGCCTCCCATGCTTAGGAGCAGGCGGCTCAAGGGCCAGTTGGTAATGCGGATTCCATGGATATACCGGGATCCGAGGATAAGGTCTGCCTGTTCCGCCGCCTTCAAAAAATTAGGAAGCTCGACGGGGTCATGTGAGAAGTCGCAGTCCATTTCGAAAATAAATTCGTATTGCTGCGTAAGCGCCCATTTAAAGCCTTCGATGTAGGCGCGTCCCAGCCCCTGTTTGGATGTCTGATGAATAACATGAATACGGGGATCAGCGGCGGCCAGTGAGTCGATGATGGCGCCGGTACCATCGGGAGAGTTGGCATCAACGAAAAGCAGGTCTGCATCCGGTTTAACGCCAAATACAGCGTGAGCGATAGGGGCGACATTGTCCTTCTCGTCATAGGTCGGAATAATGACCAAGGTGTGATTCATATTGCTAGGAAGTATAGAAGGCTGAAGTAGTAACGCTCAAGACAAAACCGAAGGAAAGCTAATCTTTTACTCCTTCGCATTATGTTTATTGATGTTAACAGATCGGGAGGGCTGGTGTTGCAATCTGCTGCCGAAGTGCTTATGATTCCCACGTTTTTTGCTGTCTGGAGTTCGGAAAAGAGCATGATTGAATAGCGGTGGAGGGGGCATGATTATACGATGCAGAGCATATCCGAGGGCTGGGCTGATCGGCAACCCGTCGGACGGGTACTTCGGAAAGACCATCGCGTTTACATTTAGCAATTTTCATGCCGAGGTCATTCTTTACCAGACACCGGAGCTTGAGATTTTGCCGAATGCACGTGACCATTCGCGGTTTATGAATATCCATGATTTGCACAGGGATGTTCGGAGACATGGGTATTATGGCGGAATCCGTCTTCTCAAAGCGGCGGTAAAGCGGTTTTACGACTACTGCCATGACAGCCACATTCAGCTTGATGATCGGAACTTCACCATACGGTACAGCACGAATATTCCAGCCCAAGTGGGGCTGGCTGGCTCGAGTGCTATTATTACCGCTTGCATGCGGGCGCTAATGTCATTCTATCAGGTCAGGATTCAAAAACCGGTGCTGGCGGGGCTGGTGTTGTCTGTTGAGACAGGTGAGCTTGGTATTCCGGCGGGACTGCAGGATCGGGTTACGCAGGCGTATGAAGGCATGGTCTACATGGACTTCAACAAGTCGTTGATGGAACGGCAGGGTTATGGCCATTACGAGGAAATGGATTTGGCCTTGTTACCTCCGGTCTATATTGCGTATCGGGCTGAACTGGCCGAGGGGACGGAAGTTTTCCATAATAATATCCGGGCACGGTGGGAACATCAGGATCCAGATGTCATAGCGGCGATGGATCAATGGGCGGGGTACACTACCCAAGTACGCGAATTGTTGTTGAATCATCAGGGTGACCGTATTGGCCCCCTGTTGAATGCCAATTTTGACTTGCGCCGGAAGATATACAATATCAGCGCCAGTAACATTCAAATGGTAGAAACCGCACGGTCTGTTGGTGCGAGTGCTAAATTCACAGGGTCGGGGGGGGCCATCGTAGGGGCTTATACCGATGATGCCATGTTTAAGAATTTAGAGAAGGCGCTTTCCGCCATTGGTATCCGTGTGTTTAAGCCCAATTTGATCAAATCATCTGGTGAGGTATCCTCATGATTCGAAAAGCCGTTATTCCTGCCGCCGGATTTGGGACGCGTTTTCTCCCTGCCACGAAGTCGCAGCCCAAGGAGATGCTGCCGATTGTTGATACGCCAACCATTCAATATGTGGTTGAGGAGGCGGTCGCTTCGGGGATTACGGATATTTTGATGGTGATTGGGAAGGGGAAGCGGGCCATTGAAGAACATTTTGATCGAAATTGGGAGCTTGAGAATGAACTGGCCACCAAGGGGAAATCAGCAGAATTAGCGGGGATTCGGCGAATTTCCGATTTAGCCAATATTCATTTTGTCTGGCAGAAAGAATTGCGTGGGCTTGGCGATGCGGTGCTTTGTGCGCGTGATCATGTGGGGAATGAACCGTTTGCCGTGCTCTTGGGCGATACAGTGATGGATGGGATAAGGAAACCGGTTACCCGGCAGTTAATGGATGTTTTTGACCGGTATCAGGAGTCCGTGGTCGCTGTCGAAGCAGTGGAGCGTTCAAAAGTCAGTCGATATGGTGTGATTAAGGGGACACCTGTGACGGATGACCTGTACTTGTTGCAGGACTTTGTGGAAAAACCATCACCGAAGGAAGCGCCGTCCAATTTGGTTATTGCCAGCCGGTATGTTTTATCGCCGGACATTTTCAGTTTTCTGAGCAAGACGGCGGCGGGCAAGAATAACGAGATTCAATTAACGGATGCAATGCGGCAACTGGTGCGGAGCAGAGCGATGTACGCACTCCGATTTGCGGGTGTCCGTTATGACATCGGCAACAAACTTGATTTCATCAAGACAAACTTGATCTTTGGATTGAAGCAGAAGGATTTGCGCAAATCACTGCAGTCTTTTATTCAATCCTTGAAAGTTTGAAGCGCTGCGCCAATGGAGGCGCGATTCTTGCTAAGCGTCCGGTTTCTTTATGACCGGTAGTTCGGGGCTTCTTTCATGATTTTGACGTCATGAGGATGGGCTTCGGTGACACCTGCGAGCGAGACGCGGACAAAGCGACCGCGTCGTTGCAGTTCAGCAATGGTCCGGCAGCCGCAGTATCCCATGGCCGCTCTTAATCCGCCGCAGTATTGGATCATGACTTTTCGCACGGACCCGGAATAAGGGACAATGCCTTCAATGCCCTGTGGCACCAATTCGTCTTCCTGGCTTGAGCTTTGCCCGTATCGCTCACGGCTGGCGGCGCCTTCCTTCATGGCGGCGAGGCTGCCCATGCCTCGGTAGACGACATATTGGCGGCCTTGGTGAATGATTTTTTCGCCGGGACTTTCATCGCTTCCGGCAAAGAGAGATCCGCACATCACGGTGTCGGCTCCGGCGACGATCGCCTTGGGGACGTCTCCTGAGTGGCGGATGCCGCCGTCTGCAATAATGGGTATGCTGCCGCCCAACGCTTTGGCGCAATCATGGATGGCGGTGATTTGGGGTATCCCTACGCCTGCTACGACACGGGTTGTGCAGATGGATCCGGGTCCGATGCCAACCTTGACGGCGTCGGCTCCGGCATCGCGAAGGGCTATTGCCGCATCGCCTGTTGCAATGTTGCCGGCGACCACATCAATATCGGGGTGGTGTTTTTTTACCCATTTGACCATGTCGATGACGCCTTTGCTATGTCCATGGGCGGTATCGACAACGACGACGTCGACCCCTTCCCGGGCGAGAACGGTGACCCGTTCCTGGTCATTCGGGCCGATGGCGGCTCCCGCACGCAACCGGTATTTTTCATCGCGGTTGTACATGGGCTCCACATTTTCGACGAGCGTACGAACATCGCTGAAACTGTACAATCCCGCCAACTTCCCGTCCTGGTTGACCAGGGGAAGTTTTCCGATGCGGTTACGCTTCATAATATCGTAGGCTTCCTTAAGCGACGTATTGGCGGGGGCGGAAATGACGTTGGCGGTCATGACGTCTGTAACCGGCAGCTTGCTGTCGGAAGCGAATTTGATATCGGCGGCAGTCAAGATGCCCACGACGTGGTCATTTTGATCCAGCACCGGGAACCCACTGAAAGTGAAGCCGCGTTGCTGCTTGCTTTTTAATATGGCTTCGAGAGTGTCGGTTGAGCGGAAGACGATGGGGTCGCGGATCAGGCCGTTAAGATAGTGTTTCACGCGTGCGACATGATCGGCCTGACGTTTTGCGGAAAGATTTTTGTGAATGATGCCGATACCGCCCATGAGGGCCATGGCGATTGCCATAGGGCTTTCGGTCACGGTATCCATGGCAGCGCTTACAAACGGGATATTAATTCCGATGCGGTTGGTCAGGCGGCTCCGAACATCGGCGTGGTCAGGCAAAAAATCTGAATATTGGGTGATAAGGGATACGTCGTCAAACGTAAGGCCCTCCTGGGAAAACTTCTCCATAAAGGACTGTATTGATTCATTCAGACTCATAGCGACACCTCTGGTGATAGTTGAACGTGTTGCCAACGCATTATGTTGACCTGTGGCATGCAGGTCAAGGGACAATTTTATTGATTCACTGTTTTCTATCTGGACAGCGAGGGTTGAGACACGCAGGATACGAAGTCATGAATCGAATGGCAGACAAACACAAGAAGGAGCGGTCGCAACGGTGGGAGCAGGGCCTCATTGACTTGGCGATGGAGCGTGGTGACTCGGTGGCGATAGGGCAGAGGGCGGCAGGGTTGGTGCGGGACATGAATGTGGCGCCATGGATCGCCCTGGCGGTTGCGGAGCGGAGAATATTACTCAAGGACGCGCCGCTATTGGATCGGGCTGCGCGATGCAAAGAATTGCAGGGAGCGGTTCTGGATAAAAACATGTCTCTTGCCGAGTTGCGAGTGGCGATGCCGTATGCGCCTTATCTTCTGGCGGCAGAAGTAATGCCCGAATTGCCGGACGGAGTGTTGACACAGCGGGAACTGACGGAGATATTCAAGGCGGTGCTGCGTGGCGAGCGATGTCTTAATCCGGAGGGTGAGGCGCTTCCCGTGCGAACCAAGCCAACGGCGGACTACCTTGGGCTTGTCAAAAAGATGCTGGTGTTGATGAAAGAAACACGATGTGGATTGCCCATGGCATTGGATACGGTGCTGGGGCGGTTAACGGAGGGGTTTGTCAGGGAATATGCCGCGCATCGCGGCTTGCTGGATCGTGAAAACCGGGCGCGGATAATGGAGGAGCGATCACGGATGCTGGATGAGCGATATGGAAGGCGGCCGTTCCCGTCGAATGGAAATTATCCTCCGGATAGGACTCGTGGTCCAGGATCCGATGACAGAAGGGTTGATGATCGTTATGCGAGGCCCGTGAAACGTGAACTCGGGAGGGATTTCCGTGCCCGAACTCCCGGAAGTTGAGACCATTGTTCGCGAGTTGCGCCGTCGGCATGTCATTGGTCGACGTATTACCGGTGTGACGCTTCGCTGGACGGGAACTGTCGATTGTCGAAGCCGGGCGAGGTTTGTGCAGGCGATTAACTCCCGCCGTATTGAATCCATTATTCGGCGTGCCAAGTATATTATTGTTGGTTTAAATGGCGGGGTTTTCATTCTGATCCATTTGCGCATGACGGGCCGGTTTTGTCTTGAGGAATCTTCAGGGCACCGTTATCCATCTGAACGCGTGTTGTTGCGATTCGATGATGGGCGAGTACTCAGGTTTATTGATCCTCGGAAGTTTGGGCGATGGATATTGACGACAGATCCTGCCCATGAACTTTCGAGGCTGGGGCCGGAGCCCCTGGAGAAAGCGTTTACGCTGGATTATTTTTCAAGCAGGATCAAAACGCGTCGCCGGCAGATCAAACCGCTTTTGATGGATCAAGCCTTTGTTGCGGGGATTGGTAATATCTATGCGGATGAAGCCCTATGGGTGGCAAAGCTGCATCCCTGCCGATGCGCTGCCGGACTCAGTTCCGAGGAGATTGAAACCCTTTATAGGGCTATTCGGGAGGTGTTACAGCAAGGGATTCGAAATCGTGGCACCTCGTTGGGGCACGGGAACCCGAATTTCAAGGCGCTGGATGGGCGGCGGGGTGGAAATCAGCATTTTCTGCGGGTATTCAGGCGGACAGGGAAACCGTGTCCGCGTTGTCGAACACCGATTCAGCGACTTGTTGTTGGTCAACGGGGCACCCATGTGTGCCCCGTTTGCCAAGTTTAGATCTTCTTTGCTTCGCGCCGTTTCGCGACGATTTCCTCTGCCAGAGCGAAAGGTACGGCCTCGTAATGCTCGAAGTGCATGGTGAACGAAGCGCGTCCTTGAGAGATTGTGCGAATGACGTTTGAGTAGCCAAACATTTCGCTGAGAGGGACCATGCTGCGGACCACCTTGTATTCGGCTTGTTCGTCCATGGATTCGATACGTCCACGGCGCTGGCAGATGGAGCCGGTAACGCCACCCATGAAATCTTCCGGCGTCACGCCTTCGACCGACATGACCGGTTCAAGCAGGACGGGACGGCATTCCAGGAAGAGTTTATGGAAGCCGGCACGAGCCGCCTCGATGAAGGCGAATTCGTTCGAATCCACCTCGTGATACGATCCATCGTAGAGAACGACACGCATATCCACCACCGGATAGCCGCCAACGGGGCCCTTAAGCATGGCTTTGACAATGCCTTTTTCGACCGATGGAATGAAGTTTTGAGGAATGCGGCCACCGCGGACTTCGTTGACAAACTCGAAGCCTTCGCCAGGGCTGAGAGGTTCGAGCCTGAGGCAGACATGCGCGTATTGACCGCGACCGCCTGATTGCTTGACGTGCTTATACTCGCCATCCGACTTGCAGGTTCCGGTTTCCCGGTAGGCCACTTCAGGACGTCCGACTTGGGCGACGACGCCGTGCTCGCGCTTCATCCGTTCCACGAGGACTTCCAGATGGAGTTCGCCCATGCCGGCGATAATGGTTTCCTTGGTTTCGTCATCAAAGCTGACGACGAAGGTTGGATCTTCGTCCGCCAGTGCATGCAAAGCGTGACTCAATTTTTCGTCATCCGCCCGGCTTTCGGGCTTGATACTGATCGAGATGACGGGGGCGGGGAACTCAATGGATTCCAAAAGAATTGGATTGTCCTCGCAGCACAAGGTATCTCCGGTCTTGGTTTGCTGTAAACCGACAACGGCGACGATATCACCGCACCTGGCGATATCGATGGCTTCCTGGCGATTGGCATGCATACGCAGCAGCCGTCCGATCCGCTGTTCCTTTTTCTGAGTGCTGTTGTATACCACGGTTCCAGAGGACACGGTGCCGGAGTAGATGCGGATATAGGTCAACTTTCCCATGTGCTTATCAGACATGATCTTGAATGCGAGCGCGGAAAAAGGCTCGTCTTCCGAGTGCTTGCGGTGTTCCTCGCCTTCGCCCACCTGTCCGATGACGGGGGGGATGTCGTTCGGCGAGGGCAGGAAGTCAACAATTCCGTCCAGAAGCCGTTGGACGCCCTTATTCTTGAAAGCAGAGCCGCAATAGACAGGGATGACGCGGCGCGCGATTGTGGCGGAGCGTACAATCGCCATGATTTCCTTCTCGGACAGATCCCCTGACTCCAGGAATTTTTCCAGAAGAACCTCATCCTGTTCCGCGCAGCGTTCGACCAGATTAGCGCGCCACTTTTTGGCGACTTCAACCATGTCGGCAGGAACTTCTTCCTCGATCCAGGTTCGGCCGCGATCCTGCTCATTATAAACAATGGACTTCATTTTGATGAGGTCAATGAGTCCCGAGAAGGATTCCTCTGCTCCAATCGGTATGACGACAGGCACAGCATTGGCGCCAAGAATATTCTGGATTTTTTCGACAACGCCGAAGAAATCCGCGCCGGTTCGATCCATCTTGTTGATGAAGGCAATTTTCGGGACGCTGTATTTTTCGCTTTGCCGCCAGACTTGTTCTGATTGTGGCTGAACGCCGCCGACGGCGCAAAAGAGAGCGACGGCTCCGTCCAGAACCCGCAAGCTACGTTCCACTTCGGCGGTAAAATCCACATGCCCGGGAGTGTCAATCAGGGAGATGCGGTAGCCATTCCAGCTTGTGGTGGTGGCGGCAGAGGTAATAGTGATGCCGCGTTCCTGCTCTTGATCCATCCAGTCCATGGTGGCCGCGCCATCATGAACCTCGCCCATTTTATGGGTTTTCCCGGAATAGAAAAGTATGCGTTCGCTAACGGTGGTTTTCCCGGCGTCGATATGCGCCATGATACCGATGTTTCTCAGCTTCGACAGTGGCAGTTTCTCGTCCATGATCTCGTCTCTCCTTGATTATCAAACGGGCCATGCAGGGTGCATGATGGGCGTCCAGACAGGCCTGAAAAAGGGGCGTACTATGGAGACTGAGACGTTCAAAGGCAAGAAAATTATCGTGCGGATAATGAGTGTGATAATGAGTGCGATCGCCTCTTCCATGCCCAAGCATAAATGTGCTTGTTTTTGGGAATGCGATATCACATAGTCGAACCAGTTTTTGAAGTTCAACAAGTTGAGTCACGAGGAGAGTCAGATGATGGAAAACGAATCGTTAAGAGAACCGAAGAATACGGCTGTGATTTTTTTGGCGTTGTTGTTGGCTGCAACTTTAATTTGGGCGATTGTGGCCACGGTTACAGCCTCGAAGACACGAAAAGAGTGTGACCGGTTGACTCAGGAGCGCGATCAGGTGCGTGTTGAGCTTGATCAGGTACGCGTGAATGCTGAGCGGCAGATGGTTGAGGCGGATAAGCTGCGGCGAACTTGTTTGGAATGGACTCGGCAGCGTCAGGTGCTCATCCAGGAAGAAATGAGGAAGAAAGCAGAGGCGGCGAAGGCCGCTGCGCTGAAATCTGCAGTCAAGCCAGCGGTAAAACCTGCAGTGAAGACTGGGGCCAAAGTGGTTAAGAAGAGCGCAACGACGAAGCGAAACTAATTGATCGCGGATGCCCTTCAAGGGTGCGTATGGCGTGAAAAGGGGATACCTGACCGGTGTCCTCTTTTTTTATAACCACAAAGCAATTGAAAGTTGCCGGAAGATGCTGTAATTTTAGAGCTTAACTGTGACGGAGAAATGTCGCAGGTATTTGTTAGACGTAGTCGTTGTCTTCGGGAACGGGTGCTCCGCTTAGCGGCGGAAATTCCCAGCCGGCGGTGAAAGCCCGCGAGTCTCGCCTAAACGGGACAGACATGGTGAAATGCCATGGCCGACAGTAATGGGGCAGGAATGCCACTGAGTCTGGATGGGAGAAGGCATAAGCGTGGCGTCAGTGGCCGCGTTATCAACCCGAAGCATTTGTCTTCGGGTTTTATTTTGCCGATATATCGGGCTGAAAAAATGAAAACGTGTAATGTGAAGAAGCGTAAATCTGTATTTGATCCTGTTGAGGATGTCATTGCCGCGATACGGGATGGGGAAATGGTCGTGATTGCCGATGACGAAAACAGGGAGAATGAGGGCGATCTTGTCATGGCCGCCGACCGGGTGACGCATAAGGCCATTAATTTTATGGCGCGCTACGGGCGGGGTCTGATTTGTGTGACCATGACCCAGGAGCGGCTGGAAGAACTGGGAATTCAACGAATGATCAACCGGGAGGGCGGGGATCATTTCGGGACGGCGTTTATGGAATCAGTCGATGCCCGGCGCGGGATCAGCACGGGAATCAGCGCGCATGATCGTGCGGAAACGATCAGGGTATTAACAAGGAGCGGGGCTAGCCGGGCGGACTTGGCAAGTCCGGGGCATGTGTTTCCCCTTCAGGCGAAGGAAGGCGGTGTGTTGCGGCGGGCGGGTCATACGGAGGCATCGGTGGATTTGGCGCGGTTGGCCGGGCGGAAGCCGGCTGGCGTTATTTGCGAGATTTTGAGAGAAGACGGGAGTATGGCGCGGCTGCCTGAATTGCGGCGGTTTGCGGCGCGGCACCGCCTGAAGATCACATCGGTTGAGAATCTGATTGCCTACCGGCGGGCTCGGGAGAAACTGGTGGAGTTTGTCCGGAAGGTGGAGTTGCCGACGCATGCCGGGATGTTCAAACTACATTTATTCCGGTCCATTGTGGACGATTTGTTGCATGTGGCGTTGGTGATGGGGGACCCCAGGAAATCGAAAGCCCCTTTGGTGCGTGTTCATAGTGAATGTCTGACGGGAGATGTGTTCGGATCGCAGCGGTGCGATTGCGGTCCGCAACTGGACAAGGCCATGGCGATGGTCGCCAAGGAGGGGGTTGGCGTGGTGTTGTACATGCGGCAGGAAGGGCGGGGTATCGGATTGGCGAACAAGATCCATGCCTATGCCTTGCAGGAGAAGGGGCTGGATACCGTGGAGGCGAATGTCAAGCTGGGGTTCAAGGCGGACTTGCGGGATTACGGGGTTGGCGCTCAAATCCTTACCGGTCTCGGATTAAGCACGATCCGGCTGATAACCAATAATCCCTGCAAGATGGTCGGGTTGCAGGCGCATGGGTTGAAGATTTCCAAGAGGATTCCGCTGGTGTTACCGGCGACGGTTCATAGCCGACGGTATCTGGAGACCAAACGGAAGAAGATGGGGCATTTGTTGTGAAGTTAAATGAGTAATGGTTGATGGAGAATAACGATGAGGAGGAGAATATGAACGTGAAAGAGTTATCGGGCGGATTGATTGGCAAGGGCCTCAAGGTGGGCATCGTGGTCAGCCGGTTTAATGATCTATTCACCAAGGAGTTGGTGAGCGGAGCCGTGGACTGCCTGGTGCGGCATGGAGTGAACGAGAAGGATGTGTTGCTGGTGTGGGTGCCGGGGGCGAACGAATTGCCGCTGGGTGTTCAGAAAATTGCCGTAAAGGGTAAGCTGGATGCGGTTGTGGCTTTGGGAGTTGTCATTCAAGGGGCGACACCCCATGCGGAATTGATTAACTCGCAGGTATCGCGGTCATTGGCGGGAATCGCTTTGGAACGTGAAGTTCCAGTGATTAATTCGGTGGTGTGTGCCGACAGCATTGAGCAGGCGATTGAGCGATGCGGCACCAAGGCTGGCAATAAGGGGTGGAGTGGCGCACTGGCCGCCATTGAGATGGCGAATCTTTACCAACAGATGGGAGCGTAGACGGATGGGTTCCAGACGTGATGCCCGCGAATGGGCTGTTCAATTATTGTTTCAGTTGGATTTTAATCCGGGCGACGTGGAGGTTGCCTTTAATGCGTTTTGGGCGGAGCGTGAAACCAAGCCTGCTGCGCGTGAATTTGTCGAGGAACTGGTGCGAGGGGTTACCGCGCAACGACCGGAAATTGACGGGGTGATTCAAAAAACAGCCGAGAACTGGCATTTGTCCCGAATGGCGGGTGTGGATCGGAACATCATCCGGCTGGCCATTTACGAAATGCTATACCGGAAGGAAATACCGGCGGCCGTGTCGATTAATGAGGCGGTTGAGATTGCCAAGACCATGGGGGATGTCGGGTCGCCGAGATTCGTGAACGGGATTCTGGACAAGGTGATGCGCGAGTTAAAGATTGAGGTGACGCCAAAGCCGGCGAAAGGGAAGAAGCCGTTGTGAAGTCGTGGCTGAATGCCTTGGCAAAAACGCGGGATAGGATTGCCGGCGGGTTGGCCCGTCTTATCCCTGGTCTTGCCAAGGCCGATCCGGCAGCATTGGATGAATGGGAGCGGTCGCTGATCCAGGCGGATATCACCCCGCGGCTGGTTGAAGAGTGGATGGCGAAAGTTCGGAGGCGTGCCGGACGGGGTGATATGCGGACGGAAATCAGGAACTTGCTTCTGGATGTTTTTCCGGAGCAGGGGCTTTTTCGGCCTGCCAGTAATGAGGGTCCCACAGTGGTGTTGATCACCGGGGTTAACGGGTCCGGCAAGACAACGACAGCGGCCAAACTGGGGCATCGTTTCAAGAAGGATGGGTTTGTGCCATTGCTGGCGGCGGCGGATACATTTCGGGCGGCGGGGTCGCATCAACTCAAATTGTGGGCTGACCGGTTGGGTGTGGATGTGGTGGTGGGGGCACACGGTGCGGATGCGGCGGCCGTGGTTTATGATGCGGTTCGCGCCGGTATGGCGCGCAAGGCGGATGTGGTGCTGATTGACACGGCGGGCCGGATGCATACGAAACAACCGCTGATGGATGAGTTGCAGAAAGTGAGGCGGGCGGCGGCGAAGGCGTTACCGGGGGCCCCGCATGAATGTTGGATCGTGTTGGATGCCACCTTGGGACATAACGCCGTCATCCAGGCGAAGTCGTTCAAGGAATGCATTGACCTGACGGGTGTTGTGGTGGCCAAACTGGATGGGTCGTCCAAAGGTGGTTTTGTTTTCACGGTGCGTCGTGAATTGGGTTTGCCGGTTCAGTATGTGGGATTGGGTGAACATGCGGATGATCTTGAACCATTTTCGCGAGAGGCGTTTGTGGATGGTTTTTTGGGAGTGCAGGGAGAGGGGGACCGATCAACGTGAAGCCGGATGCACATGACGAGCAGTGGATGCATGAGGCGCTTCGGCTTGCCCGATTGGGCGAGGGATTGACGCGGCCTAATCCCCCGGTTGGTGCGATTGTCGTCCGCGGACAACGGGTGGTGGGGCGTGGATATCATCGTAAGGCGGGGAACCCCCATGCCGAAGTGTATGCGTTACGTCAGGCGGGCAAGCTGGCCCGGGGTGCGACGTTATATGTCACGTTGGAACCTTGCTGTACTTTTGGAAGGACTCCGCCATGCACGGATGCCGTATTGGCGTCGGGAGTCCGGCGGGTTGTGATTGGGGCAAGGGATCCTAATCCGAAACATGCGGGACGTGGTATTTTGTTATTAAAGAGGTCGGGGATCGTGGTTGATGAGCGGGTCTGTGCGGATGAGGCTGGTGCATTGATTGTTCCCTTTGCCTCGCTCATGCTGTGGAAGCGACCATGGGTTACGTTGAAGCTGGCCACGTCACTGGATGGCCGGATTGCTGATGCCACCGGTCGGTCCAAGTGGATCAGCGGACCTGCCGCGCGGGATATTGTTCAGGCGATGAGGCGGCAGAGTGATGCGATTGTGGTTGGTGCAGGGACGGCGGTGGCGGACGATCCCTCGCTATTGCCACGACCGTCCCGGGGACGTCATCCGTTCAGGGTGATTGTCGATTCCAAGGGGCATGTGGCGCCATCGGCACGGGTATTTCTGGGGGACGGCAAATCGGAGACCATAGTGGCGACCACGAGACGGTGCAGCGATGAACGGTGCAAGGCCTATGAGGAGGGGGGTGGCGAAGCATGGATACTACCGGGTGCCAACGGCGGAGTGGCGTTGCCAGCGTTGATGCGGCGCCTGGGGAAGCGGGGTGTGATGCGGGTTTTGGTGGAGGGGGGTGGCGCGTTGGCAGAGTCGCTGTTCAAAGCCAGGATGGTAGATGAAGTGGTGATGTTTGTGGCGCCCGTGGTCATTGGCGGGGAAGGGATTGGCGCTATCGGGGGGGTGGGGTGGCCGTTACGAAGTGCTCCACGATTGACTATTCTGGATACGCGCCGTTGCGGGGATGATGTGATGATTCGTGCGATAGTGGCGGGGTGAAGTATGTTTACCGGATTAATTGAAAAGGTGGGTACGTTGTCGTCTGCCGTGGCGCGTGGTGACGGAATGCGTTTTGTCATCAAGCATGATGCATGGAATGAGCCATTGGTGTTGGGTGAAAGCGTGGCGGTTCAAGGAGCATGCCTGACCGTGACATCATGTTCTGCCGGTGAATTTACATGCGATGTGTTGCAGGAAACGTTGAAGAAAACCAATTTGGCGGGGAAACGTCACGGTGATTTGCTGAATCTAGAGCGTGCCTTGCGGGCCGGGGATCGACTGGGTGGGCATTTTGTGACGGGGCATATCGACGAGGTCGGCGAAGTTGCTGGTATAACGATTGGCGGTGCCGACTGGGTGCTGGAAGTGGCGGGAAGCTCGTTGCTGACGGACCAATTGGTGTCCAAAGGGTCAATCACCGTGGATGGCGTCAGTCTGACACTGGTGGAGTTGCGCGCAAAGACATTTACTGTTCATTTGATTCCACACACATGGTCAAATACTTCATTAAAGCGGCTGAAGCGCGGCAGCTCGGTCAATCTGGAAGCGGATATTTTGGGTAAGTATGTGCAGAAGCAGGTGCAGTCAAAACTTGGCGGCGGATTAACCCTTGAGAAATTGATATCAGCGGGGTTTGGTTGAGAAGTAGAAGTTCATCGGCATTCAAGAAATCGTAGGCATCACCTTAATCACAGCGCTTGGGCGACGAAACGGTGGAGCAGTATTTTTAGATTCCTGTTTTGCAGCGGGCGTAGTGCTTCTAGTGCGGCATGTTTATAGGCGGCGAGTTCCCGGCGTGCCAGACCCTCGCTGTCGGTAAGGATGATCGCCTCGCGATCAATGGCGCTTCGATCAGGGGTATTCCGCTCGGTGGCGGACATCATCCGGGAGCGAAGTTCCGTGGTGGCGTGTTCGGCGGCAAGCGCCAGAAGGATGGAGGGGCGCCCGGCGGCTATGTCGTTATCCGGTGCTTCTTCGCGATTATCATCGAGATCATCGCGAATCTGGTAAGCGGTCCCGAGCGCGTCACCGAATGCCAGCAAGACGGAATCCACATCGGGCATCTTGGCAAGGATAGCGCCCAATCTCAGGCCGACATCGAAAGCGGGCGCCGTTTTTTTTCGAAAAATATCCAGTACATCGGCGGTGGAGAGGAGGCGGGGGTATCGCATGGCCCACAGTTCCGATCCTTGTCCGGAACAGAGCCTTAGATGGGCCTGGCTGGTGAGGGTCAGCATCGATGATATGACCTCAGGAGAGGCTCCACTATCGGCTATCAGGCGATAACCCATGCCGAGCAGGTATAATCCCGCCGTCATTGCCAAGGGGGTGCCGTGTACTTCGTGAAGTGTTTGTTCTCCGTAACGCAGGGAGTCATTGTCCTGAATGTCATCGAAAATAAGGGATGCCTTGTGTAGGCACTCCACGGCGATGGCCGTATGGTGCAGGGATTCCGGCAAGGAGTCAGGCGGGCAATCGGTTAACGCGGCATAGGTGGCCGCCGTTAGGAAAGGGCGCCAGCGTTTGCCGGACTTGGCAAGCCAATCGAGACCAATCTGCTCGGTGCCGGCTACAGGGGGGGGGCATAGTGCTTTTAGGGCGGCGGGCTCGAACCATGAGTCAACCTTTTGGCGCAGGGCGTGGTAATCCGGGTATGCCCGAGTTATGTCGTTATTCTTCATCTGGAGCAGCGCCCGAACGTGATGCCCTGCTAAGGATGTATCCTTGCATCCATCGTTCAGGAGGGGGATGGCCAGACCCGGGATGGCGCCGGAGACAATATGTTCAAACGAGCGTTCCAACGATGCCATGCAACCGACCCCGATGACGGCATCGGCGTCACCCTTGTCCAAGAAGGGTTGGACAAGGCGGGTGCTTTCAACGACGAGTACGGCGTATCCGAGGGCTTCCGCCTCTTGCGTCAAGGCGCTGATGCAACAGCGTCCACAATTTGCACAAAGGAGTCCGTAGGTATCGAAGGTGGCAGGACAATCTGTACTGGATCGCAGGCAGGGGGGGAGCAGCAGGACGCGGCGTTCAAAAGGGATGGAGGCCACGACAGGTTCCCAGATGGCGTTATGTAATTGGACGATCAGGAAGTCACGGCAGGCAGGATTGAGGGATGTGGTTTGAAGAAGATGGTCTGCGCATTGACGTAGATCGGTCAGGGACAGAGGGGGGACTTGTGGATACGTTGAGAGGAAATCATGGATGCAAGCGGCATAATGCTTCCAGTCGGAGGGAGGGGGTACCGGCAGGGGGAGGGAGTCCTGCTTCGTGGGTAAGGTCATCGCATTAGCGGCAGGGATAGATGGTGCAGTGGAGACGCTCATTCGGGTGGCGAAGCCTTTACTTCCTGAGGTTTTTCGGTCTGCCGGACACGGCGGGAGGCCAGAATCGAGTGAAGGTTGCGTCCCGTGGATTCGCGTTTGGCGTTGGTCAAGGTTTCTTTCATGGCGGAAAGGTGGGTGATGGTAACCTCGTCACCGTTAATGGGGATATCATCGACTTTGGGGAAAATGATAGCCAGGGATGGACATATCCGGGCGCAGGCAGGGCAGTTGTCCTTGCAGTTGGACGGGGATGTGACGTGCACGGATTTACCGGAAACGGAGTAAACGCCGAAGGCGCAGAAGCTGACACATTGGCGACAACTATTACAGCGGTCGTAATCAATGACGGGAAACCAAGCAGGCCAGGATGCCGCCGTGGTGTCGTGGGTGACGGAATGAGTGGGTATGGCAGAGTCCGGCGTTGGAATGGTTTTAGGGCGAATGTCCTGAAATTGGATTTGGGAAACGGGTCGTGACACGCCAGCCCGATGCAGAAGCCAGCGGGTAGCTCGCGGGCGGCAGGCGGCGATAAGGAAGTCGGGGGTATCAGCCATTTTGCAAAGGGTGTCGGCGTCGTTTATCGCCATTTCACAAAGATCGGACACGACAGTGACTTGCCATCCATGAGTGGTGAGTTCACTATGAATTTTAGCAATGGAGTCGCCGGGGATGAGCCCCCGTTGCGAACAGGAGCAGAGAAGAGCGCAGTTCTGATGGTTGATTGGCATCGCAAATCCTCGCAAAAGGCTTATTATAACCGATCAGAGGTGTTTACGGCAATGAAAGAGAGTTAGACA